>DEKL01000098.1 GCA_002353835.1 Alphaproteobacteria bacterium UBA2723
ATTGCCAAAATATGAAGGAAAGAGTTTGTGGAGCCGCCCATTCCCAAATCAGCAATAATAGCATTACGCAAAGAGTCCCTTGTAATTATATCCAGAGGACGCTTATCTCTTTTAACAAGTTCGACTATCTGCATACCGCTTTCAAAGGCTATTCTGCGCTTTTCAGAAGATACAGCTGAGGCAGTTGCACAATGCGGAAGGCTCATTCCCATAACTTCTGTTAAGCAAGCCATAGTGTTCGCCGTATATAAACCCTGACAAGCCCCCGCAGAAGGACAAGACGCCTCTTCAAGCTCTAACAATCTTTCTTCCGTTATTTCTTTATTTCTGTATTTCCCGACAGCCTCAAAAGCACCTTTAATCATTGTGAGCTTTTCACATTTGCTTTCACCGTTGAGCATAGGGCCTGCCGTAACAATAATACAGGGAATATTTACTCTTGCAGCGGCAATTAACATTCCCGGGGTAATCTTATCACAATTTGAAAGAAGAACAAGTCCGTCAAGCTGATGAGCGTTAGCGACTGTTTCTACACAGTCTGCAATCAAATCTCTGGAAGGAAGCGAATATCTCATTCCGTCATGCCCCATTGCAATTCCGTCACATACAGCAGGAACTCCGAATATGAAAGCCTGACCGCCTCCGGTATGAATACCTTTTTCAATCTGACGCTCTAAATCTCTCAGTCCGATATGCCCGGGAACAAGGTCGGAAAAAGAACTTGCAATTCCTATAAACGGAGTGTTCATATTCTTTTTTGATACTCCTGTTGCCATCAAAAGACTTCTGTGCGGAGTTTTTGCAACTCCTTTTTTAATGTTGTCACTTCTCATTTTTATACCCCTTTGCAAGATTATTTTAACATGAAATAAACTTGTTCTCTTTGGTATTTACACAAAAAGAATCCCTTTCGCTCCTCAAAATACGAAAGGGTTAGGTTAATTAATAAGGTATTTTATAAACTTTTATGCATAAGCGTTTAACGCTTTATAAACTATTTGATTTGTCTTTGCGTCAGTCTTACCTTCCTGCGCTTTTTCCATTGCGAACTGCAGGAGTTCTGCCTGACCTTCCTGTGTTTTAGCCATATTGCGCGCTTCTACTTTATCGGCGACATCAGTACCGAATATCTTGTTACCCAGCTTATGACCTGCCCACATGCCAACTGAACCTACCGTAAATCCGATTAAAGCTCCGACAACTGCACCTACCGGACCTGCGCCTAATCCCAGGGTTGCTCCGACTTTTGCCGCAAGCAGCGTTCCTGCCGCACGTCCTACGCACCAACCTGCTGTACCTAATGCCGATTTGCCTAATGACTGAGTTGTTTGTTCTACGCCTGTTTTTGTATCCTTCTGGAATGCAGTCATTATCTTGCCTGCATTGAATATTGTTTCAAAAATCATAAATCCGACAAAATCTTTTTTGAAGCCGGTCTTTATAAGTTCGCCGAAGTTATTTGTAATAACGCTCTTATTCATACTGATTAGATTATTTTTATCTTTCAGTATTGTGTCAGCTTTCGATTTAAGTCGTCCCGCTACAGTTTTTCTTCCCGTAAGAGCGCCTGCAATTCTTCCGTCCATACCTCTTGCAGCCTGCAAACGTGCTGTTGCTTCCGCAATTTTATCAACTTTTCTGCTTGCAATAGCCCTTTCCATATCTTTAACCAGCGGATCTATTGCTTTTTTATCAAGCGGATTTCTTAACCACTTAGACCACCAGCCCTTTTTTCCGGTATCTCTTACTGCCTGCTGAACGGCAAAATGGGCATGTTCCAATAATGCCGCATTTTCTTTTGCAAATCCTTTCGGTACATTTTTAAATATCTCGTTTGCGGCTTTCGCACCTTTTATGGCATTTTTCGGATGGAAAACGGACTGAGCATGTTCAAATACCATCCAGCTCAAACCTCCTGTAAGAGCACCCGTAAACCCTTCTTCAAGAACATTGTTTTTTGCGTAATAATCAGCAAGTTTGTCCATATCTTCCTGAGTTATTCCCTGCTGAAAAGATGTGTTTGAAGCTTGCGTATTTGTCTCTGTTTTTTGTGAATAATTTGAAGGAATATTCTGACCAAAACCGGTATTATTATAACCGTTAAAAGTCGGATTATTATATTGAGTGTACATCCCGTAAGGATTACCAAAAACAGAGTTAGGTAACCTGTAACCGTTGTAAATACTCGGACAGTTCATATTCATGCCTGACCTTCCGCCATAGAGCATGAATTCCATATTTGCAAGATTATTAATTGCGAAATTGTTCATGGACTTTACCTAACCTTTTAAATATAACTCCCCTTATATATATAAAGTCATGCGTGGAGCGGAAATTGACCGATTGTTAAGATTTGTTACATATGTTTTGCCGATATGATACAATGTTTTTATGGCAGAATTAGTGGAAAAATTGAAAGAAATCGGACTTAATACCTATGAAGCGAAAGTTTATATTTCGCTTCTGAAAAAGTATCCTGCAACCGGATACGAAGTATCAAAACTTGCAAATATTCCGCAGTCAAGAACTTATGACACCCTGAAAGCCCTTGAAGAAAAAAATATTGTTATATCAACAAATACGAAACCTGTAACATACTCTCCGATAAAACCAAAGCTTCTTACCCAAAGAGTTCAGAAGAAGATGGCTTCAACTATTAATTACCTCGACAAACATCTTCCGAATGTAAAAGAAGATTACAACGAACCTATTATAACCGTGACTGGTAAACAAAACATTCAGGACAAAATTATTGAAGTTATACAAAACGCCAAACGGGAAATCTATATGGAAGTATGGTCGCAGGACTTTAAGGTTTTTGAACA
>DEKL01000080.1 GCA_002353835.1 Alphaproteobacteria bacterium UBA2723
CTGCGAAGGTGCCGGCGAGATGTTTCAAGTAACCACGCTTGATTTGAAAAATCCGCCAAGATTGCCGAACGGAGAAATTGATTATAGCCAGGATTTCTTTGGTAAACCGGCACACTTAACCGTTTCCGGCCAATTAAATGGTGAAATGTATGCTTGTGCCTTAGGTGATATCTATACTTTCGGGCCGACTTTCAGAGCCGAAAATTCCAACACCGCCCGCCATGCTGCCGAGTTCTGGATGATAGAACCGGAAATAGCTTTTGCTGATCTTAAAGATAATATGGATTTGGCCGAAGATATGGTTCGTTACTGCGTTTCTTACGTTATGGAACAATGTGCGGAAGATATTGAGCTGTTTGCCAAGTTTGTGGACCAGACATTGATGGATACCTTAAACAATATTAAGAACAATGATTTTGCCCGCATAACCTACACCGAGGCAATTGAAATTATGAAGAAGTCCGGCAAAAAGTTTGAATACGCACCGGAATACGGTATTGATATGCAAACCGAACATGAGCGTTACTTAGCGGAAGAACACTTTAAGCGCCCGGTTATCGTAACCGATTACCCCAAAGAAATCAAAGCCTTCTATATGCGTATGAATGATGATGGCAAGACGGTTGCCGCTATGGATGTTTTGGTCCCGAGAATAGGCGAGTTAATCGGTGGTTCACAACGTGAAGAGCGTTATGAAGTCTTAAAAGCACGTATCAAAGAATTAGGTATGCGTGAAGAAGATTACTCATGGTATTTGGATTCTCGTAAATACGGTTCGGTACCGCATGCCGGCTTCGGTTTAGGCTTTGAACGTATGATGATGCTGTTAACCGGTATTGCTAATATTCGTGATGTGATACCGTTCCCGAGAACACCAAAGTCATTAAACTTCTAGGAGAAAAATATGAGAAACCTTTTGTTATTTATTTTAACTTTGGCAATAAGTACATTTAATGCTTATGCTGAAGAACCGACAGAACAAATTGTTACTGAAAATGTTGCAGAAGAGGTTGCAACACCTGAAGAAAATAACGCTCAAAAGGTTTCCGTAAACCCTGATGAAATATCTTCCGAGCCGGAAGAAAAACAACCGGAGCTTGAGGTTGTTCATCAGGTAGAAAAAAAAGTTATTCCGATGCCGGCTTGTGATGATGATACCTTGTTAAAAAGAAGTGCCGAGTTTATTGACGCTTACTTTGCCGCTAATGATAATGCCGGAACAATATATCGTCGTCGCCGTTATTTTATTTTGCATAATTTGGATAAATTTCAAACCGAAAATATTGCCAATTATAAGACTGCGGCAACCAGTCCGGTATCGGATATTATTGCAAATATCAAAACAAATCACGCTGTTGCGGAAGAAAATATGCGTCTTTGCAAAAATATCAGCAAAGATAAGTATGCCGGTCAGATTTATTTGTTGCTGTATTCCGAGGAAGATGGCTATCGGGTACACATTATTAACTTGTTGGATAAACAAACAATTGATGAGGAAGCATCATTCATCTATAAAGAATAGAACTTGACTTTTTTGATGAGAAAAACGATATAAGTCCTTAAAGAGAAAGAAATGAGTGAACATCAGAATTTAGTTGTGGTAGAAAAGAAAAATCAATTACCTATGGTGATTGATGACAATGGTGTTTACACATATTTGGAAAAAATCAAGGCTTTTCCGGTCTTAACCGAAGAAGAAGAAAAAAAGCTGATATATGATTTTCAAACTAAAGGGGATTTAGCTTCCGCACAAAAATTGATAACCTCGCACCTGCGCTTAGCGGCTAAAATTGCTTTAACCTATCGTCGTTACGGTCTGCCGATGTCTGATGTTATTTCTGAAGCTAACCTTGGCTTAATGCAGGCTGTTAAAAAGTTTGATATGAATAAGAAAGTCCGCCTGGCAACTTATGCAATTTGGTGGATAAAGGCAGCAATTAACGATTATATTTTACGTTCATGGTCGCTGGTTAAAATCGGCACCGTTGCCGCGCAGAAAAAACTTTTTTACAACCTAAATCGTATCAAGGCGCGCTTAGGCATTTATGAAAATAAAGAGCTTGAACCGAAGGTCGTCAAGCAAATCGCCAACGAGCTGATGGTTGATGAGAAAGAAGTAACCGAGATGAACCGCCGTATCGGTGGGGACAGCTCATTAAATGTCAGCATCGGGGATGATGAAGACGGGCACGAAAAGCTGGATTTAGTGATAGATAAGCGAGAAAATATAGAAGCCAAATTAGCCGGTCGCGAAGAGCAGAGGTATAAAGCAAAAATACTTGCCGAATGTTTGCAAAAATTAAATGACAGAGAGCAATACATCATCAAAAAAAGAATGTTGACGGACAACCCGTGTACTTTGGATGATATCGGGGCGTATTTTAACATCAGCAGAGAACGTGTCCGCCAGATAGAAAAGAAAGCTTTTGAGAAACTGTCGGCAGAAGTAAAAAAAGCCATGGCGGCATAGATGACATTACGTGAAGAGATTATAGGCGAACTGATAAAAGGGAAAATATCTTCCCCGCGGTTAGAGGCAGACATTATCTTAAAAGCCGTCGCGCCTGATTATCCGCAAATGACAAGTCAAGAAGAACAAAAGGCCCGAGAATATTTGCACCGCCGTTTAGCGCATGAGCCGTTGGATAAAATTATCGGTCAAAAAGAGTTTTATAAATTTGTTTTTAAGGTTAATCAAAACGTATTATCTCCCCGACCTGATACCGAGATTTTGGTTGAAAAGGCCTTAGAATTATTGCCTCAGAACAAACCTTTTCGGATATTGGATTTAGGCACCGGTTCGGGGTGTATTTTGCTGTCACTCTTAAAGGAAAGAGAGCAAGCAAACGGGGTAGGGGTGGATGTTTCCGAAAAAGCTTTGGAAGTCGCTCAAGAAAATGCCGAAAATTTAGGCGTTAAGGCGCGCACCATGTTTGTTAATAAAAGCTGGCAGGAAAAGGGCTTTGTTACAGGTTTATTTGATATGATTGTTTCAAATCCGCCCTATATTTCGAGTGCGGAAATCAAAACTTTGGATGAAGAAGTTAAAACCTATGACCCTAAGAGTGCTTTAGATGGTGGTAAAGATGGTTTGAAATGCTATCGCGATATTGCCGAGATTATTTTCCCGTTACTGCAAGATGGCGGGTATATTTTGCTTGAGGTCGGCTATAATCAAGCCCGAGATGTTGCCGATATTTTTACCAAAAAACAATTAAAACTTATAGAAATCGCCCA
Source organism: Alphaproteobacteria bacterium UBA2723 (assembly GCA_002353835.1). Lineage (GTDB taxonomy): Bacteria > Pseudomonadota > Alphaproteobacteria > RF32 > CAG-239 > CAG-267. The sequence goes on from DEKL01000080.1 coordinate 3,238, forward strand.
AGATTTATCCGGCATTGAGCGTTGTGTTATTTTAAAAAAATCTGTTGCAAAATAAAATAGAACAGATATATTGTCAGAGTATTTAGTGCAAAGATAAGATAGATAAGCACTTTTGTTTCCTTTTTAATTTTGTAATAATGTGTGGGGTAAGAGTTCCCCTGAAGTAGGAATATGTATGAAAAAACCAAATAGATTTCGTAGTGGTAATAACAACGGTTATACCTTAAATTATAAGTTTGATAGTGTCAGTATTGCCGGTAAAATCAGCGGCACCGCATTGGATTTAATCAGAAAATATAATGATTTGGCAAAAGAAGCACAAGGTAATGGTGATTATGTGGATATGGAAATTTATCGCCAATATGCCGAGCATTATCGTAAAATCGTAACTGATATCAACGAGCGTCGTCAAAGCCGTTATGATAATCAAAATCGCTCAGAGGAAGCGGAAACCTCGGAAAATTCTGTCGGAGAAGAAAATTCCGTTGAAGAAAGTACAACTGAAAATAAAGAGCCGGTAGAGGCCGTCAGCGCCCCTAACGGATATGTGGAAACATTACCCGCATCAGAGCCGGTTAAAAGTTTTCAAGTTGTAGAAATTAACGAAGATAAAAAAGAAACAGAAGAAACCGCTAAACCGAAAAGAATATATCGTCGTCGTGTTACCGTCAAAAAAGTAGCAGAAGCTTAAAAAACAGGGGAGGGATGAGATGTCTGTGGTGCTTGCTTACGCCATTATTGCTTTGGCAGTTCTGGCAATTACCTATAAAACCTATGTCGGTTACGGTAATTATCGTTGGTACACAAAGTTGGGAACGTTTATTGTGTTGTTGCTGGGCTTAGCCGCACCGACTATCTGTTTTAAATTTTTTAATTCCCCGTCACCGAACATACAACTGATGAACAAATATTTATACTTGTTATTCGGTTTTGTACTTTTGCTGTTTGTCATAACCTTTATTCGTGACATTATTTGGAGCATTGCTGATGTTATCCGCCGCAAATCATTGGATGATATGAAAGATACATCCAAATTGCAAAAAGCTAATATCATAACCATAATTTTATGCTTATTGGTATGTGCATACGGCTATTATGAAGCAGAAAAAGACGCTGTTATTAAAACCTATGAAATAACATCTCCGAAGATAAAAAAGGAAGCCAAAATTGTGATGCTTTCAGATTTACACATCAATCCTGCCGTATCAACAGAATACATTAAAAATCTGGTTAACCGTGTTAATGCCTTAAATCCGGATGCCATCGTTTTGGTTGGTGATATAGTGGACGGTTCTCCGGATAGTCTTGTTTCGCAGATGACGGAATTAGCAAAACTGAAAGCAAAGGAAAATGTCTTTGCCACGCTAGGCAACCATGAATTTTATCATGGCGGCCTATCATGGGGCATTACATTCGGTCGAATGCGCTTTGAATTTTTAAGCAACTACGGAGAAAAACTGGGCGATACCGGTATATATATCGCCGGCATACCGGATATCAATACCGCAGATGCCGCCGGCATGAAAGTAAAAATAGAAAATGCCCTGTATTTTGCTGATAAAGACAGTTGTGTTATCTTGCTTTCTCACACGCCGAAGTTGGTTGAAGGCGTTAATAAGGATAATGTAGATTTGCAATTATCCGCCCATACCCACGGTGGACAGATTTTTCCGTTTCACTACTTTGTAAAGCAGAGTAATGAGGGAAGACTTGCCGGATTTTATGATGTCAACGGCGTTAAAATGTATATTTCGCGCGGTACCGGCTATTGGGGGGTACCGATGCGTATTTTTGCCCCATCAGAAATCACCGTATTTAATTTTAAGCCGGAAAAAAGCAATGGACAGCCTTCTTAAAAAAGCTTATGATATTGCTCAAAATGAAGATGTATCAACCATAGTAAATGGTGCGGTGGTATATAGCGTGAGCTTCATGCCGACAGATGAAAATAAAAAACAGGCAATCGCTTTTATAAAAAGAAGTCCGGGGGCTAAGATGTTAGATGATACGCCTTGCGGTAAGGCTTTGATAGCTTTGGGTTTAGACGGCAAAGTCAATGAGGTAGGAGAAGAAATCACCAAAATATGGCGTCTGGCCTCATCACGTTACATCAAAGCCGCCGGCGGTAATATCCATGCCTTTGTTGAGGGGGCTGATGAACGGAGTACTTTCTGCACCACCGAACTTGCCGAAATAATGCAAAATCCCCATATAACTCACATTAACGGCATGGAAAAAGCCTTATTCAAGAAAACTTTTATTCCGAAACGCTATTAAAAAACCCTCGTCGCTTTAAGGCGACAAGGGTAAATCTCTTTAAGCAAAGCGCTGCGCCTTGCATTCCAACTCCTTTGAGTAGATTTTGTTTTCATAAACTTTTTGAATCTCCTCAAAGGTCACCAAAAGCCGCCCCCCTTTGCTCGGCTTGAATTCGTAGCCGCTTTCGGTCTCGCTCACACGAGCCTTAGTAACGACTGTTTGACAACCGCCAACGTTCAGCAGAGTTTCCAAACTATCATTTAAGATGTTGAAACACAACGCTGAACCATCAATGCAAATTGCCGGGGTTTCGTTTTTTTCGCCGTCCTCATTTTTCGTGCGGACAATACACCAACTGAGGCGGCGAACATTTACTCCCATCCTCTTTGCAAAGAACGAGAGTGACATAATCTTCTTCATAACCTTATCATTTAACGAGCACAATATAGCACAAAAAAGAGACCTTTGCAAGCACTTTTTTATTATTTTTTGTTTAATAATTTTAATAATTGTGTTATAATTTACTACATGAAAGGAGTTGCCATGTCCTCAGAGCTTGATACATTAAGATTGTTGCACACGATTAGGCAAGACATCTTTGCCTACAACAATTCTTGTGAATCAGATAACATAATTAAAAAGCTTATAGAGGAATATTTGGCTCTTTTGCCTGAAAACACGGCTGTTCAAACATATCAAAAAGCTGTCGGTTATCTCAAAAAAGAAACGGCCATAACAAACTTTGACTTAGAAAAATGGCGCAAAACAGCGCTTGAAGATGAGGCGGCAAGTTCCTTGCAGGCAAAAGCAATCAATAAAGAAAATATCCTTCGTAGCCAAAATAACAAACTATTTAAACAGGAAGCAACTTTTAAGCAGAAAATACTTAATGAACTGAGCTTTAACGGTTGTGATGTTGAAAATAAAAATTTACTTTCCGTACAGAATGAAGACAACAAGAAACTTATAGTTTCCTTTGCGGACGGAACCACCGAAAGTATCAATCTCCTAAAAAATAATAAGAAGCTGTTTACAAAAGCATCTTGGAACTTTAAGCTAAAAGCAGATGGTGTAACCTCTGCCGCAAAAAAGAAGGAATTTCTTGAACAACAAAAAGATTTTTTATCTCCGACACAAGTGCAGGAATTAGTAGATAACAAAGGGCTGACATTTTCTACCGTTAAACAGGAATTGCTTACCGCAAAGCCCGCACATAAGTGTATTACTCTGGCTCAATACAAGAAAATGGCTTGTACAACCGAATTTTCTCCCAATATTGAGCAAGAATACCAAATTTATCGGAAATTATCTTTTATGCATCAGGAACAGTTTTTAGAAGAGATTAAAATTCGCAAAGAATATATGAATAAACACCATAACATATTTAAAGATTTGTCCGATAACAACACACCATTGCGGCAAATTGCGGATAAAACATTTCTATTAAATAAGATGAGCGAGTTGCTCAATATAAAATCAAAATCTAAACTCAATCAAAATTCTTCGGATATCTTGCCGCAAAAAGAAAATATTGAAGCTACTGTCAATACCGTTCACCATACTCTTATTGAACAAGAGATTAAAGGCGAAACAGGTAATACGCATATATGGTCATATTTTAGTAAAACACCTGATAATCCGCGTTATTCACAATATGAAATTTTTTTAGACCATGCCGTTAATAATTCTCGGACCATACATTCGGAGATATTTCATTTTGATAATGAAAACCAGATGAGAGCAAATATCATAAATGCTTTACAGGAAATTAAATCACAGAATAACAGCATTATTCCCTTATCTAATGATTTAGCTGCAGAAATTCTCTGTGTCGGTGTTTTCAATGAAGGTATAAAACGTGCTCAAAACGAACATGATTTAGCTCAAATGAACAAAATCCTTAATGAATTCGGCCTTAATATTCGTTTTGAAGAGCGAGAAATTACAAAAATCCCCCAGAGTGAAACCAGTAATGAATATCTGAAAGTCGAACGTATTGTTTTTCGTGAAGAAGCCGAGCATAAAGCTTTTGCCGATAAGTTTGATAAATCTTTATCTCAAAAATTTGGTACAAATTTCCATAAAAAAGAGGTTCATCATTTTATTCCGCTTCGCTACAACGGCTTTATTGATGAAGAGCTTAATAAAGCCCAAAACTATATTGCGGTTTCCAGTCAACATGAACATAATCTGGATTTGCACGGCTTGGCTCATACCTTTGATACGCCCGTTCAATCTCTTGTTAAGGATAAAAATGGGGAAATATCTTCCATGACATATTCAAAAATGCGTTCCGAAGGTCTGGGAAAGACACTGTTCATACCTATTTTACAAGTAAAAACGAATAAGGGATTTGAGGACATACTCTCTGTTGAAAAACATTTTTCACTTTCAACCGATAAAACGCCTGTCTGCTATGCACAAATTCCGGAATATGCAACCGGATGCCGTCAAAAGATAAACAGTAAGCTCAAGTGATACTTAAAACACTTGTTCTCTCGTTGTACGCAGCTCTACTTTCGGAAAATCCTCTTTAGCCTTGTTTAAGTGCCAAGCATTACGTGCCAAAAAGACGGTTTCGCCGTCATGGTCTTGGGCAATATTGGCTTGGTTGGCATCAATAAACTTATTCAAAATATTTTTATCCTGAGAGGCAATCCAACGTGCCGTAAAATATTGTGTCGGTTCAAAGACAACCGGAATATTAAACTCGGTACGAATACGGTCTGCCATAACTTCAAACTGTAACACACCGACCACGCCGACAATCCACTCCGAACCGATAACCGGCTTAAATACACTGGCACCGCCTTCTTCGGCAATTTGTTGTAACGCATTACCGAGGTGCTTAGATTTGAGCGGATCAAGTGCGCGTACGGATTTTAATAATTCCGGTGCAAAAGACGGAATACCGGTAAAATGCAATTTTTCCCCTTCGGTCAATGTATCACCGATTCTGAGCTGTCCGTGGTTTGGAATACCGATAATATCACCGGCATACGCATCTTCGGCAAGCTCACGCTCTTGCGCTAAAAACATAACCGGCGTTGCAACTTTGACCGGCTTCCCGGTACGAATTTGGCTTAACGTCATCCCGCGCTTAAAATGCCCCGAACAGATGCGCATAAAAGCAATACGGTCACGGTGTTTCGGGTCCATATTCGCCTGAATTTTAAAAATAAATCCGGTCACTTTATTTTCGTCAGCCTTCACTTCGCGCTCTGCCGCCGGTTGCGGACGCGGGGTAGGTGCAAGCGCATGCAGTCCCTCTAACACTTCTTTAACACCGAAATTGTTAATGGCACTGCCGAAGAACACAGGGGTTAGTGCACCGGCAAGATAAAGCTCTAAATCAAATGCCGGACAAAGCTCTTTAACCATCGTCACATCTTCACGAAGTTTAGCGACGGCATGTGCCGGTAGCAGAGTGTCAAGTTTCGGGTCATCAAGCCCTTTGCAGGTTTCTATCACGCTGTTAACTTGTCCCTTATTACCGGTTTTATTCATCAAAATAAGTTGGTCATTAAGCAAATCATAACAACCTAAAAAGTCTTTTCCTGAGCCGATCGGCCAGCTTGCCGGACAAACATCAAGAGCCAATGTCTTTTCAATATCATCAAGCAACATAAACGGGTCTAGCCCCTCGCGATCCAACTTATTGATAAAAGTGATAATCGGAATGTTACGCAAGCGGCAAACTTCAAAAAGTTTCTTGGTTTGTGTCTCAATACCTTTTGCCGAGTCAATAACCATCACCGCCGAGTCCACAGCCGTTAACACACGATATGTATCCTCGGAAAAGTCCTCGTGCCCCGGAGTATCCAAAAGGTTAAATGTAATGTCTTTATATTCAAAAGTCATCACCGAAGAAGCAACGGAAATACCGCGTTCTTGCTCAACCTTCATCCAGTCGGAGTGTGCCCGTCTGTTTTCACCGCGTGCCTTAACCGCACCTGCTTGTTGAATAGCCCCACCGAAAAGCAATAATTTTTCGGTCAAAGTTGTTTTACCGGCGTCCGGGTGCGAAATAATCGCAAAAGTTTTTCTTTTATTTATCGTATTTTCTGGCATATTAAACTCTAAATTACGGTTATATCAAAAGTTAACCGCATAATAGCGAAGAATTTTCATATTGCAAGCAGAAAATAAGCACATAGTGTTGCGGAAATAATTTATTTGACATTTTTAGTAAAACAGAAAAAGATAAGGCAACAAAATTAAGGTATTTTCATTATGGTAAAAAAGATTTTGGCACTCTTCACAAAGACAAGCACGCTGTTTTGCTTGTTGCTGGTCATTAATCTCTGTGTGATTTTGCATTGTTTTGCTGATAAGAAAGGCTTTCACTCGGATGAACAATGGTCCTATGCCCGCGCCAACAGTGCACAGGTTTATTTGGATAAGGATACGACATCATTCTTAAAAGTAAGCGAAAATGCCGAAATTTTTAATCGGTGGACGGATAATTCCGCTTTTTCCGATTATCTGACCGTTCAAAAAGACAATAAATTCTCTTACGAAAATATCAACCATAATTTAAAATATGTTGAGCACCCGCCGTTATATTTTGTTTTAATACATACCATTACCTCATTTTTCCCGAACAGCTTCAGCAAATGGTATGCCGGTGCTATAAATCTCGTCGCCTTTGTGCTTATTTATTTAATGCTTTTCAAACTTTCAAAACTTCTCTTAAAAGATGATAAATTAGCGCTCTGTGTTACGGCACTTTGGGGATTTTCCGTTATCGGTGTCAGCACAATTGTTTATTTAAGAATGTATGTTTTACAAACATTGTTTTCAATTTGTTTGTGCTATGAAATGATAAAAATTATTCAAAATAACCAAGCAACAAATAAAGAGCTTGCGTTAATATTTTTGTTTTCATTTTTAGGTATCTTTAATCAGTATAACGCCATATTTTTCTCATTTTTTGCCACATTATTCGGCTGTTTGATATTTTTACGGCGGAAAAACCATAAATTGATGTTTAAGCTTGCCTGCGTCATGCTTTTAAGTGTAATAATGCTTTTTGTTATTTATCCGCAAGCTTATGAGGTTTTATTTGATTCATGGCGTGCAAAACAAGTTCTTTCCAATCTGACCTATACCAACAAACCCGAACAGACAACGTTAATGGAAATTATTTTTGCGGCAGATATAAGGCTATCTAACATTATCCCGATTATATCCGAACAACTGTTTGCCTTTAATCATACCGATACAAAAATAGTCATTTTCGGGCTTATTATCGGTATAGTCGCGAGCATTTATTTAAGACCGGAAATCAGTGCGGCTACAAAATGGTTATTAGGCGTGTTCATATTTTATCAGATATTTTTATTATCCATGCCCTATATGCATATCTTTCACAGTCGTTACTATATGAGCACTATGCCGCTTTTTGCATTGTTTAGCATTATGATATTAAGCACATCTTTAAGTAAACTCGGTAAAAACAAGATGACAGCCGTAATAGTCTTGCTGGTTGCGGTTAATTCTTTGTGTTTTGATTTTAAGGAAAAAAGTCCGTACGCCTTCAGATGGGAAAAAGCTGAGCAGACGGTATATGATGAAATAAAAGCTAAAAAAGTCTTTATAGATAATGGTCAATCTTTCATTTGGTTACATTCAATGGTCTATTATTTGGCCAATGCCGACAAAGTCTTTATTACCAAAAATATTTGTGATGATGTAGTTATCAAAAACATCCTAAAAACGAAAGATCCGATAATATTTACCTATGCTTCTTATATTCCGAAGACTAACGGGTATCAAGAGATAAAATGCTTAAAAGATATAGGGATTGATTATGAAACAACCGTTTGTCCCAGCCAGCATTGCTATGATGTATGGAAAAAGCACGAGAATAATTTAAAATAAGACCAGATTCTTCTTGACTCTTATAAAATATTTTCTATATTAAGCCTAAATTTTGATAACAAAATTAACACTCTACGGAGTGCCGTCAGTCAGCGAGGGTTCGCACACTGGCGCAAATTTTTTTTATCAAAAGGGTATAAAAATAACAGGAAAACAAATGTTTGACGGATTAACAAATAAACTGAGCGGTATCTTTAGCAAATTAGGTTCGCGCGGTATCATCAAAGAGCAAGACATTGAAGAAGGTCTTCGCGAGATTCGTTTAGCGTTGCTGGAAGCTGACGTTTCCCTTCCTGTTGTTAAAGATTTTATGGCAAAAGTTAAAGAAAAAGCCCTGGGCGAAAAAGTTATAAAATCCATCCGTCCTGACCAACAGCTTGTTAAAATCGTTTATGATGAGCTGGTTAATTTGCTCGGTGCGGATGAAGATACAAGTCTGAATTTTAAGGCAGTACCGCCGGCAGTGATCTTAATGGTTGGCCTGCAAGGTTCCGGTAAAACGACAACTTCTGCCAAAATTGCCCTCAAGTTAAAGAAAAATAAGCGTGTGTTGATGGCCTCATTAGACGTTTATCGTCCGGCGGCACAAGAGCAATTAGCACAACTAGGTGCGCAAACCGGCATTGATGTTTTGCCGATTGTTAAAGGCGAAAAGCCGTTAGAGATTACCAAGCGCGCCATAGCCTATGGGCAAAAAGGTCTTTATGATGTGTTGATTTTGGATACTGCCGGTCGTTTGCAGATAGATGAAGTTTTAATGGATGAGGTTGCTGCCGTTAAAAAGCTTGCTAACCCGACAGAAACTTTATTGGTGGCAGATGCACTTATCGGTCAGGAAGCCTGCAATGTCGCCAAAGAATTTAACGAAAAAGTCGGCATTACCGGTCTTGTTTTAACCAGAATAGACGGTTCGTCTCGTGCCGGTGCGGCATTATCCATGAAGATGATTTCCGGCGCACCGTTAAAATTTTTAGGTACCGGCGAAAAGGTTGAGGATATAGAAGAATTCCATGCAGATCGTCTGGCCGGTCGTATTTTGGATAAAGGTGATGTTGTTTCTTTGGTTGAAAAAGCGGTTGAAAACATAGATCGCGAAGAAACCGAGAAAATGGCTCAAAAGATGATGAAAGGTCATTTTGATTTGAATGATATGTTAAATCAAATGCGCCAGATGAAGAAATTAGGTTCAATGTCCGGAATTATGGGAATGTTGCCCGGTCTTGCCAAGTATAAAGAGCAGATAGAGTCTGTTGACGCAGACAGCATTATGAGAAAGCAGGAAGCGATAATTCTATCCATGACCAAAGGGGAACGTCGCAATCCGGATATAATCAAGGCCTCGCGCAAAAAAAGAATTGCGGCGGGTGCCGGTGTAGAAGTTCATGAAGTTAACAAGTTGCTTAAATCCTATGAGCAAATGTCAACTATGATGAAGCAGATGAGAAAGATGGGCGGGCTTGGTTCGCTTGCTTCTCATTTTATGAAAAAAAATCCGTTAGGGGGCATGCCCTTTGGCGGGTTAAACAACAAATTTCCGTTTTAAGCGGAACAAACGAAACAAAATAACTGGAAAGGAAAAAAATGACAGTTCGTATTAGACTTTCTCGCGGTGGATCAAAGAAGCACCCATACTATCGTGTTGTAGCTGCTGACCAAAGAGCTCCTCGTGACGGTAGATTCATTGAAAAATTGGGTTCTTACAATCCGTTATTACCGCAAGATCATCAGGAAAGATTAGTTCTTGATGTAGAAAAAGTAAAAACTTGGTTGCAAAAGGGCGCTCAGCCGACAGAAAGATTACAAAAGTTATTCTCTAACTTAGGTCTTTGCTCTGCCCCGGCAATGCGCGAACAACCGAAGAAGTCTGCTCCTAAGGCAAAAGCTCTGGAGAGAATTAAAGAAAAAGAAGAAAAAGCAAAAGCCGCCGCTGAGGCAAAAGCTGCTGCAGAAGCTGAAGCAAAAGCTGCCGCAGAAGAAGCACCGGCAGAAGCTTAATCTTTTTACTTATTATCATTTTAAGTTTATGTTACAGCAGGTAACCAATGAGTGAAAAAAAGGTTTGTTTAGGTAAGATAGTCGGTGTACACGGCATAAAAGGCGAAGTTAAAGTCAAAAGCTTTACCGCGGTTGACAAAGATATTGCTTCTTATGGCACGCTGACTGATAAGAATGATAAACAAGCTTTAGATATCAAAGTTACCGGACATTCTAAAGATTTGCTCCGTATCAAGATTAAAGGTATTGATGACCGCACAACGGCAGAAACCTTAATCGGAACAGAGCTTTACGCGAAGCGCGGTGTTCTGCCTGAGCTCAAAGACGAAGAAGTTTATTATGAAACGGATTTGGTGGGCTTAAAAGTGCTTGATGAACAAAAAAACGAAGTTGCCAAGGTTATCGGGTTTTATAATTTCGGTGCCGGCGATATTTTAGAAATCAAGTTAAAAAGCGGTAATGCCGAGATGCTTCCCTTTAACAAAGGCTATGTGCCGGAGATAAATCTTAAGGAAGGCTATATTATTGTTGCGTCAACCGGAATGGTTTTTCTTGAAGAAGAGGGTTCTCTTAAATGTTAGACGTCAAGGTGTTAACCATATTTCCCGAATTATTTCCGGGTTTTTTAGGTGCCTCGCTGACGGGCAAAGCATTGGAAGAGAAAAAATGGCAATTAACGGCAATAAACATCAGAGATTATGCATTAGACAAGCATAAATCTGTGGATGATACGCCCTGTGGCGGCGGTGCCGGGATGATTATGCGGCCGGACGTTTTAAGCCGAGCGATAGAAGCAAATCATCACAGCGGCAAGATTATATACATGTCGCCCAAAGGTCTGCCGTTAACACAGAAAAAAGTCCGTGAGCTCTCTTTAGAAGAAGAATTGACAATCATCTGCGGCCGCTTTGAGGGGATAGATGAGCGCGTCATAGAAGCTTATGACATAGAAGAAATAAGCATCGGCGATTACATCTTAACCGGCGGCGAGCAAGCAGCCCAAATTATGTTGGATGCGGTGGTAAGGTTACTCCCCGGTGTTTTGGGAAACGAGGAATCTTTAGCAGATGAGAGTTTTGAAAATTATCTTTTGGAATACCCGCAATACACTCGGCCGATAGAATGGCAGGGGCGGGAAGTGCCGGAAGTTTTGCTTTCCGGTCATCATCAAAAGATAGCCGAATGGCGCAGAGATAAAGCAGAAGCTGTAACAAGAGCCAAACGACCTGATTTATTTAAGATTTATCTTGATTCTAAAAATAGTTAGGTGTATAAAGTATCAAATTTTATAAAAAGGTAAAACTGATGAACATTATAGAAAATATTGAAAAAGAGCAAGTTGCCAAGTTGACAGACGGTAAAAATATACCTGATTTCAAAGCCGGTGACACCCTTAAAGTTCACACCAAAGTTAAAGAAGGTGATCGTGAGCGTATTCAAATTTATGAAGGCGTTTGCATTGCCCGTAAGAATGATGGTTTGAATTCTTCATTCACAGTTCGTAAGATTTCCTTCGGTGAAGGCGTAGAACGTGTATTCCCGTTGTATTCTCCGAACGTTGCGAAGATTGAAGTAACCCGTATCGGTAAAGTAAGAAGAGCAAAATTATACTTCTTGCGTGCTTTGCGCGGTCGTTCTGCACGTATTGCGGATGACTTGTCTGCACAAGCTAAAGCCAACAAAGAATAGGGCATAGCTCATAGGTAAAATAAAAACCCCGTGCCGTTTTCAAGCACGGGGTTTTTTATTGATAAAGTCATCTGAGCTGAAGAATGAGCGCCTTCGTTGCCTCCAAGCAAAGCTTATACCTTTCAGCGTAGATGAGCAAGATTTCCTTGTTACGTAATTCAGCCAGAGCAATCTGCGCTTCCTCACACAAGACAAAACGACTAACATACTCTTTGAGCAGAGCCTGATCTTGTCTTTTTACAAGAGCAACTTGTGCTTCGTGGCACAAGAACGTTCTTTGCAAGAACTCCTTAAATTCCGCAAGCGTTGCCGTCTGGGCAATCTTGACTTCCAATTCCGGATCGTGCATAATTCTTAAAAATTAAATGATATACTAAAAATAATGTGAAACTTACTTTTTAAGTTCTTGGCGGATAGCCGTTGTTGAGCGAGCCGGTAACAAATCTTTAGGAACACGGTTAGAAACGATATAGCGAATACCGAGCGCCTCAACGGCCTGTCTTTTTTGTTCACTATCTCCGTCTGAATTAACAAAGAAGATATCCGGCTTAATTTGTTTTAATTCTTCCATAAAATCAAGCTTGCCCGAACCCTTAGCCACAAAAGCCTGATGCACATTACGAAGTGAAGAAACTAAATAAAGTCTTTCACTTTCGTTATAAAGGGTGGGGCGGTGTTTCAATTCTTCCACAGTTTTATCCGAGCCGATGGAAACGTACAAGTCCCCATACTGCGAAGCCTCCTCAAAAAAGCGCACATGCCCGCTGTGTAAAACATCAAAACAGCCTGAAACAAAGACCTTAGGCATAATCAATCCCTTATTAAATCATTATCCTTTAACATACCCGCCGATTATAAGGGGGAAAATTGTAAAGTAAAGCATTTTTTTGATGTAGAAAAAACAGAAAATTAAATTGCTCTTACAATAAAATTCTGCTACCTCATTATAAAGAAACAGATAAACAAAGGTACAATATGCCCAAGATTTCCGTCATCATACCGGTTTACAATGTAGAAAAATATCTGCCACGCTGTTTAGACAGCCTTTTGGCGCAGACTTTGACGGATTTTGAGGCAATATGCGTCAATGACGGTTCGCCGGATGGTTCGGAAAATATTTTATCCGAATACGCAAAAAAAGATAGTCGCATTAAAGTTATTACTCAAGAAAATCAGGGGTTATCCGGCGCCAGAAACAGCGGTTTAAAGGTAGCAACCGGTGATTATATTTATTTTCTTGATTCGGATGACTGTATTCACCCGCAAACCTTAGAAATCGCTTATCATTTTATAACCGAACATAATGCGGATATGGTTTGTTTTGACTTTGCAAAAAATACGGAAAACGCAATTCCTGCAATAACGCCGCTAAAAATAGCAGATATAAAATTTGAAATAACAAATAACCCGTTGTATTTAAATAAAGTCCATATCAACGCATGGACTAAATTAAGCAAAAAAGAGTTGTTGGCAGGTTTAGAGTTTATTCCCAAAATACATTTTGAAGATTATCCGCACACCTTAGCTGTTTGGCAAAAACACCCGAAAACGGTTATTTTAAAAGAAAAACTATATTTTTACACCGTTGATGAAAATTCCATCAGCCATGCCAAGGCCAAACCGCAGCAGATTAAAGATTATCATGCCGGCTTAAATTTTGTTTATGAAACCTACAACAAGCCGGAATATAAGGCAGATTTTCAGCATATTTGTCGTACCTATGTTCCGATTATCTTAAAGCAACAACTTGGGCGTTGCATACGCGCTGATAAAGCAATAAAGCCGGATATGTTTAAGGCATTTGCCGAAGAGCTGCGAGATTTGAAAGAAAAAAACATGCTTTCCTACCGCGGTCATAAATTAAGCAGATACTTCAGATATTTATGGATAATGAGGAGATATTGATGCATATTGTAGAAATCAGAGGCGGATTAGGTAATCAAATGTTTTGCTACGCTTTCGGGCAAAATTTTGATGATGTTTTGTATGATAAAAGCGAATATGGTGTCAGCGAAAAACGTCCGCTTGACCTAGAGCTTTATAATATCAAAGCAGTCTATGCCACCAAAGAGCAAACAGCTCCCTATATAACAAGGTCTAAATTCCCTCGTTTTATAAGAAAATGGTTTAATATCCCGACCTATAAAAACATAACACGCGAAAAGCAAAGCACTCATTATCAGCCGGAGTTGTTGCAGGTTAAAGACAGCTATTTCAAAGGCTATTTTCAAAATGAAAATTATTTTAAACACATACGCCCACAGATTTTGCATGATTTAACTTTAACAAAACCCTTAGATGAAGCCAATGCCAAGCTGCTTGATGAAATCAAACAGACCAATTCTGTTTCAATCCACGTCCGCCGTGGGGATTATTTAAGCGGAGGATTTAGAATTTTAGGTATGGAAGATTACTACCAAAAAGCCATAGATTATGTTGCTCAAAGGGTTGAAAATCCGCATTTTTACATTTTCTCTAATGATTTTGATTGGGTAAGAGATAATATAAAAACCGGCTACGCTCAGACCATTGTTGATATCAATGATGAAAGCCATGGTTATTATGATTTGGAACTAATGCGCAATTGTAAGCATAACATTATCGCCAACAGCACTTTTTCTTGGTGGGGCGCATGGCTTAATGAAAATCCAGATAAAATTGTTGTTTCATCTGCAGAAGAAAATATACCGGATGAATGGGTAATAATATAGGAGAAAAAAATGAAAATTGCATGTTTATATATAGCAACAGGAAGATACACTGTCTTTTGGAAAGATTTTTACTTATCTACGGAAAAATATTTCTTACCTTCAATGGATAAGGATTATTTTGTATTTACAGACAATGATCACATAGATTTTGAAAGTAATCCTAATGTATTTAAAATATATCAAAAGAAACTAGGTTGGCCCTATGATACTATGATGAGATTTGATATATTTCTGACACAAGAGGAAAAATTACAAAAGTATGACTATATATTCTTTTTCAATGCCAACCTTGAAATTAAATCTTTAATAAATGAAGACGTCTTACCATCTCAAGCTAATGATGGTATAGTTGTCTGTCAGCACCCAGGGTTCTTCAATAAAAGTCCGGAAAAGTTTACATATGATAGAAATCCAAAATCTGCGGCTTATATACCTATGCAAGAGGGAAAGTATTATGTTGCAGGCGGACTAAATGGTGGGTTAGCTAAATCTTATTTAGAATTATGTCACAAATGCTCAGATATGATACATCATGATCTGGATAATGATATCATACCATTGTGGCATGATGAAAGTATTATAAATAAATATATTATAGGAAAAAATCCACTTGTTTTAGATTGTCGGTATTTATATCCGGAAGGAAAATCCATACCTGAATTTAAACGTGATATAAAAATTTTAATTCGTGATAAATCTAATCCTAAATATGGGGGACATGATTATCTTAGAGGCATATCAGATACAAAAAAGAGAACTTTTAAGATTTTTGGTATTAGATTTACGCTTTAATAAAGGTTATCTATGCCCGAAATACCGCTATTATCCGTCATCACAATATGCAAGAATGAGCCGTTTATAGAAACGACCTGCCAAAGTGTTATGGCACAGACTTATCAGGATTTTGAGTGGTTGGTCATAGATGGCGCATCAACGGATAATACCTTAGATACTTTAAGCAAGTACCAATACCGTATCAACACGCTTGTTTCCGAGCCGGACAGCGGTGTTTACAATGCCATGAATAAAGGTATTGTTAAAGCAAAAGGGGAATATTTGCTTTTTCTAAACGGTGGGGATATGCTCTATGCACCGGATACCCTTAAAAATGTTATGCCTTTTTTAGAAAGCGGCAAGGCGGACATTTTTTATGGTGATTCCTATCGCCTGTTTGAGGAAGAAGAAAAATGTTTTATCAAAACCTATCCTGAAAAGCTTGTTAAAAATTTTTTTTTGGATAATACCTTGGCGCACCAGTCATCTTTTATCAAACGGGAAATGTTTGCTCGTTTCGGTTTGTATCGCGAAGATTTTAAGATTGTGAGCGATAAGGAAAAATGGCTTTGTTTTATGGAAAACGGTGCAAAATTCACACATTTGCCGTTTGTTTGTTCATATTTTCGCATGAACGGCATCTCTCGCCTGCCGACCGAATTGTTAAAACAAGAAAAAATCCGCATGTTAGAACAATATTTTGATAAGACCATGCTAAGAACCTCTGATTTACCCTACCTTCAAAAATTATATCCCAAAACAAAATAAAAAAGCCCACCACAATGATGAGTCTTTTTTAGTGAAGACCGTGCGCCTCTGCACTGGTCGGAACGGGTGGATTGACGTCGCTATGCTCTGCCGCACGGGCGCGCATAAACCTTCGTTTTATCGGCATACTTCCGTCTGCCTTGCGCTTGTAGTCGAACCAGTGGCAGCGCCACCTGCATCACAATGGTTCAAATCCATATCACTTCGTGATAATCAAATAAAAAAAACACCCATAAAGGGTGCTTTTTTATATGATGGTCGGAACGGGTGGATTCGAACCACTGACCTCTGCGACCCGAACGCAGCGTTCTACCAGGCTGAACTACGTTCCGTCCGAAACAACCATATATCTACACAAAAAAAAATAAGAATACAAGCTTTTTTTTCATCTTTTGGTAAAAAAATATATAAATCAAAGCAGATTATGTCCTATAATGCGTGCAGAAAAGAATGTCTAGCGGTCATTTACAGGCATATTGTTGATTTGCATTTGGGGCATTTGCTTTTGCGGTTCGCTTTTTTGAGGAGTAGCGAATTCAGTTATATCATATTTGTTATCATAGATTGAAGCAACCACCTTATCCTCGGTTCGTTCTATCGTCAATGCCTCGGAGGTAATTTTGGAGTTATGCGAGAGCATAATGTTTTCCAATTTTTTATCATAAGAGGTCACGGAAAATGAAGCTGTTTGCACGGTTTTTGCAATATGCTCCATTTTTTCTGCATCAGTCTTTTTGCCGATAGATTCAAGATATTGATTAATTTCTTGATATTCCTGATAAGTTGGAACAAAAATAGGTGCTTCGTTGATAGTATCTTTCTCATTGTGCTTGTTAATCAGCTGATGGGCATTTTCGGTTGTATAAGTATCAATCAGATCTTTGCAATCTGTTAAAGTTACTTGTTGGTTGCAGATATTGATGTCCGAGAGCATTGCTGTGGATACTTTTTTATATGTATCTTCTTCGTTTTTCAGCAATTCCATTTGTTTAGAAAAAGAACAGCTGTTAAAAACATTATTACCAACCATCATCCATTGCTTGTTTTGGCTTGTATAGCACGAGCCACGGTCATCATCCCAATATTTCATTGCCGCTTTGACTAAAGCGCGTTTTGTCTCTGGATTGTTAATATCCGAACCATATTTTTCAACGGTTTCTTTGAAACCCGGGTAAATATCAAGCAGACCGTCTAATGGCTTTTCACTGCCGTCATTGTATTTAATGGTAGTTTCGCCTTTGGCTTTGCGTTCATTATATTCTTTTGCCATGGTTAAATATTCGGTACAAAGAGAAAGCTTTTCGGTTAAGACATCACCTTTGATAGCATTTGTCGGGGTGTAAGATAATTGTCCGAGACCGTCATACGCATTGTTATGCATATGGTTGAGTTCATGATAAATTAAGCAATTTAATGCGACTTCGTTTCCTTGTGCAGCTTCCTCCATCGGTTTGTATGAAGTTTCCTTCATTGTCGCGATAATTTCTTTATTGACGAATATTTTAGCCTCTTTATCAGTAAAAGTTAAAGGGGTTGAGTAGCTTGTTTTAGGTATATCGGCTTCTGGGTAGTTTTTAGCTTTATAGTTTTGATCAGCCCTCTGTTTAATTCCTTCTTGTATCATAAATTGGTTATATTTATCAACGGTTTGCTTGCTTTCATAGATAATATCTTCATTTTTTAATTGCCAATTTGTCGGAGTGCGAATTTGACTACCGTTTAAATGCACTGTTTTTTCTGTGAGTTCTGCGAGCTTTTTCTTATTTTCCAATTGGTCAGCGTAGGGAAGTGTGGTATCTGTGACGTTTGACCTTATAGTATAGGCATCAGTTAGTTCCTTACTCCAATTACCGAAAGTAAATTCTTCTTTTTCGGGGTTAGCATAGCGCTCTCCCCAAATAGCTCTTGATTTTAAATATTCCTTATTTCTTTCCTCGTTTTTTTCGGCAATACGCTTTTCTAAAGTGATTTGTCTTTCCTCTATTACCCATTTATCATACTCATTTATGCTTAATTCAGGCAAATAACCGTTCTTTTCGGCATCAGCAATGATTTGATGAGCTTTATCAGCTTGCTCCTTCATAACTGCCGATACATCATTTCTTTCATTATCCGTCATAGTTATTTTCCCTAATCACAAACAGCCTTAACTATTACGGCTATTATAACACAAAAATGTATGGACTGCAAGATAAAAAAAATTGACGTCACCACTCATAGATGCTATACCATGAAAAAACGGAGGCTTAAATGTTATACTTAGGGTGTCATCTTTCATCATCAGCCGGTTTTAAGGCAATGGCAGAAACCGCTGTTAAGCTCAATGCCAATACTTTTCAATTTTTTCTAAGAAATCCGCGCGGTGGTGCTGCGAAAGATATTAACGCGGATGATGTCAGAGCCTTCTTAAATTTAGCTGAAAAATACAAATTCGGGAAAATCTTAGCGCATGCGCCATACACGTTAAACCCTTGTTCTAAAGATGAAAACACCAGAGATTTTGCCCGTCAGGTCTTTGCTGATGACTTGAAACGCATGGAAAATATTCCCGGCAATCTTTATAATTTTCACCCCGGTTCACACGTCGGGCAGGGGGTGGAAGTTGCTATTCCGCAAATTGTTGAGATTTTAGATGAAGTTATGCCCGAGGCCAAGCATACCACGGTTTTGCTGGAAACAATGTCCGGTAAGGGTAGCGAGGTCGGCTCAACCTTTGAGGAATTAGCGGAAATTATTGCCAAGACTAAAGATAATGCGCCGGAAAGATTGGGTGTTTGTCTGGATACTTGCCATGTTTATTCTGCCGGTTATGACATAATCAATAAACTTGACGAAGTCTTAGACAAGTTTGACAAGGTAATCGGTTTAAATCGCCTTCACGCAATTCATTTGAACGATAGTATGACCGAGTTTAACTCTCATAAAGATAGGCATGAGAAGATAGGCGAGGGAAGTCTCGGCTTAGAAGGGATTATTCGCTTTATCAACCATCCGGCATTAAAAGGTATACCGATAAATTTGGAAACCCCGAACGAACTGGACGGCTATAAGGCGGAAATCAAAACCCTGCGCCAAAATTACAAAGATTAAAACAGAAAGTCGGAAACAATACCAAAGAATACACCCAAGCCGTAAAGCAATGCAAGAACGCGTAAATTTTCCTCGCTGTTCGGGTTAACTTTGTACAATACCAAAAATCCTAATCCGGCGTTGCTGAGTGTTCCCGCCATCATTGTTCCTAAAGAAATCGTGTGTGACAAATAAAGTTGTGTCAGCAAAACAGACGGGTAGCAGCTTGGAATAAGCCCGACCAATGCTGCCATAAATTTGCTTAAAATCGGCATAGTTGTCAGAGCATCATGGACGGTCTCTTGTCCGCCCAGCATAAAGGCTGCATTAACCACAAGCGAGAAGAAAAAGATAAATAAGCTGATTTTTTCGGTATGTTTAAAGGCTGATTTCCAAATATTTTCCTTATCGTCACATTTGCATTTTTCACGCTGGCAAAAAGCAGAGATATCCGGCTCATTTTTGCGTTTAATAAATTTATCCGGCAGGAAATTATCAATCAAAACACCGGAAACAATACCGTAGGTTGCTTTAATGCACAAAATCTGAATAATTAAACCTGCACCGACACCACCGGAAATCAACAGCGGCAACATCTCATCAGAGGTGGAAAGAAAAACCGCCATCAATGTTCCCAATGTTACCAAGCCGGTTGCATAAAGGTTTGCCGCGGCGATGGAAAAACCGCATTGTGGCATAAGTCCGAGCAGACCGCCGACAATCGGTCCGTATTGTTTGGCTTTACGGACGTAAATCATACTCCGTCGGCTCATTTTATGCTCAAGATATTCCATCAAAAGATAAGTCAGATAGAGATATGGAAACAGCGATAATGTTTCAAACAAAGCTTCCATTAAGATATCCAAACCGAGCACCCACATAGCTTATCCTTTAGTAAATCAAACTGTTGCCAAAATAACAAAGATATTTAAGTTTTGCAAGCTTTAAATTACACAAATCTTAAGGGAAAAGCCCAAAGTAATAGCACTGCGCCTTGCACTTGCAACAAAAAAGTTCTTAAAATCGCAAACGACTTTAAGAACTTTTAATTAGAGTACACCTCTGCCCCAAGGGAAAACCCTCCAAAGTGATGGGTGTCGAGCCTCCTCGACCTAGGCAGCTTTCTCGTCAAAGTTATAAAGTTCTTCAACAGAAACCTTCTTCTCTTTGGTCTCAACCTTAGAGAGAACGTAATCCATAACTTTTTCCTCATAAACTTGAGTACGTAAGCGTTCAATAGCTTCTTTATTCTTCAAATAGAAATCAAAGATAGCCTTAGCTTGCATTGGGTAGCGCTGAGCTTCGGTCATGATAGCCTTATTGATGTCCTCTTGGGTAACTTCAATCTTTGCATCTTTGCCGACTTCAGCCAACAACAAGCCCAATTTAACACGGCGAACAGCGATTTCCTTATATTCTTTGAGCAAATCAGCTTCTTTTTTATTTTTTTCATCTTCATCAAGCTGATTATTCTTCTTGGCTGCCTCATATTGCTTAACAATAGAATCATATTCCATATCAACCAATTTTTGCGGCACATCAAACTTATAAGCCTTATCAAGTGCATCCAACAAAGAACGTTTCATCTTCATCTTAGAAGCGGCTTCATAATCTTGTGCAATGTGCTTTTTCACATCTTCTTTTAAGGCATCTAAAGTGTCTTTGCCCATAGCTTTGGCAAATTCATCATTGATTTCAGCCTTCTTAACGGTGCGGATTTCTTTAATTGTGGTCACAAACAAAGCTTCTTTACCGGCTAAATCCTTAGCATGGTAATTTTCCGGGAAAGTGGCCTTAACATTAACAACCTCGCCGACTTTCTTACCGATAAGTTGGTCTTCATAACCCGGAATAAAAGAGTTAGAACCGATTTCCAACGGATAAGCCTCGCCTTTACCACCATTAAATTCAACACCGTCAATAGAACCAACGAAGTCAATAACGGCAATATCACCCTTAACGGTTGCGCGGTCTTCTTCAACCTTAACCGAGTCGCGACGGCTGTCTGCCATATAGTTGAGCGCCTTAGTAACTTCTTCTTCCGGCACATCAGCCATAACTTTTTCAATTTTAATAGCTGAGAAATCTTTTAATTCAATTTCCGGCATAACATCCATAGAAACAGTAAATTCAATATCTTTACCTTCTTCAAATTTCTTCAAATCAACATCAGGAGTGAAAACCGGACGCAAATCTTTTTCTTTCAAGAGGTCATTAACGCTGTCACGGAGCAAATCATCAAGAGCCTCGCTCATTGCATTACCTTTATATTTCTTTTCAACCATATGAAAAGGTACCTTACCTGCTCTGAAACCGGCCATGCTGACAGTTTTGGAAATTTCGTTAAGTTTTTTGGTAACAGCGGCATCAAAATCTTTAGCGCTGATAGTAACCTGATATTCACGGCTTAAGCCTTCTGATTTAGTTTCTTTAATCTTCATTTACTTTCTCTTCTAAAAAAAGCCATCTAAAAGATGGTGCGGATAAAGAGACTTGAACTCTTACAGCTTAAAGCCATTGGAACCTAAATCCAACGTGTCTACCAATTCCACCATATCCGCGGATTACACCATAAAGTTTGGCTGAAGTATAACGAACATTTTTATATAATCAAGCAAAAAATAAGGCGGAAGACGTTTAAATGACCTAAAATTTCATACCCGTTGAAAACTCAAACCCGCGTAACAATTCGGCGGTATCCATTTGTTGCTTACCCTCGCGTTGGATTCGTGTGATTTTAAGCGCCTTATCAGCGGTGGCGATAACAAGTTCCTTCTTGCCCTCTAAAATCTCGCCGGTATTGCCGTGCATGTCGCAAATTTCAGCTTCATATACCTTAAACCGTTCGCCGTTATAAATAAAATACATCGCCGGGTAGGGGTTAAAGGCACGGATTTTTGCCGCAAGTCTGTCCGCCGGCATATTAAAATCTATCAAACATTCGGATTTATCAAGCTTTTCAGCGTATGTCACCAAGCTTTCATCTTGCTTAACAGGTGTGATGCTATCCAAATTTTTTAATGTGTCACTCAGCAAATCCGCCCCGATTGCGGCAAGGGCATCATGCAAATCCCCACCGGTTGTCTTTTCTGTAATCGGGGTTGCTTTCTGTGCCAACACATCACCGGCATCAAGTGCTAATACAACTTGCATAATAGAAATACCGCTCTCTTTATCTTGTGCCTCAACCGCTCGTTGGATAGGAGCCGCCCCGCGCCAACGCGGTAAAAGTGAAGCGTGAACATTGATGCACCCCTTAGGGAACATATCTAACACCGCTTGTGGTAATAACAAACCGTATGCCGCTACAATTCCCAAGTCTGCATGATAAGCGCGCATAATCGCTTGCTCATCCTCACCTTTTAAGCTCTTGGGGGTATGTACGGGAATATGATGGGCTTCCGCAAGCAAATGCACCGGTGTCTTGTTTATTTTCTTACCGCGTCCGCTTTCTTTCGGCGCACGTGTATAAACAGCCACAACCTCGTGTTCATCAATCAGCTTTTGTAAAACCGGAACGGCAAAGTCCGGTGTACCCATAAAAACTATTTTCATTATTCAGAAAAACCTGCCATCTTATAATCAACTTTAATCTTAAAGTCTTTAGCGTAATTATCCAAAGCAGCCTGCGACATATCGGTAACAATATTAGCAGATATTCTCTTTTGAACCTCTTTAGCCTTATCAGCCGTTAACTTATCTTCATAATTCACAGTTTCAAAAGGTACGGCGATAATATATGTATTGCCGGCATGTTCAAAAGCCTTAACGGTTCCTTTATCTGCCGTAAATAATTCGCTGATTTCCGTTTGGGTCAAATCGGCAAATGTTTCGTTACGGCTGATAGGTGCAGAGCGGAAAGCTTCCAAATCACGAGCCTTGGCGGCAACGGACAACTCACTTCCGTTTTCAACATCTGCAACGATATTATCGGAAATCTCTTTAGCAAGAGCATCTTTTTCCTGTATCGTCCACATAGCGATAATTTTATCTTTCACATTTTCAATTTCCGGCATGTGTGCATCAGTAATTTTGGTAATCTGTACCAAAGCAACACCGTCATCAAATTCCTCGGCAGAAGTGATTTCGTCTAAACCGTAAGAAAAGACCATATCGTTAAAATCAAGGGATTTGGTTAAATCTTTTGCAACTTCCGGAACATCACTGACCAATGTCTCTTCAGCGATATTTCTAACCGTGAACACATCAGTGCCGACAAGTTTTGCCGCTTCTTCAAGCGTTTTACCGCCGTTAACGGCATCATCTAACTCAGCTTTGGCTTGGCGCAAGGCATCATATAAATTTTCGTCATTTAAGTTATTAACAATTTGCTGTTTAACTTCTTCAAACACTGCTTCTTTAGCCGGAACAATCTCTTTAACTGAAATAACCTGCCAAGAGTCTGCAACCTGCAACACTTTAGCTTCATTAAGTTTAAGCTCAAAAGCGGCATCAGCCAAGTCATCAGCCAATTCGTCTTGTGCGACGACACCCAATGTCGGTTCATCAGCATTTTCAGCCTTAAACTCGGTAGCAACTTCTTTGAAATCTCTGCCTTCTTGAACAGCGGCATAAGCCTTTTCAGCGGTATCTTTATCTAAAAATACCATTTGCAAAATTTCACGCTTTTCCGGTTGATCAAGCTCTTTTTTATGTTCATCAAAATATTCTTTAACCATATCATCACTGGCGGCATACTTTTTCAAGATAACATCATTCGGCACGAATAAGACTTTAGCATCACGCGTTTCCGGAATCATGAAGTTTTCACCGAAATCGGCAAAATACTGCTGAATTTCATCATTACTGATGTTACGTTCAATCTTAACATCTTTAGGAGAAACAACCGTATATTTGAAAGTTTTGCGTTGGTTATCCATTTTATGAACAGCTTCAGTTAAAACGTTTGGAACACCGAAAGTTTTTACCAAATCGGTAACCAACATTTTACGTCCCATGGCACGTACAACAGTTGCCACATATTCTTCTTCGCTCATATTAGCGGCGGATAAATATCTCTTAAACAATTCAGGATGAAATTGTTTGTTGACCGGGTTTTGAAATTCCGGCTGATGGAAAATAATCTGCTGTACGAGAACTTTCGGGAAGTGGACATTATATTTATCCATTGTTTGGTCTAAAACACTGTCATCAATAATCTGTTTTAAGACCCCTTCAGCTAAAGTATTGCGCATTTCGTCGGTAATTTCATAATCATCTCCGGTTAAGTTTCTAAGGGCGTTCAGCTCTCTTTGTAAGCGATAATTAAATTCGCTCTGCGATACTTTCTTGTTACCGACCTTAACCACGGCTTGATTTTGCGAAGCTGTGGTAATATACCCCGTAACACCGAATAAAGAAACAAAGCTGACGGCAACTGCTGCCGAGAGAATTTTGAAAAACCAATTGTCTTTTGCATTAGCTAATTTTGTTATCATTTTACTCATCCCAAAAATAATTCAATTGCGCCCATTATATAAGCCAAAAAAATTTGTGCAACCTCTATATAAATATGTTCAACACTTTTTTTAATATTTTTTTTGTAAACAACTTTGTTTTTTAGCTGGAAAATAAAAAAGTGCTATGCTACAACAGAACAAGTTTTAATTTTTTAAGGAAAAGATGATGGTAAGAAAGACTCTTATTGCCGGAAACTGGAAGATGAACGGTCTTTTGGAGGATGGCGTAGCATTGGCAAAAGGCGTAAAAGAAGAGTTTAAGAAAACCGGTCGGAGAGATTGTGAGGTTTTGGTTTGTCCGCCGTTTACGCTGTTAACTTCTGTAAAAAAAGCCGTTAAAGGCTCAAGAGTTATGGTCGGTGCGCAAGATTGTCATTATGCGGAGAAGGGCGCACACACCGGTGATGTCAGCCCGGTTATGTTAAAAAATGTCGGTTGTGATTATGTTATTGTCGGTCACTCCGAACGCCGTACCAATCATCATGAAACCAATGAGTTGATAGCTCAAAAAGCGGCATCTGCTATTAAGGCCGGCTTAAAAGTTATTATCTGTATCGGTGAAACAGAAAAAGAACGTGATGCCGGTCAAACCATAGATGTTTGCACTAAGCAGATTATGGGTTCCGTACCGGAAATTGCAACGGCGCAGAATACGGTTATAGCCTATGAGCCGGTTTGGGCAATCGGTACCGGCAGAACCCCGACCACAGCCGAAGTTGAGGAAGTTCACGCCGCAATTCGTAAGGTTGTTTCCAAGAAGTTAGGTCGCGCAAATGCCAATAAGATGCGTATCTTGTATGGTGGCAGTATGAAACCGACAAATGCCAAAGAGTTAATTGCTCTGCCGGATGTTGATGGTGGTCTTATCGGTGGTGCCAGCTTGAAAGTGGCTGATTTTATGGCAATTATTGCAGCAAGTAAACAATAGTATATTAAGAATAAGGAAAAAACAATGGGATCTATATTGTTAGTAATTCATTTAATGGTAGCCATTTTGTTGGTGGCTTTGATTTTGATGCAACGCAACTCCGGCAACGCTTTAAGCGGCTTAG
>DEKL01000041.1:0-956 GCA_002353835.1 Alphaproteobacteria bacterium UBA2723
TAACGCAATCATTTTTAGCATTTCCGCTGTTTTTTTTCAAAAAATTGAAAGTTGTTCACAAATGAACGGTTTTTCCTCTTCCTGTAATTTTCCAACCAGTATTTCCATAGATTCATATTGCTTTTCCGTTAATACAAGCAAGCGGACAGAACCGTTTTTAGGTAGATTCCCTTTTAATCGCAATTTATGTTTTTCCACAGAATCGCTTCCATTACAAACACGCGCATAAACAGAATATTGCACCATATTATACCCGTCCTTTAGTAAAAACTGCCGGAAACCATTAGCTATCCTTTGCTGCGGTTTTGTTTTGACCGGAATATCGAAGAATACCATGATACGCATAAACTTATTCATATTTGTGCAGGCGTAGCTTAACCAGCTCAGGTAAATACAGTACTGCAGTAGTTTTATGGCAGTATCTTAAAAAACTCTGTACCATTCGTTCTGTCGCAAAATTCAGACTGTGAAGCTGTGAATTGGAAATAACATCAACGTTTAGCAGGTTGAACAAACAGTGCTTTATTTCAGGTGTTAGTAATTCTCCATTTCTTACAGTCTCAGCAACAAATAAATCTACAACCGGGCGTAACGGTTCCATAAAATCGTCCGCAAGATTAAAGCTGTTTTGCTCGCTACTATGATGGATTCCTTTCATAGGTAAAAAGCCATATCCACTTAACAATCTGGCAACAAGTCCGCGCATAATGGCATAACCGTAATTCAAAGCGGCATTTCTTGTATCGTCACCAGATCTATTAAAGTCTTTGCCAAAAAGCATTTTGAAATAATAGTTTGCCGCTACTGCTTCAACGTTATGTGTATCACCGCTGTTCACGGTTTTCGCAAGATATTCGAGATGTTCAAAGCCTTCATTTCCGATTAATTTTAAACATCTTGCCTGGTTCATAATTTTAGCAACAACTATTTGTTTCCATATTTTTTTCTTTTGTGGG
>DEKL01000041.1:987-3220 GCA_002353835.1 Alphaproteobacteria bacterium UBA2723
CGAACGCATTACTGCCACATTTCTTGAATGCTGGTAGAAAGGAATAACAACCGCGCTTGGCAAATGTCTTTCATCACAAATATAAACCGTAACACCGTTTGCGATTAATTTCTGTAACGAATACAGCGAAATCACTGTATTCTGGTTTTCGAACAAGACAGCCTGAACATCCTCAATCGGAACACTCCGGGAATCTTCCGTTTTAATAACTAACTGATTATTCTTTGTTGTAATACTTGCTGAAGATGATATTACCAAACTGCGAAAGGGCATAATATACTTCCTTAATGAAATAGCTGGCGTTTTTCCGTTTTCACTTTATAATAGCTTCCGAGAACGTCCACTTGATACTTTTCAATACGTTGAAGTGTTTTTACACCTAACCCACGTAAAGAGTAACTATCATCGTTGCTTATAATCTTAATAGCTCCTGCCGAAATATCTGTTTGTTTGTAATAGGCAATAATATCTTTAGCAATATAGTTTTCGGGCAAATTGCTTTCTTTTTGAGATTTTGTAAATACCATATCCTTTTTGTTCTGAACCCGAATCAAATCATTCGGATATAATGAGAACAAGAAATCTTCTTCCTTCATTTCTTTCCACTGACTATATTGCTTATGGGCCACTATTGCTTTATTGGGCAGTGTTTCTTTCAACGTATCAGCAACATAAATCGGAACCAGATAATAACCATCACCCTCCACTTTAAAGACGTCTACACGAACCATGCTGTCATTATCAGCGGCACCTGTGCCATCTTCCACCAACACGTTCAACGTTGTCTTTTCAAAACATTTTACCTTTTTAACCAACGGCCCTGGCGTTCCGTCTGCCTTCGGTTTATAAAACGGTTCCGCAAAAGCCTTTTTGCCGTCACCGTTATATTTCTGCAGTTGGGTTTTCAAGGCGTTATAAAGAAGCCGGTCGCTTTCAGGATTGTAATAATCAACAATTTCACCGGTATTTTTATCCAGTTTTAAATTTACTAGATCCGTCTTATACAAAGCTATTCCTTCGTCCAGATGCCGCGCACCTTTAACCGTCGCTTTATGGGCTGCGCCGGTCACCTTGTGCCGTGGCATGCGGGAAACAAAGATTGGCTTTATTGCAGTAATATCTTTATCCTGATAATACAACAGACGTAATTTTTGCAGAGCTTCGGCAGGCTTATCCGAAAGTCGGGCCATCAGTTCTTTTCTGAAATCTTCCCACGGATATGGAAACCGTTTTAAAATCAAGCCGGTTGATTTATCTACCAGCAATGACTCCTTATCCATAGGTTCATATTCAAGCTCCTGCCCTCTCGCATATCCGGAGATTTCCTGTATCATTTTATCCGTTGTACACGCAATGACCAACGCATCTACAGCGTGGTGTTTATCTCCGTTTTCGCGAACTTTATTAATACCCCAACGCTTTCTGAGATAAGATGTTATAGCGCCATTCACTGCACGGACCCGTTTCTTCTTTCCTATTTCAGATTCAGCAAACAATAGCCTGTCGTTAATAAAATTATAAAGAACTCTTGCCATATACTTCGTATCCTGCAAATTACGTTCTTTAAAGCCTGTAATATCTTCTTCCGTAATTTTTTCTTTGAGTAACTTCTGCCGTTTTGGGTAATTCTTAACGCTATTAACAACCCAAACTTTGAACGCTTCAACAGCGTCCTTCCCAAACTTTGCAGCGAGATACTGAATCGGCAGCTTGTTCCCCTTTTCTCTGTTTTCACTTGACATAACAAGCACTTTATTTTTATAGGTGTCGTCAAAACTGATGCTGTAAGGAACGATATGGTCAACGTCAACGTAACCAGGCTCAAATAAACGGGTTACCTCTATGGTTTTTCGTGAATACGGACTAATGCCGTCTTGTTCCTTCCAAAGTTTCAGTTTTACCAAATCCATTCCCGTTGGGTTGGACTTTCCAAATTCTTTGCGGATCCTATCCAGCAGTCTTTCATTTTCCGCTTGGTTCTCATGATTCTCTTTCGTCAATTTCGCGCGTTCCTTAAAATCTTTTGCCATTTCCCGCGCAAGTTCGATATTGACATAAATCGGGCTTTCTCCTTGTTCGCGAATAATAGCGTTTACAACCTTAATTGTTTGCGCTACAGCTCTGCGTACAACAGGATTCGTTATGTCCTGCAGTTCCTCGGCTTTAGCAGGCAAATACATGCTTTTTTCTTTATTATGCGCTCTGAAATTATACCCTGCAGCTTCGCAAGCCT
>DEKL01000061.1:0-10037 GCA_002353835.1 Alphaproteobacteria bacterium UBA2723
TCACCCGTCCGCCACTAAGTTAAGTTCCATCCGAAAATTTCCCTTAACCCCGTTCGACTTGCATGTGTTAGGCACGCCGCCAGCGTTCATCCTGAGCCAGGATCAAACTCTCATGTTAATTGATGATTAGTTTCATCCTGCCTATTCTCAAAGGTATTTTTTTAGGTTCCTTTAATATATAGGCATCACATATTTCCATATATACTGCCTACATATCCTCTTTTTCTTCTTTACTATTTTCTTATAACCAAATCCTTCCGGATTTTTTCCCGCAGAAAGCTCTCAAGCTCTCTCGACCTTGCGCTATCCTGTCGGTGAAACGCTTTATATGATACTCTTTTTCTAAAGTCAACACTTTTTTTAAAAAAAATTTCGCCCTTTTCCGCCTTTTTTAAAACCTTTTCCCTAAACCATTGTTTATATGCATTTTAAAAATTGCTATTTTCTGTGCATTTGTCATTTTTTATTTACGTTTTGCGATTTATTAACTTATTTTTTATACAATTTTATTATTATAAGGGACTCGGTAACAACGAAAAAGGCTATCCATGAAATTTAATTTTTTCACATTTGGCGGAGCAGTGTTTTGGGAAGATGTTTTCTTTTACCAGAAGTGGAGAATACAGCGTCATTGCATGACAAAAGAATACCGTTTGCTTGATTCTTGGGATATTCGGAGAGCTTCAGGTACTTTTGAAACCTGCCAAAGAGCCTTTATTAAATATATTGATTGTTACGAAATTACCAAACAAAAGGGTAAACTTATTGTTTTATTACACGGCTATATGGACAGTAAGAATATTTTTAAGAAATTTTGGCGTAAACTGGTTAATACGAACACGACCGTTGCGGCACTTAATTATCCTTCACTTTTCAGAACTTCCTTTGCTTCGGCTCATCAGCTTTTGTTTTTCCTTAATCATATGGAAGATATTAAAGAGGTTTCTTTCGTCACAAAAGGTGGCGGTAATTTGGTTTTGCAACATATGCTCAATCTCCCCTATGAATTGCAAACTTTTCGCGAAAAAATGCGAATCGGCAATACCGTTGAGATAAATCCGGTTTATAAGGAAAGTTTGCTTTGTGAACTGTTGTGCAGGTTTAAGTTTTTCCGTTTTCTCTTAGGACCAATGATTAAAGACTTTACTGATGAAAACCTTAAAAAAGTGCCGGAACTTCCAAAGGATATTCATATTTTAAGAATATTTTCCGACTCTGCTGGTTATCGCTTATATATTGGGATTCTTAAGTTTTTACATATCCCGGTTGAAGATGATGTTTATCCCAAAAAGAACGCGGTTTATATCAGGAGCTCTTCTTTTAAGGCTTTAAATAGTGACGAAGTACTTAATTATACTGCAAAATTTATCAATAATGGAAAAATTTAACGATATTGTAATATTTTTTTAGTTTTTTTTGTGTTATAATAAGTTAGTTTAGAGAACTTTATCCGAGGCACTCATGAAATCGGTTATTGGTACAATTATAATGTTTATTGCGCTGTATGTCGTTATCACTAATGATGTATTAAGTTTCTTTGCGCAAAAATCCGTTACTGTTTTTGCAATAGGTGCCATTGCGATTATGCTGATTGTGGCTGTTCTCGTCTTAGGACTTCCGTTTAGTAAAAAGAAAGGTGGGCATCATGACAAAGATAATGAACACCTTAATTAAAAGGGCCTACTTTCTGCTCTGCGGATTATTACTCAGCTTTCCGGCGTTAGCTGAGGATTTTGAGAATCATTGTCCGACTTTAACCGATTTTAAGACTGAAGGACAGGTATTTTGGTTAGAAAGCGCTTATAATCTTATCGCGGAAACCTGCGCAAACTTGGCTGAGGGTTCATGGGATTTATTTGCCGAAGCTCTGCAAGCTATTGTTGCTATCGGCATAGGTATTTATATAGCCATGTACACCTTAAGAAACATTGGTGCTTTTTCACAACAAGATGTTTCGGCATATCTTTCAGATAGCAAGCGCGGTGTTATTCCTTTGCTCTTTAAAGGCGCTTTTATTATTCTTTTATTGAGCGACAAATCTTTTGTTTATAAATACCTTATCTCTCCGATTATCGTTGCCGGTGCCGAAATCGGCGGGAGTGATTGGGGAGCAAATTTCGGTTCGGACAATAGTGTGTACGGGCTATTCACTAAAGTTATTAATACTGCCCATGAATTTAATGACGAGGCTTATGAAATTGTTGCCATAGGTCGGTTAATGCTTTGTTTGACTTCCTTACCTTCCTTCCCCGGATGGTATTGGCAAATGATACCTTTTGGGGCAACTGCCTACATCTTCGGACAAATGATTATTTTGGGTATCACTTTCTATATGATGGATCTTTTGTTCAGATTGGGTGTCGGTTGCATTATGTTGCCGATGGGTATTGCTTGCGGTGTATCTAAATACACATCCCATTATACAAGACAGTTATGGAACTTATTTATTAACGTTGCTTTTAACTTCGTTATCTTGGGAATCGTTATTAAATTTACTATTAGTATGATTAAGCATGCTATGGCTGGACTTATTGCTCAAAAGGTGGAACTCTTTATGGCATCCACCGTTTTGGATAAAGCACAAATTGACCAATTAGCCGCAGAATTGACGTTGACCGCATTCGTTATGTTAGCCCTATGTTGCATTATTGCCTTTAAGTTATTCTTAAGTGTCGGGCAAATTGCTGATAAAGTTTCCAGTACACAATCTGTCGGAAAGGCTGCCGTACAAACAGCCGCACAGGTGGCTAAGACAGCTTATAATGAAACACCTATCGGATTTGCTGCCGAACAACCTCTAAATGTAGCAAGAGCGATGGCGGGTGAGGCAGAAGACACTATTGCTAACAGCAAGCCTGTTCGTTCTGTTGGCAACGCCTATAACTCCTTCAGAGAAGCCGGCAAAAGAGCTATCGGCCTTGATGATGCTGCAGGTCAAGATCGCTTAGGTAATTGGATTAAAAAACAGGCAAAACGAATTTTACGTGTGCCGTAAGTTATTATGAGGAACTGTGTTATGAGACTGGGTTGGAACATAAGACACTTATTTGAAGGAAAGATGAAAATTATCCTTTCATTTTTCTTTGTCTTATTACTTTCGGCTTGCGGTGATGAGGAACATGGTGCCGATTGTCCGACCGTTCAAGATTTGACTTCTCCTTGTACTTTGTGCATGTTTTTTGATATTCTAACAGAGTCTGCTGCATCTATGGCCAATGCTTCTTGGAGCAGATTAGCAAAACCGCTATCCGTCGTTGTTTTGGTGGTTGCGGCTATTTATATTGCCGTTCATACATTGAAAATGGTTTCTTCCTTCGGCAAACAAACGGTTGCAGATTATTTAACCGGTAATAAAGGCGGTTTATTCATACTTATGTTTAAAACTGCGATAATTTACGGTTTGTTGGTGACACCGGAATTCAGAAAATTTGTTATTGCACCATTGATGGAAGCCGCTTTGTATGTCGGTAGCAATATATCCAGTGTCGGTCATGGTGTTTATGATTCCGTCGGTACTGATTGGAACGGTATTTTCGGTGCCATGAAAACAGCTGCCAAAAATTTCAGCGAAACAGTTAATTTTGTGGTTGGAATCGGCGAAGCGATGGCCTGTGATGCCACAAAAGAGGGTTTGCGTTTCTGGATGTGGGATTACTTACAATTACTTTATGGAAGTATTTTGTTCTGCTTCGGGTGGATACTTTTGGCCGGTGTTACTTTCTATTTGGTTGATGTTACCATTCGCTTGGCATTTGCCGCTGTTTTGTTACCTTTTGGTATTGCCTGTGCAATTTCCAATCTTTCCATGCCTTTTGCCAAAAATATATGGAATTTATTCATCAATGTCTTTTTCAGCCTAATTATGTTGGGAATTGTGTTAGGCATTGTTGTACAAGTCGTTATGCATTGTATCGGTGGCGGACCGGCTCCGTTCTTAGGTGCTTATGTTTATGACATTGGTGCTGCTATTGATGCTAACAAGATTTCTGAGATGTCCTCTGCGCTTGCTAATTTCGGACATTTGATATTAACCATTATTTGTTTCAGCGTTTTGCTGCAATTGGTTGAGCAAATGGGATTGCTTGCCGGAGATATTTCAGATACGGCGGCCGCTTCAGGTATAACTCCGGCTCAACAAGCCGTCGCCCCCGTTCAAAAAATGGCTATTGATAATGCAAAGAAAGTAGCTGGATGGACAGGAGAAACGGCCATGGGCGCTGCCGAACAAATCGGACATGACGTCGCCAGAGCCACTCGTTTGGATAAACTGTATAAATGGAGCGGGCGCAAAGCAGAGGCTGCACGTGGTTTCTTTACCGGAACAGGCGCTCAGGGATATAATGCTTTTTGGTACAAACAGTCCAGAAATAAAATTAAGAGTGAACTTAGCGGATTTGCTTCTGATAACCGCACAGACAGAATAAGACGTTTATGGCGTTGGATTAAGTAATGAGGTGTATGATGATAAAGACATTGAAATATAAATTGTACAGCTTGTTAAACTCAAAAACTTTACGTTTTGGGATGCTTTTTGCCATGCCTTTATTCTTAAGCGGTTGCGAACAGGATAATGATACATCTTTAGGACAAGAAGGAAACTATGATGAACAGTCAAGCTGTTGGCAAACTAAAATTACCAATGCCGTTACCGCTATCGTTAATCAACTTTATGCAGATTCTTCAGCAGAAGTTGCTCATGGTGGTGCAAATATCATTTTAGTTGCCTTTGCCGTTTGGATGGCTTTTAGATTGTTACGCGTCTTAGGCTCATTTAAGGAAGAAAGTTTGGGAGAAGTTTGGACCGAAATATTGCAGAAACTGTTTTTATGTTCAGTTTGTGCCTATTTTGTCAGCCGGACAGATTTAATTGATGAGGCCATTAAACTGCTTGTTGTGCCGATTTATGTAACCTTCTTGGAATTGGCAACACGAATGCTTGAAATTGATGGTGGCGGCGGCGTTAAATCTTTGGGTGCTTTCGGCGAAATTGATTTCACCCGCGGTGTACTTGCATGCCCGACAAATGTTGAAGTTGAACCCGGAAACTTTGACGGTGTTTTTGAAATATCCAACTGTGTAGTATGTCGTATCAGCAGCAGACTGAATTCAGGTATCAGAATAGCGATTACATTGATATCTTCTTTAAAAATCGGAGCTATTCTGATAGGTGTTGCCATGGCAGCGTTGTTTACTGCCGCAAAGTTTTTCTTTGTATTATATGTTATTGACAGCCTGTTCAGACTTAATTTTGCAGCTTTCTTGTTACCGGTGCTGATTATCGGGGTACCATTCGGATATACACGTAAATGGAGTAAACATGGTCTTTTGATGTTCCTTAATTCTTCGGCCATTATGATGTTTATGGGGTTATTGGTCAGTATAGTCGTCCTTACTTTAGAAGGGCTAGTGGCTGCTTATGCTAATGATTTCACGCCGGAAGGCATTGAAGGCTACGGAGCCGGTTTACTTGCCATGATTTTGATTTCTATCTTACTTATCAATGTGCCCGGATTTGCCGTGGCTCTTACGGATAAATTTGTCGGTGGCGGAGGCGGTTTGGAATTTCAAAAGAAAATTTCTGAGTTTATTATGAACTCACTCAAGAAAGCAGGCGGAAAAGTTATTGACAGTATAACTTCCGGCTCAACAAGTATTATTACGACAACTATGGAGAAATATGAAGCCACACGTAGGGTTCTTGATAATGTTAAACAAGTTAAGAACGCAACGAACAGTATGGTTAATAAAATCCATTCACTAGCGGGACATAATGATGATGACTGATATGAGAGATAAAATTACTGCCAAAATCAGAAACAACCATATTATGATTGCTTTAGTCATTCTTATGTTTTTTGTATTGTGCCCGATACAGTCTCATGCCGCATTGGTAGAGTTTGGTGATACTTATGATCCGAACGAATATCAGGAATATTGCAATGTTGAAAAATTCAATAAAAAATATGAGGGCGCCGATGCTTCTTGCTGGTCTTGCGATATTATCACGATGATGACTGATTATATGCTCAGTGCTGCTAATATTTTATCTAATGCCTCTATTGAACTCGGCAAAATTATTTTACTGATAGGCGCGGCTATATGGCTTGCAATGTATTTCTTAAAATCTTTAGGATCTCTTACCGAGCAGGATCCGGCAAGGGTTTTAGATGGGGCATTTACCTTTATGTTTAAGATGGCTTTGGTTTATATTTTGCTGTTTAACGGCGGTTTCTTAGCAATCGTAGATTATATTGTCAATCCGATTTTAAGAATCGGTAGTGATATCGGAAAAGATTTGTATAAGCTAACAGGATTTTAGGAAAGGAGGAGATGATAATGAAAATACTTACAACTTTAATCTTATCGCTAGCTATCATCTGCTTCCCTATCCATGAGGCATTTGCAGTCTTTAGCTTTGACCAACTCTTTGCTTTGGAAGAGTTAAAGCAAAATATCGTTGAAATGGCTTATTTAATCAATGCGGCTTCTTCTAAGATGATGAAATTTGCACATATGCTTTTGTGTTATGCAAATCACGGTGAGGCTTCCTACGGAGAATTTTCCGTTGCCGGCATTGTTTCCGTCAACGTACATTTTGTTGAACCGGAAACATGGCTGAGCGGCGCTATATTTTACGTTTTAGGTTTCTTTATTTTAATGATGGCATCATTTTATATGTTTGATGTTTCTTTTAACCTTTCCATTGCTTTGGTTGTATTGCCTATCGGTTTAGCTTTGTGGCCGTTCGGCTGGACACGCGATAAATTAAGACCAATGATTGAAAGTATTGCCTACTATACCGGTATTTTCATTTTCTTACCGCTCGGTATTGTTCTTGCGGCTAACTTGATTAAAGGTGTGGCTGATGAAGCAATCAGCTCCGGTGGCGGTTTTAATTTTGACCAAGCATTTGCCGAGGGCAAGGCTGATTTAATTAAAGATAATTTGGGTATTACTTCTACCGGATTCTTAAAGCTTCTTATTTGTTATATTTTAGCAATGCGTATTATTCCTATGATGGCAGGAGAATTTTGTCAACACTTCTTTGGCGGCTCATTGGTCGGTACGCCGATTGGTGATAAACTTAATGAAATGGTAGCTGCCACAAAGGAAAAAACCATCGGTAGAGCATGGAAGTTGGGTAAAGATATAGCCAAGCACCAAACCGGACTGATGATTCGTAACCAAGGCGATAAAAATGGTAGCTTTGGACAGCGTGCTTTGTATCGTTACGGCGATAACATTGCCAAATCTACCAGACGGAAAAAGAAATAGTATCGGTAAGGAGCAAAAAGATGAGCAAGTTGTATCACAAAATATTAAAATTCTTACCGATTATTATCATTGTTTCGGTGTTGATTGCCCCTGCGCCGGCGAATGCGGGTTTATCGGATTGGGCTGAAAAAATGTGGGATACCGCAACGGAAATCGGAAAAGCTGCTCTGAATACCGTCAAAGAGTGTACAGGTGGTGTTGCAGCTTGTAAAAAAGCGGCGATTGAAAGTGCACAAAACGTTGCTTCTTCCGCACTCGGATTAACACCCGGAAAGGATTGTCCGGTGCCGGTTGCTGATTCTCCATGTATGTTCTGCCCGATGTTTAGAATATTATATATGGCAAGCAGTGGGGTAGCAAAGGCTTCTTATGATATTTTCCATTCCGAT
Source organism: Alphaproteobacteria bacterium UBA2723 (assembly GCA_002353835.1). Lineage (GTDB taxonomy): Bacteria > Pseudomonadota > Alphaproteobacteria > RF32 > CAG-239 > CAG-267. Next base: position 7,665 of record DEKL01000061.1, read on the forward strand.
TTGGGTAAACTTATACTTATTTTCTTAGCTGTTTCTTTGGCTTTAATTATATTGAAAAATGTGGCATCTATGGGGGCTAAAGATCCCGGCTCTATTCTAAATGAAGTATTTACCAAGGCTTTTATATGTGCCGCGGTTTACATCATTGTAACACAGGATTATTTTAACGTTCTTAATGCAACCATTGCCCCGATTATTAAAGACGGTTTGGCTTTTGTCGGGTTGGGTGATGGTGTCGGCGGTATTGACAGTATGATGAAATGCCTGCGTTCATCCTTCAGCGCCGGCGGATTTTCAATGACAATGGGTGCCATGAGCGGCGCCGTTTTGCCGACCGATATCGGTAATATGATTTATTGTGCTATTGATAATATTGAGCAAAAAATTCATAAACTCTTTTCTTTCGGACAATATGCTTTTTGCCTCGGAACCGGACCGAACAGGTTATTCTTGGTATTACCGCACCCTGTTTATATTATTGATGGTTTATTCCTTTATATCGGCGGTTTATTCTTCCTTGTGGCTTATCCGTGGGTTATGGCGGATGCGGTCTTACAAATGGGTATTGCCTTTGCGTTCTTACCTTTTGCCATTACCGGATATGCTTTTAACGGAACAAAGAAATATTTAAGCAAAACATTCCAATGGATTTTACATTCACTGTTTGTATTTATCTTTATGGCTATTCTCATTAACTGCGTTTTAGGGTATGTGGCAAAACTGTTAGGATTAATTTTTGATACGACAGGTAATTCCGAAATACTGTTTACCGACCCGAACCAAGGTATTGCCTTTTATGGTCCGAATATGATTAAAATCATTTTCATTTTAGCTATCGGTTGGGTATATATGCCTGTTGTTCGAGATTTGGCAGGAAATTTCTCTAAGGGTTCTCCGCTTAGCGCGGCATCTAAAGTCGGTAATGAAGTTAATGCGGCGATGGAAAAGAATGCCGGCAAGGTAGCTGATTTTGCCGGTGGCATGGCTGTTCAGGGGGCAAGTGCTACCGCGCGCGGAGCTGTACGTCTCGGAAGAAACGGAATACGTAGAACATTGATGCATATGACTAATGAACATGGACATATGTCCGGTGGCAATAAAACTTTCACCGTCGGCGGAAAATTTATGCCTAAATGGTTAACACGTGGTCTGGAGTTTAAGGTAGAAGATGACGGACACGGAAATCAGGTTTTAAGAAGAGAATTTACTTCCGTTACCGGCCGTAAGCACGTTATGATTTCGGATGAATATTCTACAATTAAGCAAGAATATACCAAGAGCGGAAATCAAATTAAAAATACTGTTACGTTTAAGAGCGGATTTATCAGAAAACACTTAATGAACGCTAAAGGCGAAGTTAATGTCGGTGCTTTGCATGCCGTATTAAATTCTCCGCTCGGGCAAAATCCGGCTTATCGTCAGGCTATTATGGAACAGCTTTCTATGGAAGTATTAAAGAGTAAGGGTAAAAATGTCGGCACATATTATAAAAGCAGAACCGTTACCTTTAATGCGGCTGACCCGACAAAAATCAGCATTGAACAAGTTGACCACTCCGGAAGAACAACAAAATTCAGTTTAGACGTCAATGATAAAACAGGACAGGCGGCTGTCAGTTACGCGACCACAACAGGAAAAAATAAGAAAGACTATGAGATTTATTTCAACAACGGTATGGTTGAAATGGAAACAAAAGGTAAACGAGATAGTGGTACTATTCTCTATGAAACGACAAAATTTAACTATTCTGCCACCGCACAGAAAGGACATGACAGCATTTTGGAGGCTGATGATTCAAATCAAGTCGTTGATAAAACCGGTGCGATTGCCAGTAATTTGCAAAAAACTGTCGGTACACCGCCGAAAGATAACCCGAACTACTTATTGCATGGTATGGATAGTATTGCCGGTGTAACTTCTATCGGTACACAAACCATGGATGACTTTGTATTGCACGATATACTGAAGCGTGGACGTATTAACGGAACAAACAAATTTAATACGAGTATCGGTAACTATTTCATTTAATACCGTTAACCTTTTTGTATAAATCAGGTACTTTACCTTTGTCCATTTGGGCAGAAGGCTGTCTATTTTTGCAATTTTCATTTAAACCTTTTAAAGCTTAGGTTCAGCTTGTCGCGAATCGTAAAATTTTGTTTGCATTGACAAAAGTTATACAGATTTCAAAAATTTTATTCTTTTTGACTTGCATATTTTTTTGGCAATACTATTATAAGGTAAAGTTATTTTTATAAGAGGTGGTATTGCTATGGAAGAGATTGTATTTCCAAACCAGATTAGAATAAATCGTAAAATGCGTGGCGTTTCAATGCAAGATTTGGCTGATAAATTGGGTATCAGCTTGTCTGC
>DEKL01000061.1:10074-31996 GCA_002353835.1 Alphaproteobacteria bacterium UBA2723
CTTGTCTGCTATATCTAAAATTGAAAAAGGATACAGACGTCTTAACCAAGAACAACTTATTTTAGTTGCCGAAGTTTTAGATTGTTCTTTGCAGGATTTGTATGTTAATGAGCAAAATTCTCAGCACGAGGTCGTTATGGCGTGGAAGAAAGAACAGGAACGCCGTCAGGAAATTAACAAGAGTAGCGGTCTTAAAGTGTTAGGTGCCGCACTTCGTTATATCCGTAACGAAAAGTCCTTAACCTTGATTGAGGTTGCCGAAAACGCAGAAATGACTTTATCTGTTTACCATAGAATTGAAATGGGGCAAAGAGAAGTTTCCGATAAAGAATATAAAAATATTGCCCGTGCACTCGGTATGGATGTTGAGTCCCTCAAGGCTGAAATTAAACGCTTAGATGAAGCTGGTGCTTTAGAAGAAATCATCATGCATAATGATACAAAATACAAGGTAAACAACATGACCAGAATTGCTAATGACCATTCCGGCAATTATATTGATGTTGATACTCTCAAAGTTCCCGTATTCGGCATTTCCGGTACAGACGGCTCTATTTTGATTGACCGCACGGTCTCCGGTAAAGAAGCAACGAAGCCGGCTTTTCTGTTTGATAAACGTGATGTTTACGGTGTCAGCTTATGTAGCAGACGTTTAGGATCTATATTATCCAATCGCGCGGTTATGTTTGTTGCCCCTTCAGAAGTTGCCAGTGTCGGTGATATAGCTCTTTACTACAAGACAGATCAACAAGCATTTGTGGTTAGTGTCAGAGAGGATGAAACCGGACAGCTCTACGGTTTAATGTGGAATCCGGAAGAAAGAATCTATTTCAACAATGATGATTTTAAGAAAATCCATAAAGTTGTTGACATTGCACTGTAGAAAATCTTTAAGATAGAGATTTTTTAAATTTAGTTATTTTGTATAGAGGTTTGGCTCGTGGAAAATTTAAATGATGTAGAATTTGGCAGCAATCAAAGCACTGAAGAAGCGCCTATCTTGGTTGCGCAACGTTATTTAAACATTTTTAGACAGATTCATATCTTTAACAAGGATATGCGGACTAAATTTGATGATGAATTGTTAGCGTTGGCGCCTAATATTACTGATTTTTTTAAGAGACTACCCGGTGGACGTTTGCTTGTTGAACACATAGAGGATGTTAAAACCGAACGTGGGATTTCTTTTGAAAAAACAAACCGAGAAGATTTTTCTAACGGGTTAGATGATAACGCGCCGTCAGCCCCCAGCACTTATGCCGCACCGGTTCCTACACAAATTACCGGTGGCAATTTAACTATTGACAGCTCTTTTGCCGAAAGCTTGGCGCAATCTATGGCTAATGCTTTTAAGCAATTACCGAGTTCTCCCGTTTCATCCGGCGGGGCAACAATATCAGGTGACTTTGGACAAGCTTTTGAGTTAATTGCTGAAGAAATTCGCACATCTCGCGCTTCTTTGCTGGATGTGTTAAAAGAGGCCAGAAATATTACTGATTCGGTTATTGCTTCACAGGTGTCCATTTCCCGTATTTTGGAAGGAATTTTATCTTCAAGACAACATGAAGAAAATGATACCACAAGCCTTAATAATCGTATCATTGCTTCTCAGGCATCCATTACAAAATTATTAGAAGGGTTATATACAGCCAGCACACAGAAAAATGCCGAGATTTCGGATTACCTGAATGTTGATAACAAATTACAGGATTTTCGCGATAATATATCTCAAAAAATTACTGAAACATTGAGTGCTTTGGCACAAAAAAACAGCTCTCCGGCCGCTTCAGAGAATATTGAAAACAGACTATCTGCTTTCAGAAATGAGATAAAGGCTGATGTTAATCAATCCTTATCAGAAATCCGGCAGTTGCTATTCAGTTATATACAAAACAATACTGCCAACACTAATCAAAAATCTGCACCTTCTTCCAATACCTTTGGTGATAAACCTGCAAGTAAACCCGTGTACACAAACACACCGGTTAGTGAGAGCGCAGATGAAACACTCCTAAATGATGAATATAAAAAGAAGAAAAAAAAGAAGAAGAAAAAGACCGGAGAAATTCTTGGAGCATCCGGTTTTGTCGGAAATAATGCTGTTGCCGGTAGTGTTGCCGGTTATAGCACCAACACATTGGCTGATGATAAGGGTGACTTTAACACAGACGAGGAAGTTGATAATTCCGCTGATGATTTAACCTCATTTGTTCATGAAGATGCTGCCGCCCCTATTGATGGCGTTATTCGCAATAGCGAATATAAGCACGAGGATGATTTCAGCAATGTTAACCTTAATGTGCCGCCTCTTGATGAAGCACCGAGTGTTGAACAGGAAGATGTTATTGATGATATTGCATCAGATTCAAATGATTTTTCTGATTTAGACTCTTCTCTTGATAATTTGGATTTTGATATTCCGGAAGAAACGACATCTCCGTTAGATGAACATTCAGATACTCTTTCCGTTGCACAAAATCAATTTCAGGAGGAAAGCGCCTTACCGGAGGCAGATGATGCTGTTGATTTTGCAGATATTACCGCAACAAATGAAGCTGAACAATCATCCTCTTTAGATGATTTGGGTGATTTAGATAATTTTACTGACAATTTTGATACACCAAGTCAAAGTTCCGCCGGTGATAATGTCCAATTTGATGACACCATTGCCAATTTGAATACTTCCGCAGAAGATACATCAAGTCGTTTTGATAGCGCGTTAGATGAGGCCATAGAGCAACCGCAAGAAGATGTTTTGCCTGAGACCTTTGATGATACGAAAGACCCTCTTGACGATTTTGACGATACAGACAGTGATTTAAATAATGAAACGAAAACTAAATCTGATAATATTTCTGATTTGGATAGTTTCGGTTCATTGCATGTCGGTAGTCTAGATGATTTTACCAATGAGGAACCGCAAACTTCTGATGTTTTTGATGATGGGGCTGATGAAGTATCTGATTCTAATGAAGATGAAATTTCCGATGATGAGGAAAATCATGAGGATTTCACACAAATTCAACAGCCGGAATCTAAAGGACAAAGTCGTTATAGCGCAGAGTTAGATAAAATAAGACAAGCACTGACCAGTGATAACGTTGATATTTCATCTTTGGATGAACCGATTGCTTTAGATGATTACAGTGATGATGAAAATGTTTCCGAAGATGATGAACCGGCACCGCAAGCTTCAAATGATGACAGCCAAGACTGGGAATATGAATATGTTGAAGATGATGATGCGGATAATACCGGTAATGTTTCCGATGATTCTACTCAAAATACCCAAGAAAAAAATGACGGTGAGGATTGGGAATGGGAATATGTAGATGAAAACGGTCAGGCAGCTTCCGTTCCTGAAAATAAGGAAAATGATGATGATTGGGAATGGGAATATGTTGAAGATGATGGTAATAGCTCCGGAGAGGATAATGAGAACAACGTTCAATAAACTGTTTACAAAAGATGTTGTTTATTCTAACGTTAGAGCTAAAGGGAGATAATTATGACAGAAACAGATGAAATAAATGTCACAAAAGAATCTTTATGGTATATTGATAACTATATCTTAATCAGAGATTACTACGACAGGACTGTTTCTCGGATTGCTGCACGGTGTATTCGCAAGGGTAATATTGCCGTTGAGGATTATCCTTTTTTTCCGTACATTATTGATGTGTTGGAAGAATTGTGTGAAACAGGTGATTATATCATTGAACACACCGAACTTCATCCTTATGTTGAAAAGAAAATTAAAGGCGGTGTACAGGCATTGAAGGAAAATCTCAGCTTGTACAAAGAAGAGTTGGAAAGAAATTCAACTGTGGAAATGAATGCAGCAAAAGATGCTGATTTAAGTGCCGCAAAAGATGCTTTCGGTGGCTTTACGGATCAAGCGGAAGACCCGACAAAGGGTGCCGGTCAAAGTATTGATGACGTTGTCGCCAAGTTGATGGCAGAACAAGAACAAATTATTCAACAGAAAGAAGAAAATGATGAATAAATTGAAGTTTCTAAAAAGTAAGAGTTTGTTTATCGTATTTTCTTTTGCCGTCATTTGCGCATGCAATGCTTTTCAGGACGACGAAACGGTTATTACACATTCTGTTGCAGATAGCAATACCGGTAATAATTATATGATTTTACCTCAGCAAGATCCAAATATGTTGCGGACAATTCATCGTGCGCATGATTTGGATTTGGAAACCCCTTTGCGTTGTAATGTTAATTGGAAAACGCAAGAGATGGTTCAAATATTGCCACATAACAATGTTTCTTTTAAGATAGAAAGAAATGATGTTAATGATAAGTTGCCGGATTTTGAGGTCAGAGATTTTACTTTTGATAATTTAACGGCTGACCAAGCACTTTTAAAACTTACTAAAGAAGCAGGTATGATATTGGTGGCCAAAGATGCGCCATACCCTTCTTTATATGGTAAAGATTTGAACGGAAGCTTTAAGGAAGTTTTAGATGTTATCACGAAATCTGCTGATTTGTTTTATCGTTATGACGCCAAAACAAATTCTCTTATTTTAAGCAGACGCGGTAGCTTTACGATGTATACTCCTAGTTCCAGAACGTTAATGCTCGGTTTCTTAGATGTTTTAAGAGGTGCCGGAATTACGGATATGGTTACAAACTGGCGTGATTACAGTATTTCTTTTGAGGCAAATTTGGAAACTATAAATAAAATAGACAGCCTTATAAAAGATTTTGAGGATAATCCGACCATGATTATGTATGATGTCAGCGTTTTCAGAGTTATTGCTAATGAACCGTGCGGCATTGTTTGGAACGATTTGTTGAAAGAATTCAAATTCGGTAGCATAGCCACGGCACAGACCGGCGTTATCGGTCGTATCCTAACGGTTACTAATGATATATCCAGAGAACAATTGCAGAAGTTTGTCAGTAAATACGGCCAAATTCAGGATATTTCCGAAGGACACTTTGTTGTTCCGACACGTTGGTTTTCCAGATTTGATGTCGGTCGTTGCGGTAAATTAGAGAATATGGAATATCCGTTATCCGTTTTAGCGCGTGCCGGTTTGGAAAAGAATAATCGTATTTATTCAGAAATCACTTTAGATACAACAGAAGGTGAAATTACGAAATTTAAGGTTCGTAACCAACTGGGTGAGAATTTCTTAATTATCGGTTTGCCCAGCGAGATTTTCGGACCGGCAAAAGAAGGAACGGAAACAATTGTCTTTATTGTTCCTCGTTTAGTCAGAATGCTCAAAACTGATGAGAAAATTAAAAATAAAATTTAATTTCGGGAAAGAAACATGGTTGAAGAAAATAACAGTTTGGATAGTTTTCTTGCTGATGGCGATAGCGCACCGGCACCTGAGAAATCTGCTTCGGATATACAACCGCAGAATCCGCAGGGATTTACACACCCTAAATTAAAAAAGATTAAGCGTCCTAAAATCCGTCCGATGTCTGACGTTCCTCCGGCACCGGCAAAGATTGAGCCGACAGAGCAACCTGTTGATGAAACTACACATTTAACAGAAACAACCGAGGACGAAGCCTCTCTCGGAACAAGTTTGGTTACGGCTACTGATGCACAGGATTTGGTTAGAGAATCTGATTTTAATAATTCCTATGTTTTAGACGGATTGCCACCGGAGTTAGACTATGCATCAGAAGATGATGGCGGATATGAACCTGCTTATACAGATAATAAAGCAACATTGAAAAAACTTATTGTAACTGCTTTAGGTTGCTTAGTTGTCGGTATTTTTTTGGGTGGTATCTTCTTCTCTTCAAAAGCTGAAGAAAAACAGGGTTTGGAAGGTGTTGTTCTTAACTCCGACGTTCCGCAAGGGCGTGCACGTTGCGGGCTGACAGAATCCTCTCAAGCGTGTATATTTTATATTATGAATTGGTATAAACAGGAGTTAACCGGGCGAGACTTTTACAAGTTAGCGGCACAATTAACCGGACGTGAGGAGTATATGATAGAAACAGAAAATCTGCGTTATTCAACAGTTAAAATAAAGCCGGGGGCGATTGTGCAACTTAATATTCCGGCTTTGAAATAAGCATAGAAAAAACACTCTGATTTCTCAGAGTGTTTTTTGTTTCTAATAACTATTCTTCGGTTTCTTTCTTTTCGGCAGTCTTCTTTCCTGTTTTTTTCTCAGCCACGGTTTGCTGAGCTTTTTCTTTCAACTCTTTGGAAGCTTTTTTACCAGCCTCAACAATTGCCGGCATGTCGTTTTTGAATTTACTTACTAAATCAGGCAATCTCTCTGCATTATAAATTGCAATTACCGCAATTATAACTAAAATCCATATCATTAGCTTTCTCCTTTCACAAGCATTTGATGTAAAACCTCGGTTGCATCATATTTATACTGCTTGTTCAGCTTATCCTGAAATTTTTGCAGATATAGAGCTTCAACTTCCGAAGTATCTATTTCTTTTTTGGTATTATGAATAACTTTTTTTATGTTTGCAAACCGAATTTGCGCTTTTTCCGTCATAAATCTTTTTTGGTTGCATATATTATATAAATCTTCATACTTCCCGCCACAATAACAAATAGCATCTAATCCGGCATTTAAGCAATTTTCCGTTTTTTCGGTGATACTACCCTTTAAGGCGTGCATATCTATGGCATCACTTAATAAAAAGCCATCATATTCCAGATAATTTCTGATGATTTCTTTAATACCTTTTTCAGACATGGTTATTGGTTGTTTATCATCTATATTTTTTAAGAGAATGTGTGCCGTCATTGCCATTGGATATTGCTTGAAAGCTTTGATATATTCAATCTCTCTATATAAAGCCTCTTTTTCCAGATCACAAACAGGAACATCTAAGTGAGGGTCGGCTGTGGCACCTAAATGACCGGGTAAATGTTTTATACACGGGCAGATATTGTTTTTAATATATGTGTCAGCCATTTTTTGTGCATGCCTGATAATTTTATCTGCCTCAGAACTAAAGCAACGACTTTGTAGAACAGGACTTTGCCCTTTCACTTTTTTATCTATTACCGGTGCATAGTTTATATTAACGCCATATTGATGCATATATTTTGAGATTATCTCAGCATGCATTTGGGTATATTTTACATCAACTTTTCCTAACTCTTCTTCTGATGCTAACTGCTGATTAGTCAAATGTTTTAATTTGATTATCATTTTTAAGCGAGCAACCCGGCCACCCTCTTCATCAACGGCAATCCACACATCATCACGGTTAATAACATTTTTTATTTGTGTTACCAATTTTTTTAATTGTGTCTTATTTCGTATATTCCGAGCAAATAATGATATGCCAAGCGGATTTGATGAAGAAAAGAGGTATTTTTCTTCATCCGTTAATTCTGTACCGGCGCAAGATAATACTGCTGCGAGAATCGGTTTAGACATGACTATTCCTAATTCTGTTTAATGATACTGCTAATCTGATTTTGTTTTAATTTTTCACTTAAATTTTCAGCTTCTTTCCGTGTTTTAAAAGCACCTACCTTTAAGCGATAAAGCGTACTGCCGTTGGCTGCCGTTATCTCTTCAACCTCGTGGGAATAACTCTTTAAGAAAGTATGTTTTGCAGATAGTTGTGTCCACAATGTTTCAACAGACTTACGACTTGATGATGCAATAATTTGTGCATACCACGTTCCCTTAACGGCGACAGGCTTTGTCAGTGCCGGAGTTTCTGTTTCTTTTTTCTCAACCTTAGGTTCTTCGGCCTTTTTTTCTTCTTTATCAACCACACCCACCGTGCCAGCTTGAGAATTTATGCTTTTTTGAAGTTTAATTTCCACATCCTTAATTTTTTCCGGTATAACAACTTTGTCACTGCTGTTTGTTTTTACGGCGGTTAAATCTGTTGCTGCCACTTTTGTTTTTTCATCAAGCGTATCTTTAATTTCTGCTGATGTGATAACATTGCTTTCTTCTTCTATACTTTCTACCAGATTTTCTATGTTTTCCGGTGTGGAAATTGTATTTTCCACAATAATCTTAGGCATTTCCGGAGCAGGTATAATATTTACCTCCTCTGTTGCTTTGGGTAATTTGTCAACAATATGATAAATTTCACGGTCTTGATTACCTATTTCCATGCCCCCCGGATCATTGGGTTGAACTTTCGCCGGCGTTATGGAACGACGTACAATCGGTATTTCTTTTTCTTTTCCTTGATTATCCGTCGGCCCTAAAAACAGCCAACCGACGACTCCGCCTACGATAATACCGGCCAGCATTCCGATAAATCCGTTTTTTGCGTGTTGTATTTCGTCCTGTCTTTCTTCTATGCTTTGCATATTCTGCCCTGCAACACGTTGCTGAAAATCTTTCGTGTTGTCATATCCGTCGGTATTAAAAGCATTCAGCATGTACTTTTCCCTTCATGTTTTTTACTTGCAGACGCATTATAATCTTAAATATGTTTACAATCATTTAATATTATATCGGTTAAAGTTTTCTTATCGGTATTTAAATAGGTATCTTTGATGAAAATAGCAACATATAATATTAACTCTATCAGAGCTCGCACGACAAATTTATGGCAATGGCTTAAAAATTATAATCCGGATATTGTTTTTTTACAGGAAATTAAATGCGAATCCGAAGATTTTCCGTATTTTGAGTGCGAAGCGCTCGGTTACAATGTTGCTGTTTTAGGGCAAAAAAGTTATAACGGGGTTGCCATTTTATCTAAATACGATTTTGAAATTAGTGCTAAGAATCTGCCGACCTTTCAAAATGATGATGCCATGCGTTACTTAGAAATTCTGGTAAAAAAAGGTAATTCTAAGTTTTGGGCTGCTTCCATCTATGCACCTAACGGTTGTTCTCCGGATAAGATTATTGAAAAGGAAAAACTAGCTTATAAGCTCAAGTGGTTTGATTGTTTGCACACACATATCTTAAGTAAAATATCCTCCGGCATACCTTTTATTATTGGTGGAGATTTCAATGTTATGATGTCTCCGCTTGATGTATATGAACCCCAAAAATTTGCCGGGAGTCCTCTTTACTCTAAGCCGGTTTGGGATAAAATTAATGCTATAATTTATTCGGGAGCACATGATGCTTTTCGCTTATTACACCCTAAAAATGAAGGTTTTACATTTTGGGACTATACCGGTAACTCTTTTGTAACTAATTCAGGTTTAAGAATAGACTATATCTTCGTTTCCGCACAATTTGCCGAAAGACTTATTAAGTGCGAAACGGATAAATCTTTGCGGATGACGGATAAACCATCTGATCATACCGTTCTAACTGCAGAATTTGAGGTCTGATATGTTTAGATTTTTAACCATATTCTTACTTGCTTTCTTAATAAGGGTACAGCCGGTTATTGCCTACGAATTTACACAGGTTAACCGCTTACTTGATATAATTGCACAAGAATACGCCGAACAAGTTAACCTCAAACAATTGTCCCTTAAAAGCGGGGAAGCTCTGACACGCGTTGATGATGGATTTAAATTGTACCATAGTGATTCTAAAGCCTTTTTATACCATAAAAATCAGCTTATCAGTACCTTTATGCTGCCGGAAGGCGAAAATGTTCGCTCTTGGAAAAAAGTTATTTGTGATATTCTTGATGCAGGAATGAAATGCTCAGAAAGGTTGGTACAAAAGCAAAATGAGTTAGAAACCGAAACAATAAAAATCATCTTAGAAAATTTAGATGACTACTCTCGTGTTGATGCAGTATCTACTGAAAAAACTCTTATAGATTACAAAATTAAAGATGACATTCTCTACGTTAAATTGCATGGTTTCAATAAAGGACAAGCCCAAAATTTAAGAAGCATTATTTTGCAATATCCTAATGCTGTTGGTTTAATTTTGGATTTAAGAGATAATCACGGGGGCAGTTTCAATGAAGCACTTCGTACCGCTGATTTATTTTTGGATGAAAACCTTATAACTTACAGTTCCACACGCCACCAAACTCGTCGTTATTATACATCATCCAGAGGGGATATTCTGAAAGGTAAACCTATTGCCGTTTTAGCCAATGAATACACTGCTTCTGCCGCGGAGATTGTTGCGGCAGCTCTAGTTGAACAAAGCCGGGCCACCCTTGTTGGTACAAAAACTTTCGGAAAAGGAAGTATTCAGCGCCATCATAAGTTTGATAAAGACAATATCTTTTTAACCAGCGGGTATTTCTTTTCTCCGGCAGGGCATAAGATAAATAAAAACGGCGTTATGCCACAAATATGTACAGGTATTCAGAATAATTGTTTTAAATCTGATAGAGATAACCCACAAAAGACTCTGCAGACTGCTATTCAGTTTATCAAAAAACACCTTGGTTGATTCTTCTGGACAAAAACATTAAAGTATGGTATCTTTCTCTTGTCAGAACATACAGGAGATTTCTAAAATGTCTTTCTTTTCAAAGTTTTTTAAGCATTCAGAAGAGCCAGAAAAAGAACAAACAGCTATTGAACAATTGGCTAGCAGATACATTTATCCCGAGGATGAATATTGGATACCTTTCGGTAATCCAGACAAGCACTATGTTATTACAGATACGAAAACTGACCGGATATTTCATCTAAACGTTTGCTATGATTTCATAGACTGGTATAATATGGAAAAAGCAGAAGCTAATATGCGTGACCCTAAAGATGACTATTTTAAGGTAACGGCCACTGTTTCTACCGGTGATGAAAATAATGAAATCAGCTATTCCTTTGCGGCACGTCTGGAACAGAAGAATTTTGATAGGATTATCAATTTAACAGATGCCAGATTGGCTTTGTATGACCAACTTAAAGAAGCACGCGCTGATAGTTCTAACCCGCAAAGACAGCAAGAAGCCTATCTGGTCAGTACGTTGCTCAGAGCCGTTCATGATAATGTGTGGATAGCCCCTTTAACAAAGTATAAGGAAAAATTGGAACAAGCCCGTGCTGAGGTTAAGGCAGCTTATATTGCGGCACAACCTAAAATAGAAGCCTACAAAGAAAAGAATCAGAAAAGGAAATCTTCAAAGAAAAAAGAAGTTTTAACTTCCGAGCAATTTAATATGCAGATGTCTGCATATATGCAAAATCTTATGCGAGAAAACCTCGTTGACAGGAATTAAAAAATTTACGTTCTTTCTAAAAATCTGTTGACATTACAGATAATAACTGTATATTGCGTTTAAAGTTTTTTGTGTTTAACGTTTATTTTATAAGAGTGGAACAATGGCAAAAGCAGTAAAAATTAAAGTAAAAATGGAAAGTACAGCCAATACCGGCACATTCTTCTTGGCTGAGAAGAATCCGCGTACTCATCCGGAAAAATTAACCATGCGTAAGTATGACAAGAAGTCAAAAAAGCATGAGGAATTTGTTGAAAAGAAATTGAAGTAATATTTCTTTTATGTTTTTTTGAAAAGCACCCTTCGGGGTGCTTTTTTTAGTTTGGAAAAGCTTTTTTGTATTCTCGTTTTATTTTTTCTAAATCCACTTCTGTGTATTTTTGAGTTGAGCTTAGCGAGGCGTGGCCTAATAACTCTTGAATAGAACGCAAATCAGAACCCTCTGCCAGCAAATGAGTCGCAAACGAGTGCCTTAAAGCATGCGGCGTGATATTTGATGGTAAATTCAACTCGGCACGTATCTTTTGTAATTTTCTTTGAATAATACGTGGTTTTACTCTTTCACCCTTTGCCCCTAAAAATAAAGCTTCTCCTCTTTTTAAGCGATAGGGACAACTTGCTTTATATTCCTCTATTCGCTCTATGACAATCGGCAAAATGGGTACATATCTGTCCTTATTGCCTTTACCGTGAATTTTAATAAATTCGGAATCTGAATTGATGTCTTCCACATTAAGATTTAGAGCTTCAGAAATTCGCAAACCGCAACCGTACAAAAGCGTAAATATGGCCATATCTCTTATTCCCAGCCACGGTTCACTGCATTTTTTAGCGGCCACGTCTATAACTTCAAAGGTTGTATCTACATCTAAGGCGCGAGGCAATGTTTTCGGTAGTTTCGGTGTAGCTATTTGGAATACCGCCGTATTTTGCATAATGTTATTGTCATCAAGCCATTTAAAAAAATTGCGAACAGCCGCCTCTTCTCTGGCAATAGATGCTTTTCCGATATAACTTTTGGTACGCGCACTGAAAAAATTTCTAAAATCGCGAATATCCAATTTTTCTAAATCTCCAAGCCCTATCTGGGGGGAGAAATAATTGAAAAATATGTTTAAATCACTCACATAACTGTTTACGGTATTAGGAGAGTAATTTCTCTGTGTCTTTAACCAATCTACCCAACGTTTTGTAATTTTTAAAAGTTCTTTGTTTGCCATTTAAGTCCTCTAAAAAAAAATAACCTCTTAATATTTACAGCATAATATTAAGAGGTTAAATTTTGCTTTAATAATACTTAAAATCCGCGTCAAAATCTTCCATTTCTTGCTCATGTTTAAGTTCTTCCTTTAGTATTTTGCGCGATATTCTGAATGTTTCATAATCTTTATCTTGGCACATTTCACAAATTTCCTGATATCTGGCAACGGCACAACGTTCAGTCGCAAGATTTTGGGCAACCAGTATTTTTGTATCCGGTGTTTCCGGCTTTTCATATTTACATTTTGCGTATTTTTCAAAATCCATCGGATTTAGTACAGGTGTATCCCCTAATTGTATAATTCTATCGGCCAACCAGTCCGCGTGCTTTAATTCTTCAAGTGCGTGTTCTTTAAACTCCGCTTCAATTTTTGGTCTTTCAAGTCCTTCTGCAACTTTTGCACCAATCCAATATTGATAGTATGCCAGCCACTCCTCGGCATAGGCACATTTTAAGATTTGCAATAATTCCTTTTTATCTGTTTTTACTATTTTTTGTGCATATTCGCCCATTTTCTCCTCCTTGTATTATTTTACCAATGACAATAGATAATCATCAATTCTTGATTATCAATGCCTTTTATAATCTTTACTTCAAGTTAAGCTTTTCTGGTTTATTCTGCTGTTATTAGGAGAAACAGATGGTTTTAATTGCACCCAGTCTTTTAGCGGCAGATTCCGCTAACTTTGAAAAGGAAATCTCAGCACTTGAAGATGCTCATGCGGATTTATTGCATTTTGATGTGATGGATGGACATTTTGTGCCTAATATGACATTTGGTTCACATGTGCTAAAACAGCTTAAAAAATGCACAAAAATACCTTTTGATGTTCATTTAATGGTTAATAATCCTGAAAAATTTATTCCATGGTTTGCTGAAGCCGGCGCTGATTATTTAACTTTCCATTTGGAGGCAACATCTCATGCAGATGAGCTTATTGATACCATTCATCAATATGGCATAAAAGCCGGAGTTACACTCAAGCCAAGTAGTGATATAAAATTACTTTCTCAACTTAAAAAAATTCCTGACTTGGTGTTGATTATGAGTGTTGAACCGGGGTTTGGCGGACAGGCTTTTATTAGCGATACCCCGCAAAAAATTGTTATGGCAAAAAATATGTTCGGTCGCAATACACTTATTGAAGTTGACGGGGGCATAAATGAGCAAACCGCAAGATTATGCATTGATGCAGGTGCAGATATTTTAGTTGCGGGAACTGCGGTTTTTAAGAATGGAAATTATTGTAACAATATCAAAATCCTTAAAGGAGAGAAACTATGAGTTTGGTTATGGTTATTGAAGATGAAGAAGCACTTTCCATGCTGTTAAGCTATAATCTTGAAAAAGAAGGTTATGAAGTTGCCACCGTTTCTAACGGGCTTAATGCCGTTAGCGAAGTTGAACGTTTATTACCTTCGGTGATTATCCTTGATTGGATGCTTCCGGAAATTTCCGGTGTGGAAATTTGTAAAATCATCCGTTCTAAACCGGATATCAAAACAATTCCTATCATTATGCTCACGGCAAAAAGCCAGGAGGAAGATAAAATCAAAGGCCTTTCCGCAGGTGCCGATGACTATGTTACCAAACCTTTTTCCGTACCGGAACTTATGGCGCGTGTTAAAACGAATATGAGACGTGCTCCGTTATTTGAAGAAAAAGAAAAAACTCTTGCTTTTGAAGATATTTTTATGGACTTGGTGGAGAGAAAAGTTAAACGCGGTGACAATTATCTGCACTTAAGCCCGACCGAATTCCGTCTGCTTAAAATGCTTATTCGTGAACCGGGAAAAGTTTTTTCAAGAGAGGTTTTGCTTAAATCTGTTTGGGGTGAAAATATTTTCGTAGAATCCAGAACCGTTGATGTGCATATCCGTCGTTTGAGAAAGTCCCTTAATAAATACGGACCTAACTATATCAGAACGGTTAGAGCCAACGGATATGCCATTGATAAAAATGCCGAAAATGATGAGGCAGATGCCGAAGAAGAAGATTAAAGCTGTTTTCTCATATCTAAAGCCAGTTTAATTGTACCATCATCCATATAATCCAGTTCTGCACCAACCGGAATACCCTGTGCTAATGTGGATACCTTGATATCTTTACCCTTTAATAGAGAGGATATGTAATGCATGGTTATTTGCCCGTCAACCGTTGCCGGCAGGGCTAATATGATTTCATTTATCTGTTCTTTATTTATGCGATCCAACAAGCCACCGATATTTAAATCATCTGGGGTTACACCCTCAATAGCGGATAAGACTCCGCCTAATACATGATAGCGCCCTTTATATAAACCGCCACGCTCTAAGGCCCATAAATCGCTGATATCTTGAACAATACAAAGCAAGTTACTGTCCCGATTTGATGAACTGCATATAGAACACGGACTTTCTGTGTCATAATTACCGCATATTTCACATACTTTAATATGTTCTTCAACATCTTGCAAAGCACTAATCAACTGCGGAATTAACGCATCCTTTTTCTTGAGCAAATGCAAAACTATCCTTCTTGCTGAACGTGTCCCCAGCGAGGGCAATTTGGAGATAATTTTTATTAATTGCTCAATACTTTGGTCGGACATTGATTTTCCCTAAAATGGTAATTTAAGCCCACCTAAATTAACACCGCCGGTGGCTTCTTTCATACCGGCTTCGGCAATTTCTTCAACTTTTTGATGTGCATCATTATATGCCACCATAATTAAATCTTCTAAAAGCTCAACATCGTCAGCAACAGACTTATCAATAGATATTTTTTTCATTTCGGATTTACCGTTTAATGTAATAGAAACCATACCATTGCCGGATGTGCCGTTTACTTCGGTTGCTGCCAGCTTTTCTTGTGTTTCCTGCATTTTTCTTTGCATAGCTTGCGCTTGTTTCATCAAACCTTGAATATTTAACATATTTTATTCCTCTTCATCTGCGTATGTTGTTATCGTCATTTCCGGTTCTTCTTCGGCTATTTCGCTTATATTCTTACGAATAACCGTTTCTATTTTTGAACCTTTGAATTCTTCTAAAATTTTCTTTACTAGGGGATATTCTGCAACATTTTTCTTCTTTGCTTCAACTGCTGTTTTCTCTTTATCCGCAATTGTTTCACCTAAATCCCCTTTTAAGATTTCTATTTCCCAATTTTTACCGGTTACCTCAGCCAATAATTTGCGAAAGTTTATAATAAAATCCTGGTGGAGATTTTGACTTATCGTCATCTTGATATAGCCGTTTGAAAACTCTTGAATACTGATATCGTTTTTGATTGAAAATTCCATCAGCGCTTTCTTACTTTTTTCCAAATAAGACAGTAAATCTTCAACCGTATTCAATGCTTGGAAGTTATTTGTTTCTTGAGGGGCTGTTATATTATTTTTTTTTTCAATTTCAACAGGGGAAGGCTGCTGAGGAATTATGGTGTTATCAGAGTTTTTTTTTACTTCATTTAAAATTTCCATCGGTGTCGGCAAAGAGGCTGAATATGCTATTCTAAGCAATATCATTTCCAATGCTTCTATCGGTGATGGGGCTAAGTTTAATTCGCCTACCCCCTTTATCAGCATCTGCCAAATTTTTGATAATATACCCAAAGAACACATGGAGCTCATATTCTTAAAAGTCTGTTTTTCAAGCTCGCTAAATGCCGTAGAATCCAATAAAGCCGGAACAATTTTGACTTTTGCCATATCATGCGTGATATTGATTAAATCTTGCAAAATAATCATCGGCGTTGCACCGTTGGTGTACTGTTCGGATATCATGGACAATACTGTCGGCATATCGCCTTGAACCAACTTTTCAAACAAAGCTAAAGATTGCCCTCTATCTGCCAAACCGAGCATTCTCTTAACAACGTCCGTTTTAATATCGCCGTTGCTTAAGACTATTGCCTGATCCAACAATGACAAGCCATCACGTGCCGAACCATCTGCCGCCTTGGCAATTATATCTATTGCCTCGTCTTCAAAGGGCAATTTTTCATTTTTAAGAATTTTAGTAAATAACTGTACCAATGTTTTTATGGTTAATCTTTGCAAATCAAAGCGCGGACAACGTGAAAGAATCGTTACCGGAACTTTCCTGATTTCTGTTGTTGCAAAAATAAACTTAACGTGCGCTGGTGGTTCTTCCAATGTCTTCAATAAAGCATTGAAAGCACCTTTTGAGAGCATGTGAACTTCGTCAATGATATAAACTTTATAGCGAGCATTTGTCGGAGCATAGCGAACACTATCCAACAACTCGCGCACATCATCCACACTTGTATGTGAGGCGGCATCAAGTTCCAAAACATCCATGTGTCTGCCGGCGGCGATTGCTTTACAGTTATCACATTCTCCGCAAGGATGAATTGTCGGTCCGCCTTTACCGTCCTTTCCGGTGCAATTTAAGGCACGAGCGATTAACCTTGCAGTTGTTGTCTTACCCACACCTCTGATACCGGTTAAGATATAAGCATGATGTAATCTGTTATTTTGAATGGCATTTGTTAACGTCTGCACCAAAGCATCTTGCCCCAACAAATCTTCAAAATTTTGGGGACGATATTTGCGTGCTAACACGACGTATTGATTTTCTTGTTCTTCTGCCATTTTCTTCATCTTTTGAGGCGAAGGGAAACAGACCTCGCTTTAACTGTTACGGCTGCTTTCTTCCGAACCTGACCGGGTTGGCAGCAAAACAACCCTGTTCCCTTCATGTTTTCCTATTCTTTATGGCTCATCTTACCCTAATTTGCAAGCTAAAAATAAAAATTTAACATTAATTATTATTCAGCCAATTTAGTACTTCAGAGCTGTCTTTGCCATAAAATTTAGGTAAATTTTCATACGTTATATAACGGATATCCATTTCATTATCAACAAAATCTGCGGATTTCTTGTCTGCCGGAGAAATAACTTGCGGTCCGTCTTTAGTTACTTCCAACATTTCCAAACTGTGTCTAGCCTGTCCGGTCGGTAAAATCTTGAAATATCCGTTTACACCGATAAATCCGGCCTTTCCGGTAATTCCGGCATTTAAGTCATCTCTACTCTTTCCGGATAAAACTGACGCCAATAAGACACTATCATAAGCAAATGAATAAACAGGTTTTGGTTGCTCGCCGAATGTTTCTTTGAATTTATTTTCAAAATATGTTCCGCCGGCACCTTTTGAAACCATCGGATAAACACCATGGTACAAAATTGTTTCTTTATTTAAGTTTGTACCGTCCCAAGCTGCCGTCCCCAAAAACAGAACTTCCGGATACATTATATCATTATATGCAAAGGTTGAAATGATGGATTTTAAATGATTTCCGCCATCTGCAACCAAAACCGTATCAAACCCTCTGCCTACCGAAACATTTTTTACGATACTTGAAGCATCCATGGTGTTCGGATTATAAAAGCCGACTTTGGTAACGGAAATACTATTTGCTTGTGCTGACATAATGGCAGATTTAACAATATTCAAGCCGCCGCTGTTATTCGGAACAAGCAAGGCGACCTTTGATCTACCCTGTGATGCAGCATAAGAAATGGCTCTATCTACCTGCTCGCCGTTAAGCAAACCGATACTGTATATTCCTTTTTGTAAAACTTGCGGTGAAGTTGTGAAAGACACAACCGGTACATCTGCTGACAAAGCTATTGGCGAGATACTTTTTACTTCATCTCCCATTAACGGCCCTAAAATCAACTGAGCGCCTTCGTAAACAGCTTTTCTGACGGCTTCTTCCGCGCCTTCTTCGGTACTTTTCGTATCATAAAATTTTAGGACCAACTGATTATTTTTCAAGTCATCCAAAGCCATAAACATAGCATTTTGCATACCTTGCCCGATACTGGCGGCATTACCGCTTAACGGCAGGAGGACACCGACATTTAAGGAATCTTCTGATTGCATTGATCGTCTTATAGCGTCATAATCTATGATATCATATTGTTGGTTTGAGATTTCTATGCGGTTATCTGTCAGCTGGTTATTACAGCCAAACAGCACAAAAGCAACGAAAAATAAGACAATCTTTTTTAACACTTGCATTTATTCCTAAAATATTGAACAATTATGCTGTCTTATTAAAACAAAAAACATTTTTTGTAAAGAAAAGAGTTAATAAAATGTTAATTTCCGGTTTATATGTTGTTGCAACCCCTATCGGCAACTTAAAAGACTTATCCGAACGTGCCAGAGAAACGCTTGAAAATGCTGATGTTATTGCGGCTGAAGACACGCGTGTTACAAAAAAATTATTTTCTTTGTTAGGGATTTCTGCAAATAAAACTTTCATCCCGTATGAAGACCATTCGGAAGAAAAGAAATTTCAACAAATAATAGACATTATCTTGAGCGGTAAAAGTGTTGCGTTGGTTAGTGATGCCGGCTCGCCGCTTATCTCTGACCCAGGATATAAATTGGTTAGAGAATGTCGCAAACAAGGAGTTAGTGTTACAACAATTCCCGGTGCATGTGCGGTTATCTCTGCTTTACAACTTTCGGGGTTGCCGACCAACCGTTTTATGTTTGCCGGTTTTATCCCGAACAAAGACAAGGCGCGAATCGATTTATTCACCGAGCTGAAAACTATCAATACAACATTGGTTTTATACGAAACAGCTATTCGGTTAGAAAAGACTCTTGTTGCCCTTAAAAAGATTATGCCGGAAAGAGAAATTGCCGTCGTCAGAGAGATTACAAAAATATACGAAGAGTGTATCAACGGAAATATTGATGATGTTTTATTGCGTTTACAGGAAAATCCCGTTAAGGGAGAAATTGTGTTGGTTATTGCACCGCCTGCTGAAAACACCACGCAAGACATTGATTTAAATACGGTGCTCAGAGAAGAAATGAAACACTGTTCACTTAAAGAGGCAGTTAAAAATGTTGCCGAGAAATATAAGCTGAAACGGAATGATGTTTATGAAAAAGCTTTGCAGATTAAAAATCAGTCCTTATAAATCCGGCTATTTGGCAGAATTTCTATGCCGGATGTATATGCGTTTTCACGGTTACCGGATTATTGCAAAAAATTACCATTGCGGAACGGGGCGAAAAACACCGTGTGGCGAGCTTGATTTTGTGGCGGTTAAAGATAAGACCGTTATTTTTTGTGAAGTTAAGAAAAGGAAAAACAATAAGGAATTTTTGCGGGCATTAAGCACTAAACAACAAGAGCGAATCTTAAACGGCGGACAATATTTTATCAAACACCACCCGCAATATAAAAAATATTCCATGCGTTTTGATGTGTTCTTCGTCAAATTGCCGTTTTCTATCCGCTGGCTCAAAGGCGCGATTTATAGGGATAGGTAAGGGATTCACCCTAATTTGACAAAGGCTAAAAAAGATGTTTTAATGTAAATACAAATTATATATACAAAAGGGTAATAATATGGCAAATCCGTTATTAAGTAAGATAAATCTATTGAGTGAAGTTGCAAATGGGCATGAGTGGTATTCCTTGAAGGTTTCTTACGTTAATATGTTAAAATATCAAGAAAATTTTGATGTGGCAAAAAAAGGTATTGAGAGCATTGAAAAAAACATTTGTGAAAGAATAGATAGAGACACCCATCAAGATTTTTATAAAAAATTAGATACTGTAAATAGTGTGATTAAAAATTGCGAAAAATCTTTTTTAGTTGAAGAGTTTTAATTTTATCTGTACCTCGCTCACAAAATATAGATTCCCATCAATAAATAAATTGGTAACAATTAATTGTATTTGTTTCTTACAATAAAAAGTGTTCTTGAAAAACAAGAATGCTTGTTTTTATTTAACTCTAAATTTCATTTGACTTTAGATGGATTATTTCCTAACCTGAACTTGCATTAGCTGATGACTAATGTGAGGTGTGGTAACCTCTTTAACGGTTGCTCTTATGAAGAGCGTAAAAACTACCTTTTTGCGGAAAGCAGGAAGGTAGTTAATAAGGTGTTTTATATACCGAATACCTACACTATTCCGTTAAATAGTTACCAACTTCCTGCTGCCTCTCATCAAGGCGGCATTTTTTATTTATGTATAGTGTGGAGGTGTGCAATGATAGGAATATTGGCAATATGTTTTATTTTTTGTTTTTATGAATCAGTTGAAATAGGTAATGATGCAAAATCTGTAATGCACCAAATTTATGCTGCTGAATACAGTATTATGGCAACTTTGTTTTTTTGTTCCAGTGCTATTGTAAGCGCAATTAACAGTAATAAAAGTAACAAAGAAACAAAAAATGATAAAGAAGAAAAAAAGTAACTATGAGAAATTAATGGAGATAACATAATGAAAAAAATCATTATTATAGCACTTATAGCATTGGTGTTTTTAGCCGGTATTGGGTGCGCCGGTTTTATAGTGTATAAAAACAACAAAGTATATGTTTGTGATAAAGAGATTTGGTGCTCCGAAGATTTTAAGACTGCTAAATTCAAAATGACCTCAAAAGAATTCTCTGGAAACGCAGAAAAATACAATTCATCAGAAATATTGATTTTTAAGGGACGTTACAGAAATAACCTTTTAGAAGGTGTATATACGACATATTATGATAATGGTCAAACAAAAGAAACAGGTTTGTATAAAAATGGAGTATTGGATGGCTTGTATAAAGGATATTATCCCAATGGACAATTAGAATCAGATATAACTTATAAAAATGGAAAGAGAGATGGGCTTGTAAAACTATATTATGCGCCTGATGAAAATATTTATGAAAATGGTTATAAAGATGATTATGAAAATAGTCATTTGAAATTAGAAATGGAATACAAGGATGGAAAACAAAATGGAATAGAAACGGCTTATTATATAAATGGTCAAGTATTACAAGAAGTGCAATATAAAGATGACATGCCATATGGATTAGAAAAAAAATATTACGAAAATGGTCAATTGGAAGTTGAAAGATATTATCAAAATGGGAAGCTAAATGGACTCGCAAAACTATATTATAAAAATGGTCAAATAAAAGGAGAAGTAGAAACCAAAGATGGTAAACTAGATGGACTGACAAAACAATACCGTGAAAATGGTTCGTTAGAAATAGAATACCAATATAAGGATGGTAAACTGGAAGGGTTACAGAAAATGTATTACGAATCAGGACAGTTACAATATGAAATAAATTGTAAAAATAATATGCGTGATGGAATTCAAAAGCAATATTACGAAACAGGGCAATTACAATCTGAAATGAATTTTAAGAATAATTTGCTAGATGGAATTCTAAAGCAATATTACAAAACAGGTCAAATCTACATATATGCTGAATTTGAAGAAGGAAATCCAACCTCAGTAAAAATATTTGATCAAAAAGGAAATTCAGCAGTAGTAGACCCACAATTATATTTGTCTGTTCTGATGAAGGCTACTGAAGAATATGCTAATAAATTTTAGTAGATTGAGTCTTTACAAGTTTAGCTAAGATACGAATTTTCGTTCTCTAAAATAACGAAGCAATTTTTGCATATCCTCTTGCGATAAAGAAATAACCTAAATACATTTAAAATAATTGGGTTGTTATTGTACAAATAAAAAGTTAAAAAATAGTTAAATTTTAAGTTCATGTAAAGTAGTGCAAAAAT
>DEKL01000061.1:32022-51880 GCA_002353835.1 Alphaproteobacteria bacterium UBA2723
TTTACAAAAAAGATGTACACTATTTGCAAGGAGTTAGAAAAATGGATGAAAACATATTAGAAAAAGTTGGTACAAGATTGGGTAATATTGATGATTTACCTGAGGAATTAAAAAAACAGATACCTGAGTTTGCACTTGAAGGTCTGGATGAACAAGTGTATATTGTTTTGAAAGATGACTTGGATGGTGTTGCTAGTTTGTCTGAGGTTATGATTGCTTTATATCATCACTTTAAGATATTTAATAAGAGCCGAGCAGAAATTACCGATGCTATATATAGGTTGATTCGCAAAAAGATGGTTAAGGGCATAAAGGGGAGAAAGGCTATATATGCATTAATGTCGTTAGATACTGATTCAGTGCAACAGTCTGATATTGTCGCTGACGAAGAAAATATTAAGACTTTTAACCAAGAATTAACCAAATAAAATTCAAATAAATTTAAAAGTTTTTGTTGACAAGACTTAAAACTAATGTTAAAAGAAAAAGCGAAGGTTGTTAGAGTAACCTTCGCTGAATTTTTGGAAAATGCATACTGATTTTCCTACTTGCGGTTGTCATTATGCCTTTTCCTTTATCAGTTGTCAATACTTTTTTGAGCTATCCTCTGGTATGGCAATATAGGTATTGATATGTTTTAATTTTATAATAAGAAAAGGGAAATACCATGTCTGAAAAAACAGAAGACTGGTCTGATGACCAAAAAAAAGCCGTTTGGAACAAAGGTATTATTGTTCCGAACTATGATTCAACAAAATACCGCAAAGATATCGCAGGAGCTTGGATTTCCTATGCCGAATACGGAAACATAGAATCCGATTTCGGATGGGAAATAGACCATATATGCCCCCAAGCGAAAAAAGGTTCTGATTTGATTTCAAACCTACAACCATTACAGTGGCGAAACAATCGTTCAAAAGGTGATGATTATCCAAACTGTGATTTTTGCGTAACATCATCAGGTAATAAAAATATTGTTTATCAGCAACGTTTGAAAATTGCCTAACATAAAAAGAGAGCCTTAGCTTTAGAAGTTAAGGTTCTCTTTTTATAACTTTTTAATCTAATAAATTAATGTTATAAATTTTTTTCTCTCTTAATACATCACCTTACTTAAATAAAGTCCGCAGGCGGGGGCGGTTGGACCGGCAACGGTACGATCTTTGGCTTCTAAAATCTTTTTAACATCTTCTGGTGCGAATTTGCCGTCACCCACGCACTTTAACGTGCCGACCATGTTTCTGACTTGATGATATAAAAATGAACGCGCTTCAACGGTAAAGTCTATTTCATCTCCGTTGGTGGTAATCTCTAATTTATCTAATGTCTTCATTGGGGATAATGCCTGACAGCCTGCCCCTCTAAATGAACTGAAATCGTGGTGTCCGAGCAAATATTTTGCACCCTCTTTCATCTTCTCAACATCTAAGGGATAACCCACGCACCATACCCTGTCTTTTAGTAAAACGGTCGGCGCACGGCGGTTTAAGATACGATAAATGTAGCCCCTGCCAACCGCCTTAAAACGTGCATGAAAATCGTCTGAAACTTCTTCAACTTCTATAACGGAAACCGGGGCTTCCAAAATCCGCAAGCGGGCATTAAAAGCTTCTCTTATGTGGAATAAATCCATTGATGTTTCTAAATCAAAATGGGCGACTTGTCCTAAAGCGTGAACACCGGCGTCTGTTCTGCCGGCTCCGTAAACATCAATTTCTTGATGAGAAAACCCTTTTAAGGCTTCTTCTAAATAAAATTGAACACTAGCCCCCTCGTCTTGCTTTTGCCAGCCGAGGAGGTTAGTGCCATCATATTCTACGGTAATTTTGTAGCGCATGGATATTATGCGGCGATAGCCACAACTTCTGCAGGTTTCTCAATTGCTCTTTCAAAGCCTAGGGCATCTTGAACTTGCCATACGACACGCAATGCATTTAAGGCATCTTCGCCTGTAATACGCGGTGTTGCTAAACCGTTTACACATTGAATAAAGTGTGTCAACTCGGCTTGTAACGGTTGGTTTGTCGGAATAAACAACTGCTCAACGCTACCTTTTAAGCCATAATTCATCCATTCCGGAATTTCCTCTTGGTTGACATACGGCATACGGCCTTGTGAGTGAACATTGATACTCTGGTTGATAAAGTCCATATCAATATAGTTGGTATCTGTGGTAACAGTTAGAGTACGAACACGAGCTTGGGTGATACGGCTGGCAGTAATGTTTGCGGTTGCGCCGTTTTCAAATTCCAACAAAGCGGTGATGTAATTCTTACCACTGGCATTATCCGGCGTTTTAACGGCGGCAGCCTGTACTCTCTTTACCGGAGATTTAACTAAAGATTGAATAACCTCAACATCATGAATCATCAAATCCATAGCAACATCAACGTCTGTAATACGACCGGAAGCCGCAGACATACGCTGTGCCGTAACAGAGCGAATCTTTGATGTATCAGATAAAATCTTTCCCATTTGTTCAACAGCGGGATTGAAACGTTCAATGTGACCAACAAGCAATGTAACATTGTTGTTTTTTGCGGCATTGATTAAGCGGTAGCATTCTTCTTCTGTGGTTGCTAACGGTTTTTCAATAATGCAGTGAATACCTTTATTTAAGAAAAATTCGCCGACTTCGCAGTGTGCAACAGATGTTGTGACAACGCTGACGGCATCAACATTATGAGCAACTTCTTCTAAGGAAGAGAAAGCTTTAATATTAAACATTTCGGCGGCTTTTTGGGCGCTTTCAGCGAAAACGTCATATACACCAACCAATTCAACACCCGGCATAGACTTGTATGTTCTTAAGTGATTTTTACCCATCATACCGGCGCCGATAACGGCAACTTTAACAATTTTTGACATATCAAACCCCTTTAAATTTGTCAGTTGTCTTTTACTTAGCACCTATTTTTTAGAAAATCTTCTAACAAGATGTTTCATTTTGTTACAAATTTAAATGTTTGATTATGCGTTATAAATTTTAGTGTTTGTGTGGATTTTTCAGCCCCTGCAACAGAAAAGCTCCACCTTGCGGTAGAGCTTTTGTGTGTTAGAGAGCTCAGGAATATTTGAACCATGGCTCAACCTTTTTGGCTTTTGCAAAGATATCTTCGCAAAACTTTGCCAGTTCAGGGGACATTGGGTCTCGCCAACCTCTGTTCTTAGTTTCATTCATGAGCTCAGAGGGAACGGTTCCTAGTGTCTCTGTTATCGGACCTCCGTAGCCACGGCGACGCCATCCGTCTTCCATATAGAATTTACCATATACACGAACGTTACCGTTCTCAGAGAACATTTCAATGAAGGCTGCAGCATTGCTCCAGTCCTTTCTTGCTAATAGTACACTTTCCATAATTCTTATTTTTTTTGATTGTTTAACATATTCTTATCTAATTGCGGTATTAGATATACCACATTTTTGGAAGGGTGTCAACACATTTTGGACAAAATTTTAAAAATTTAATCAATTTCCGCTAAACGTTGGGCTTGGTCTTCGGTAATTAACGCGTCAATGATTTCCCCTAAAGCCTCGCCGGATACGACTTCTTCAAGCTTATACAACGTTAAATTGATACGGTGGTCGGTCACTCTGCCTTGCGGATAGTTGTAAGTGCGAATCCGCTCACTTCTATCACCGGAACCAACCTGTAATTTACGTTTTTCGGAATATGTCGCATCAATATTGGCTTTTTGCGTGTCATACAACTTTGCGCGTAAATGGTTCATCGCCTTTTCTTTGTTCTTAAATTGCGAACGGTCATCTTGGCATTGAACAACAATTCCGGTCGGAATATGCGTAATTCTAACGGCGGACTCGGTACGGTTAACGTGTTGACCACCGGCGCCGGAAGCCCTATAAACATCAATCTTCAAATCTGCAGGGTTGATGTACATATCAACTTCTTCAATTTCCGGTAAAACGGCTACGGTTGCCGCGGAAGTGTGTACCCTGCCCTGAGACTCCGTTACCGGAACACGTTGCACACGGTGCGCACCAGACTCAAACTTCAGCTTGGCAAAAACATCTTTACCGGTAATTTTGGCAGAAGCTTCCTTATAACCGCCGATACCGTTTTCACTGGCATCTAAAATTTCAAATTTCCAGCCTTGCTTTTGAGAATAACGCTGATACATCTCAAACAAAACAGCCGCAAATAAGGCCGCCTCATCCCCACCGGTGCCGGCGCGAACTTCTAAGATAGCATTTTTTTCATCATCCTCTTCTTTCGGCAACAGCAGGACTTTGATTTCTTTCTCTAATTCAGGCAGTTTTTCTTTTAAGTCATAATATTCCATTTCTGCCAAGTCACGCATTTCTTTATCAAGAGAACTATCCGCCATCATCTCTTCGGCATCTTTGAAGGCTTGCGTTTGCTTTTGGTAATTATTTATGGCAACAACAACCGGCTCTAATACAGATATTTCTTTATTTAATTTTACTAAGTCATCTGTTGAC
Source organism: Alphaproteobacteria bacterium UBA2723 (assembly GCA_002353835.1). GTDB lineage: Bacteria > Pseudomonadota > Alphaproteobacteria > RF32 > CAG-239 > CAG-267. The sequence continues at coordinate 36,485 of DEKL01000061.1, forward strand.
GTTTCCGGAGAAGCAAGCAAGGCTTGCACCTCTTCAAAACGTGTAACAACACCGGATAATTTTTCTTCAAAATTCATCAATATCTTCCTTTAATGCGATAAGTTAACAGCATTTCTAACAGGAAGCTTTAAAAAATGCAAGCGCAATTTTAATCTAATGAATCCAACGGAATATTTGATTTGCGGTTTTTAGCTAAGATATTCTTTTCAACACCTTTGACATAAACTTTTATGTTTTCCGGACGACCGACAGTAATGAACAAGCTCTTTACATAAGCAAGCTCTTTCTTATCCCCCTTATGGAAAACGCCCTGCGTATAGACTTTGTTTTTATCTTTAACTTCTATCCATGTTTCACCGCTGAATAATAAAACAACTTTGGTTTTATCTATAGCCGGCTCTGCATCTGTGGTTTCTTCTTTTACTTCTTCTTTTGGTGTTTCGTCTTCTTTGGCCGTTTCCTCATCTTCTTTTGTTTCTTCTTTCAAATCCTCATCTTTCGGGGTTTGTTTTTCAACAACCGGTATTACGTTTTCTTTTGTTGCTTCAGAAACTTTGGTTGTATCTTTACCGGTAAATAAATTCCAAATACTGCATACAACGGCTAATACAATGACACCGGCAATAATATGCCATTTATTGCTTTTATTTATTTCCGGCTCAGAAAGTACTTCTTCTGCAATTTCCGGTTCTTCACCCTGAGCGGCAGATTTATATAACTTAACCGCACGCTCCGGGTTTAGGCCTAAGTATTTGGCATAAGTTCTTACATACCCAATACCATAAGGAATAGGCGGTAATGTTTCATAATCTCCTTCTTCTATGGCAGTTAAATAGATTTTACGGATACAGAGTTCACTTGATATATCTTCAAGAGACTTCTCACTTTTTAACCGGCTACTTTTTAAGATTGTACCGATATCTTCTATCTCTATTGTTTCTTCTGTTTTTTCCATAACATTAACCCCGTCTAAAGTTATTTTTATGCATTAAAACATACTTTTTAATATATTTCAATACCGTGATCAAAAGCATACGCTTTTAATTGCGGTCTTAGTGTTCGTCGTGATGATGATAAAATGTTATTTAGGTAGTCTTCCACCCCTTTAACCGACATTGAACGTATCATTGCTTTAACTTTGCCATAAGATGCGCTGGAAACTGATAAATTTCTGAAACCAAGTCCGATTAAAGCCATGGCATCTAACGGATTACTCGCCATTTCACCGCAGACAGAACACAAAACACCTGCTTCGTTAGCTTCTTTTATAATTTTTTTCATCAAATTCAAAAACGGCGCGGATAAGACATCATAACGTCCGTTTAATCTGGAATTTCCTCTGTCACACGCGAAGAAAAATTGATATAAATCATTAGTACCGATGGAAATAAAATCACAATGTTTCAAGATTTCCCGCAGTTGAAAAACAACAGACGGAACTTCTATCATCAACCCGAGATGCACTTTTTTCGGCAAAGGTTTACCTTCTTTTTTCTCACGCTCGTAGGCATACATAAATGTTTCTTTGGCTTCCAAAAACTCATCTAAATCAGATATCATCGGAAACATAACATTTAATTCCTGACCTGCTGCCGCACGTATAAACGCACGCATTTGCTTACGCAAAATAGCCCTTCTATCCAATGTAATTCTGATTGAACGCCAACCTATTGCCGGATTATCTTCCGTGATACTGTTCCAATAAGGAAGCAACTTATCCGAACCAACGTCTAAACTTCTAAAAATAACTTTCTTACCGTCTGCAGCTTTTAACAAACGTGTATAACATTCCACCTGCTTATTGATATCCGGCATTTTTGCCGCTGACATAAACGGAATTTCTGTTCTGTAAAGACCAACTCCGTCACAATTTGTACTCTTGATGTAATCTAAATCAAAATCCATACCGATATTGATGTATAAATTCATATGGACTTTATCTTTGGTGATATTTTTGAGATCTTTAAGCTTTTGTATTCTCTCCTGTTCCTGCTTCTTTTCTTCTATTTTTGCAGATATTCTTTTAATGACATCTTTGGACGGATTGATATAAACAGAACCGCTTTTGCCGTCAACCGCCATTAAAACGCCTTCTTTAATCTCTTTATACAAGCCATCTATATCGGCAATAACAGGAACATTTAATGCTTTTGCCACGATAGCCACATGCATGGTCGGCGTACATTCTTCTATTACCAATGCGCGGATTTTTTTATAGTCATAATCCATTAAATCTGCCGGGCCCATAGAGCTTGCGACCACAACAATATCACTATAATCTTTTTTATCACTATTACTGTCTTCACCGCTTAAATATAAACGCAGACGATCCGCAATATCCCTTAAGTCATGCAGGCGTTCTTTTAAGTATGTATCCGTAGCACCGGATAAGCGGTTCCACATTTCGGTATAAGCCTGTTCAACGGCCGCTTCCGCCGTTAACCCGGAATTTATATGGTTTGTAATGCGTTTGTACCAACCTTTATCATTGGCTATCATGCGGTATGCATCTAAAATTTCCAAATGCTCACTGTTTTGAACACTCTCCTGATTAAATTTGGCGTCTAAATCCTCATTCATTTTCTGGCGAGCTATTTCCAGATTTTGCATTTCTTTATCTTTGTCTTTGGCAAATACTTCCGTTACGGCTTTGCGACGACGATGCACAACGACATTACCCAAACCATAGCCGGCATTGATGACTGTTCCTTTAAGTTGGTCTTTGGAAACTATACCGCGACTTTTGATAACCTTTTTGATATATTGCATCATATCTTCGGAAGAAACAAGTTCGCTTAAAAACAAGCACACCGTTTCCAATGCATCAAATTCTTCCTCGTCATATTCATGATCATGCTTAAAGTTTATCAGCAACACACCGACAGCTTTATTCCAACGCTTAATCGGTATTGCTATTTTAAAAAATTCTTTGGTTTTAACAAATGATGTGCGATTATCCAAACCGGCTTTACCGACAACGCCTTCCCCGACATGAACCGGTTTTAGCAGTTCTTCACCGGCAGGACCGGCAATACATTCTAAGGACATATCATCCGCTTTAACAAATATATAAGCTGAAGCGGCATCTGCTTCTTCCGTGATAATCTTTATAACGGAATTAAGTTGTTCAATGCTCTTTTTTGCCTCAAGCTCACCATGTATTCTTTTAATAATGGCTAAAGCAAAATTTTTATTTTTCTCAGACATATCCTTCCCCAAGCGAATTTCTCTCTTGTATTTTTATGTTATACAACCTATTATTCTTTTATTCCAGTTTATTTTTACATTAAAGGATAAAAAATTATGACAAACAGTTATCAAAAGGGCAGCCATGATGTCCGCCCATGGGGAACATGGGAAGTTTTGGATTCCGGTGAACATTTTTGTGTTAAAAAAATTACGGTTAATCCGGAGGCTATTCTCTCTTTGCAGTTGCATAATCACAGGGCCGAACATTGGATTATCGCCGAAGGTAGTGCCATGGTTGTTTTGGGAGATGATATTCTTTACCGCGAGGCTGACAGTTCAGTTTATATTCCGGTTAAGACAAAACACCGTATTAAGAATTGCTCTAAAACAGAGCCTTTGGTGTTTATTGAAGTGCAAACAGGTGAAAATTTAGATGAGAACGACATTATTCGCTTTGAAGATGTTTACGGACGCACAAAATAATTTAACCTGTTGAAAAGAATCACATTTATTTTTACAGAATTCTAAAAGTTAATTATTAGTTAAAATCAGATTTGGTGCAATTTTAGGGAATCTGATTGATGTATTCTGCGGTGCAATATGATGAATGTGTAGATGATGATGTTATCGTCTCTGCTTATTTGCAGTTGTCAAATGAGCCGGTCAGTGACGGGAGCTTTTGTTGGGATTACTCTTTCAGATTTGAAAATGCCTCAGACAGTAATGTTATTCTTTTAAGCAAAAACTTATCTGTTATAGATGCTTCGGGCAAAATTACTTCTGTTAATTATGAAGGTTTCAGAGGTCAATTACCGCAGCTTGTCCCCGGTGATGATTTTGAAGATGACGGTTACGTTACGGCAAAATCAAGCGCACTTCTTAAGGGAAGTTGCAAAGTGCAGATAGGTGATAAAATTAAAAATATTGAATTACCGGTATTCAGTCTTATTGCTAATGACAATAAGCGCGTATTCAATTAAAAAAGCACCCTTTCGGGTGCTATTTTCAATTTTATTGTGCGTAGTTATTTTTTACATACGTTCCTAAGTATTGGTGGACATTTCCTTCCATCCGATTATTAAAGTCTTTCATCAGATTATTAACCATATCGTTCCAATACTTTTCTTTATCGGCAATTTTGGTGTCTGCCGGCAAACGCAATTCACGCCAGGCATCAATTGTTGTTTCAGCAATTCCCATATTGGATTTATCTGTTATTCTTAATAAAACAGACAAATTCGCCCGATATTTTAATCTGTCTTTTTGTAATAATTCCTCAGACTTTTCAACTTCTTCGGTTACGGAAGCATCTTTTATAATATATTCTGCAATACGCTTGCTTGAGAATCCGTCAGCCTTTAAGCGATCTTCAGCCCAAATTTTTGCTGTTTTTTCAATAGATACCGGAAACAAATGTTCTACATTCGGACGTGTAAATGATGGCACAAATTCGGAAATAACATCCACCTTTTCTACATCAAGTACAATCGGTGCCTTGGTTTGAAAACGCGGTTCATTGTATTTCAACGGAACAGCATCCGTATCTGCTGTTGATGTGCAAGAAAATAAAAATAAACTGCAGAAAATCAACATTATACTTTTTAACTTATTCATCAGGTTACCCTTTCTTTCGTCGCAATATAGAACTCTTGTTCTTTTGCGCTCATCTTAAAAATAAATGCTTAAAACTTGTTTAACTTAATTAAGTTTTTGCAATATCTCGGGGATAGTAAACTCATATTCTTCCGAACAAAAACCACACTTTGCTTTGATTTTTGAATTTTCATCCAACATAGATGATAACTCGTCTTCCGAAAAACCGCGTAGTGTTTTTAATAGCTTTTCTCTGCTGCAACGGCATTTGAATTCGTAACTGTTTTCTTTTGTTATAACCAACTTGTTTGCATGGTACAAACGATATAAGATTTCCTGCAGGCTCAAATTCTTATCAAACAGCTCTTCCTTTTTTAAGGATTTCATTAAAATTTCTGCCTCATTTTTGAGCTCTGCAATATTTTCCATATCCATATTTTTACCGCCATAATTCGGAATACGTTGTAACAAAATACCGCCGGCTTTCCAATCCCCTTCTTCATCTTCGGGAATTTCAACAAAGAGTTTTAACATTGTTTCAATCTGTTCAGATTGCTTAAAATAGCGCAAAGCACACTCTTCCAAAGTTTTCCCCTGCAAGTCCACCACGCCTTGATGATAATTATTTTTACCGTCATCAATGGTAAAAGCAAGCGTACCCGTCCCCAACAAATGCGGTGTTGCCTCTATTTCCCCCTCATTCTTACGCAATGCCCATGCCTTTTCTAAATGCTCTTTATCGTAATTAGCACAGGCGCGAATCTTGCCGTCTGATGTTACATCAGCGACAATTGTTGAAACCGGTCCGTTGCCTTGTAATTGCAAAGTAAACAGCCCTTCAAATTTTAAGGCATTTGCCAACAACACCGCTAAAGCCGTCGTCTCCGACAAAGCTACGGATACATTTTTAACGTAGCCGTGTTTATGAATAATTGTTTTTAAAACATTATCCAAACGGGCAACACGCCCGACAAAAAGACCATCATCAATTAAAAAAGATGTACACTCATCAAAATTTTTATTAGCCAATTTCTTATTCCTTCAATATAATTCAGGTTAGATTTTTGATGAAGTTAATGTATTTAAAGGTAATTTTCAAGTGTTTACGGAAAAAAGCAAAAAATCTTCGCCTAAAATACCGACAAAGGCCAGACTTCGCAACATTGCGCTTTATTATTTGGAACGTTTTGAAAGTTCTGAAGAAAATTTGCGAACGGTTTTAAGAAGGCGGATTGATAAATATGCTTTTTTTGATAAGGAATATCATCCGGAACAAGCTTATCAATGGGTAGAAGAAGTTATTGACGAGTGTGTTAAACATAATTTTGTTAATGATGAACGTTTTGCCGGCTTTAAGATTAACAGCTACCTTAGTGCCGGTAAGCCCAAACGTTATATTGAGCAAAAGCTAAAACAAAAAGGCATTGATGAAAACATTATTTCCCGCTTGTTTGAAAATACTGAGTACTCGGAATTGGATACCGCACTAAATTTTGCTAAAAAGAAAAAAATCGGACGTTTCCGTGAAGACGAAGAAAAGCGTATAGCGAATCGTCAAAAAGATTTAGGAACACTTGTTCGTGCCGGATTTGATTATGATGTTGCAAAAGAAGTTTTAGACTCTAACGAAGACTAATTACATCAACCATTTTAAGATTTTAATCACACCCATTTTAGCAACACTGTTATGTGCGGAAACGTTTTTACGATTTAATATCTCCGTTTTGTTTTTGTGATAAAATTCGTAGGCACGCAATAACATTTCTTCATTAGTCAGCGTTGGCTTAAACCCGAGTTTTTGTTTTATTTTTGCGGTGTCAAAAACAAAACTTGAAGCTATCATCTTGTATTGATATGGTCCGAGCGGCGAAATCCCAAGCCAAAAACATATCTTCATTGCCCATATCATAGGAAGCCTTGGAAAATGCAACAATCTTGATTTGGATCCGGATTTTTTGATGACATATTCATAAACCTCATTAAAGGTTTTAACATTATCCGAACCGATATTAAATACTTCACTGTAATCAGCCGTTAAAGCCAATTCAAAAGCCTTTGCCAAATCTTTTGCATAGATAAACTGGTAATGATTTTTGCCATCGCCTACCATCGGCAATTTGCGGTTTTCATCAATAAACTCAAACAAAATACCTAAAAGCCCTAAACGACCTTCGTCCATAATAGTCGGCGAACGAAAGATAATGCTATTTATCTTATCCGGCTGAGAGAGGAGTATTTTTTCACCTTCTAATTTAGATTTTCCGTAAATTTCTACCGGATCCGGTATTTCAGTTTCTTTAACGGGTGCGTCAAAATTCTTTGCCCACAAGCAATTACTGGAGATAAAAATAATTTTGTTGATGTTGTATTTTAAGGCGTATTTATAAACATTTTTCGTACCATCAACATTTGAATACCATAAGCGTTTCAAATCTTTTTTAACATGAGCAAGAAGAGCCGCACAGTGAAATATGGCATCAAATTGATATTTAGAAAATATTTTTTGCATCAATTTATCATCATTGATATCTCCCTGATATGCCGTAAAATGCGGATGTCTAAAGCTATCAGGCTCCAAGTCTATACTGACACATTCAGCGCCCTTATCTAAAAAATATTGTTTTAATATAGTCCCAAAGAACCCGGCGCCGCCGGTTATCAGATAACATGCCATAATATTTCTCCTTTGGGCGTATTGTATAAGTAATATGTAAATATTTGATAAAAAAAAGTGTCTTATCCCCAAAGGGAAAAGACACCTAAAAACCAATTGTGATTAGTTCTGACGCATTCTCTTAAGTTGTTTATGCTTAACACGCACGTTTTTCTGGGCTTGTCCGCTGGTGCGTTTAACACCCTGTTGTGTGCGCATTGATACTGGTGCAGAACTTGGCATCTGATTGGCTTGCGGCTTTTCAGATACCTTTTTTCTCTCAATCTTTTCCTCAAAAGGGAGAATATGAATTACCCTTAAAGGAAACACAAGTAACGTTCCCACAACGTAGGATACATATCTTTGTACATTGCTCATAATTATAAAAATATTTATTTGTAAGAAATAAAATGAATGGTCGTATATTAATTTTATTTTGCCATTTGTCAACCGTCTGCAAACTATTTTTAAATAAAACTTGCCTTTAAGGTTTTTCTGTTTACTCTATTGTTATGCTTACAGAGGAAACAATGACGGATACAAAGAAAAATCTATATCTTTTTATACTTTGGCAAAACGGACGTGTTAAAGAAAAAGAATTTTTAGAGGATATCAAAAATAAATTTGAGATTTTTCAAATTTATGAAATATCTTGGCGTGAAGAAGATTTTGCACCTTCTTTGGCACGATTTTACGGTAAAAAATTACCCAAAGGGTGTAAGAAGGAAAAAGATACGGGCAGAGGGCCTTTTTTAGCAATTTGGTGTTTTGATCCCAATGAAAACATTGATAAAACCGGAAACAATGTTACATTGCTTTCTGCTAAACGTGACTATCGGAGTTTTTTGGGGGGAAATTTATTACATGCCAGTGACAATCCCATTGAGACAAATGAAAATACGCTCTTTTTATTGGGGAAAAATCTCAATGAATTACTCAGTGAACCTGCTTCTGAAACACCAAAAATTTATAACAAAGGTCTTGTCGGTTTCCCTTGTTGGAAAGATTTGAGTGAGGCTCTAACGCTTATCCGTAAATGCCCGGATACAATAGTTGATACAACAAAGAAAAAGCCGATTATTTATACTAAACATATTGATGTAATCAGAAGGTTACTCAATGCAGAAAAATGCTTTCTTTTTAGCAGATATAAAATTCAAACCCAAAACGGCAGTGTTACTTTACGTATTAAGAAAACAAGCTAGATTTCTATCCGGCGAGGTAGGTTTTGACTGCTTCGTTTTGTTCAAAGAGGTAGAGGAGTATTTTCAAAGCTTTTCCACGTTCGGTTTCAAGCTTGGAATCGGTTTTAAGTATTTCTTGCACGTCATCTCGCGCCTTTATCAGCAAATCCGTATGGCAAGACATATCCGCCAATTTAAATTGCGTAAAACCGGATTGGCGAGTTCCTAAAATTTCGCCACCGCCACGTAATTCCAAATCTTTTTCGGCAATATAAAAGCCATCTTCGGTTCGCTTCATAATTTCTAAGCGTTCTCTTCCCTCGGCGCTTATCGGATAACCGTATAACAATACACAAGAGCCGGCATCATAACCGCGCTTAATTCGACCGCGTAATTGATGTAGTTGAGCCAGACCAAAACGTTCGGCATGTTCTATGACCATAATCGTTGCTTCCGGAACATTAACACCGACTTCTATCACCGTTGTAGCAACAAGAAGTGTTTTTTTACCCAGTTTAAATTCTTCCATAACGGCATCTTTTTCTGCTTCTTTCATCTTGCCGTGAACAAGACCAACCACATCTCCAAATTCTTTTTTTAGCATTTCATAGCGTTCCGTGGCAGCGGCTAAATCTGATTTTTCACTTTCTTCAACCAACGGGCAAACCCAATAGGCGCGCGTTCCTTGTTCTAATTTGCGCTTTAGACCTGATATAACGTCCGGTATTTTATTGACATTCATAACAACTGTTTGTGTCGGTTTTCTGCCGGCCGGCAGTTCCCCGATTTTGGAATAATCCATATCGCCGTATGCGGTTAACAACAAACTGCGCGGTATTGGCGTGGCGGTCATAACCAAAACATCACACATCTCACCTTTGGCAGAAAGTGATAAACGTTGATTAACACCGAAACGGTGTTGCTCATCTATTACGACATAACCTAAATCTTTAAACTTGACCGAATCTGTGAACAGGGCATGTGTTCCTATTAAAATATTTATCTCTCCAGCGGCAAGCTTGGCATAAATTTCCCGTTTTTCTTTAGGACGCAATTTTCCGGTCAAGAGCCCTATTTTTATATCTGTATTCTTGCATAATTCGGTTATGCTCTCATAATGTTGTTTGGCTAAAATTTCCGTTGGCGCCATGAGGGCTGTTTGCACACCTTCTTCAATAACTTTGAGCATACTCAGCAATGCTACAACGGTTTTACCGGAGCCGACATCTCCTTGCAATAGACGGAGCATTTTATAAGGCTCATTTTGATCTGCCGAGATTTCTGCCAAAGCATTTTCTTGCGCCTTGGTTAATGAAAATGGCAGAGAATCCAAAACTTTTTGATATAAACTGTTATTTCCTTTAAATGCTCTTCCTTTTTGTTGTTTAACTTTTTGACGAATAAATGCCAGAGCCAACTGATTAGATAAAATCTCATCATAAGCTAATCTGCGCCGAGCAGTTGAAGACGGTAATAAATCCGCTAAATTATTCGGATGATGTATCTTCTCTAAAGCTTGCTTAAAGCTGATATATTCTAATGTTTGTAAAGAATTTGGTGCCAGCCATTCCGGAAAATCCGGCAATCTGCTTAATGCTTCTTCTCTTAGTTTTAAGACCATTTTATTTGTTATGCCGGCAGTTAACGGATACACCGGTTCTTGGCAGGCAATCGTTTTTAAGTTTTCCGGTAACACGACATAATCCGGATGGCTCATCTGCCACATACCGTTAAAATATTCCAATTTTCCTGAAATGGCGCGTTTTTCTCCGATAGGATAGTTTTTTGCGAGCGAATCTTCATAAACCTTAAAAAAGACAAGCACTAATTCTGCAGTTCCATCTGTGCAATAAATGCGATACGGATGTTTTCTGGTTGCCGGTTTTTGATGTTCGGTTATGGTAACAATGCCTGTCCATATACGCCCGTCAACGGCATTTTTTAAAGGTGGCGTATAGGTCCTATCTATTAGGTTTACCGGCAAATGAAAAAGCATATCAACAACTTTATCACCGCAAAGATTTTTTATCAGCTTACCATACTTTAGCCCGATACCTTTTAGGGTATCTATCGGCGCAAACAGAGGGTATAAAATATTCGGACGCATATTAAGCTCTTTACAAATTTCAGGTTTACGGTTATTTTGTCCTAAATTGTTTATAATAGAAAAGCATAAAAATGTCCATTGATTTTAATAACTACAATACAAAAACGCTCGGCAGTGTTGTTAAAGATGCCGAACCGTTTGCCGTAGAAAAATTATTCAGGGCTTCTCAAAATGATGTTTTATGTATTTTAAGTGACGGTGTCAGCTTAAGACAGGCTTATAACACCTTGCGTTTTATTGCACCGGATATTGATGTTTTGGTCTTTCCGGCGTGGGATAGCGTTCCCTATGACCGCGTTTCGCCGAATGCTAATATTTTGTCACAACGAATTGATACATTAGCAAAACTTGTTTTGGAATCGGCGGGCAAAAAGCATCGTTTGGTTTTAACCAGTATTGGGGCAGCAATCCAAAAATTACCACCGAAAAAAATTTTTCTTAATACCAGAAAGGCGCTTCAAGTCGGCGGAAAGCTTAATTTTGATGAATTTTTGCACTATGTTACCATAAACGGATATACACGCGTTGAACAGGTAATGGAATCCGGGGAATATGCCGTGCGCGGTGATATTATTGATATCTTTCCGAGTGGCGCCGAAAAACCTATTCGTATTGACTTATTTGATGATGAAATAGAGAGAATCCGTCTTTTTGAAGTGGAAACGCAACGCAGTACGGAAGATTTAAAATTTTACAGTTTTGAAAGTGCTAATGAGGTTATTTTAGACCAGAATACCATTAAAACATTTCGTTCTAAGTATCGTGAAGCATTTGGTGCTGATGGCATTAAAGATGAATTATATGAGAGCATCTCCAACGCAAAAAAATATATCGGCATGGAGAACTGGTTACCGTTCTTTTATGAAGATGCGTTGCCGACTTTGTTTGATTATATGCCGACGGCTGATATTATCTCAGGTATAGATATTGAAAATGCCCTAAAGGCCAAAGAAGAAACGATTACCGACCATTATCAGGCACGTTTGGAAGCGCTAAAGATTAAAGATATTTCCGAGGTTGACAGATATCATCCGATTAAGCCGGAATTGCTTTTTCTTGATGCTGATGAATTCATAAAAGCGGTACATCTTCATCAATACTGCAAACTGTCTAACCTTACCTTACCGGAATCGGACGAAGTCTTAAGCTTTGGTACAGTACCGCAAAAAGTCTTTTCTTCACTTAAAAATATCAACGCGGCAACGGTCTATGATGATTTGGCAGAAAGCTTTGAGAAAAATAAAGACAAAAAGAAAATTATCTGTTGCTATACCGAAGGCTCATTGGATCGTATGGCTGGAACACTTAAAGAACATCATTTTAATATCGTTGTTGCCGATAGTTGGGCTAAAGCCTTAAAAGAATCCGGCAAAGGACAAATTTCTCTTGTTCTTTTAGAGTTACAACATGGTTTCAGTTCTAAAGATTATTTTATTGTCAGCGAACAGGATATTTGGGGAGAGCGGAAGAATTTCACCCACCGCAAAAAGGTTTCCGCAGATAATCTGATATCGGATATATCTTCTTTGAATATAGGCGAATATGTCGTTCATATTGAGCATGGAATCGGGCGCTTCGAGGGATTGGAAAATATTGTTACAGACGGGGCTGCGCATGATTGCTTAAAGCTTATTTATGCCAACAATGATAAATTATATGTTCCGGTTGAAAATATTGACGTCATCAGCAGATACGGTGCTGAGGACAGCCAAGTTACTTTAGATACTTTGGGCGGTTCGGCATGGGAAGCCAAAAAATCTCGGGTTAAAGAGCGGATTAAGGATATTGCAGAAAAGCTGATTAAAATTGCTGCCGAACGACAAACAAAACAAGCCGAAATTTTTATACCGGAACGAGGTCTTTATGATGAATTTTGCAACCGCTTTTTATATACTGAAACGGATGACCAACTCAATGCGGTACAAGATGTTATCAAGGATTTATCTTTGGGAATCCCAATGGATAGGCTTATCTGCGGTGATGTCGGTTTCGGTAAAACAGAAGTAGCATTAAGAGCTGCTTTTACCGTGGCAACCGGCGGCGCACAAGTTGCAGTTGTTGTACCAACAACCCTTTTAGCGCGACAACATTATCTTAATTTCAAAGAAAGACTTGCCGGTTTTCCGGTTAAAGTCAAAATGCTTTCAAGACTGGTTTCTTCCAAAGAATCCAAGGCAATTAAACAAGAAATTAAAGACGGAAGTTTAGAAATTGTTATCGGTACGCACGCTTTACTTGCCAAAGATATTGAATTTTGCAATTTAGGGCTCTTGATTATTGATGAGGAACAACATTTCGGTGTTGCTCATAAAGAACGCTTGAAACAACTTAAATCTGATGTTCACATTTTAACATTAAGTGCCACCCCAATTCCCAGAACATTACAGCTTTCTTTAACCGGCGTTAAACAATTAAGCATTATTGCGACTCCCCCCGTGGACAGACTGGCGGCGCGTACGTTTGTGATGCCTTTTGATAAGGTGATGATTAAAGAGGCAATTTACCGCGAGAAGTATCGCGGCGGACAGATTTTCTTTGTGTGTCCGCGTGTTTCGGATATCTTGCAAATTGAGCCTAAGTTACGCGAACTTGTGCCGGATATAAAAATTGCCATAGCGCACGGGCAAATGGCACCGACGCATTTGGAAGATGTTATGTGTGATTTTGCTGATGGCAAAGCCGACATTTTACTTTCTACAACGATTATAGAATCCGGTATTGATATGCCTAATGTTAATACCATGATTATTTATCGGGCAGATATGTTTGGTCTGGCGCAGTTATACCAATTACGCGGTCGAATCGGACGTTCTAAATTAAGAGGATATTGTTACTTTACCGTGCCGCATCAAAAGATGCTGACACCGGTTGCCGAAAAGAGATTGAATATTTTGCAGGCCTTAAATCAGCTCGGTGCAGGATTTTCCTTAGCTAATCATGATTTAGATATCAGGGGCGCAGGTAATATTTTGGGAATTGAGCAATCCGGACATATTAAAGATGTCGGTATTGCGTTGTATCATCATCTTTTGGAAGAAGAAATTACGCGCTTAAAGGCCGGTGCAAACGATAAAGAATCCACGATTGAAACAAATAGCGATTGGAGTGTGCAAATCACAACCGGCGTTCCGATTATTATCCCCGAAAATTATGTGGCCGATTTGGGCGTCCGCCTCGGACTTTATAAGAGAATCGGAAATCTTAAAACAACTGAAGAACTTAGTGATATGCGGGAGGAATTAACGGATCGTTTCGGTAAAGTGCCGGAAGAAGTTGAAAATCTTTTAAAAACGGTTGCGATAAAACAGATTTGCCAACTTGCCGGTATTGAGCGTGTTGATGCCGGTGCACGCGGTGTTTTAATTTCTTTTCACAATAATACTTTTAAGAATGTTGACGGGTTGATGAAATTCATTGGCAGTCAAATGGGAATCGTCAAAATCCGCCCTGACCAAAAGTTGTTTATAGAAAAAAATCTAGCCTCGTATGAAACAAGGCTAGATGTCATAAAAAAGTACGCGACTAAATTATATGAATTGTCACTTTAGAAGTTATACTTCACATTAATTAAGCCGGTGTGGTCTCTGTAATCCTTGCGGAATTTACCCTCATAACCGATATAAAATTCAACATTATCGTTGATTTCAGTCGTTACACCGGTTCCAAGTTCGATACCAAAACGATCCAGCGCTTTACCGTTTACAGCATAGTTTGAACCATTTGCAAGCGTTACAACTGAATCACCTTTATCATTTTTGATATCATATGTCATCGCAGCTTTGAGTTCCGGACGGACATCAACACTATTATTTAAGACGAAGTCTTTACTTAATTTAGCGCCAACAACGCCGGTTAAGATATCACTCTTATTACCGGATACTTTTTGGTCTGCAGAATCTTTATATGAATCTTGCTTGATGTGTACATATCTGATACCTGTTTCTGGTGTTAAAGTAAAGTTCTTTAAGACCATATCGTAACCAGTCATCATCTGCATTGCAAAAGATTCAACGTCCCAATCTGCCTTTACACCGACACCTGCAACATTTTTCTTTTCGTCATAGTCAGACCAACCATAAGAAAGAATCGTGTTTACATACCAATTGCTTGGCTTATATTCACCATAGACAAAGGCTGTGTGAGTTTTGATATCGGTATCACGCATAAAGCCGTCAATATCCGTTTTGCTATATGCATAACCAACACCAAGTTTAGAATCTTTATCAAGTTTACCTTCCAACCCCATAGCTGTGCCATAGGTCTTAGAATCAAAGCCTTTAGAAGAAGATGTATTATCTAATTTAGCTTTGTTAAATAAACCTTGTACCCAAGCTGCCATTTTGGTAAATGAATTATCGCCAGAGCTCAAACCTTGAGCTGACGCAACTGAACCACCGCTTAAGCGTGTACCAACAGCGCCAAATATTGCGTTAGCTGTTTCTGTCGTTGCTTGCTGAACAGCCGGTGCTGAATCAGGAGCTAAAGCTTTTACAGCATCCTCGTAGGCTTGTTTTTCAGCAACAGAGTTTTGGTGGTTACGCATATAGGTTAAGCGTTCTGCCACAGCAATGGTTGTTTCATTTGTTGTCGTGGCCGTGTCCATATTGTTCCATGCATCACCCGCACCAGTAGTTGAGCCATTGCTTGGAATATCACTAGGTGTATCACCC
>DEKL01000061.1:51938-63329 GCA_002353835.1 Alphaproteobacteria bacterium UBA2723
CCCGGTTCAGTTCCCGGTTCAGTACCCGGTTCGGTTCCTGGTTCAGTTCCCGGTTCGGTTCCCTGTTCAGTGCCTGGGTTATCAGTTGATTTCTTTGTTACAACGTATACGCCTTTTTCACCATCTTTAGCGGTAATATTATATTCACTATTATCAGCAATGGTTGCAAATGCGCCAAGAAATGTATCTGAAGCGTTTAAAATTTGGATTTCTGCCCCTTCATTATCAACTGCAGCGTTATTGAAGCTCAAGTCCAAAGTGGTATTATTTTCATCAATTGCAATATTTGTAGCATCAATTTGCCCAAAATTTGTTTTGCTGGTGAAAACTATGGCTAACTTAGAACCTTCATTAAAGGCAACATCACCATCAACGGTTAATTTATTTGTACCTAAGCTAACAATACCTTGATTACCGACTGTTAAATCGCCAAACAAGTTAGCATTTTTTAACACGTTAAATTGCGCGGTATTGTTAACGTTAGCATATAAACTGCCTGAAAGATTGAGAATTCCATTATCGGACAGATTAAGTGTGCTGTTTTGCAAAACATCAATATTATTACTACTGTCTTGCGTTGCAGAAGAAATACCTCTTAATGTTGCACCTTCATTAATATCAATAGAGCCATCACTTATATTAATATTTTGCGCAACAATTCCACCATTACCATCTACAACAACTTGGCCGCCTGTTATAGAAACATTTCCCTGTGATTTGTCTTCATCATCAGGAATTTCTACGCCGAAGTTACCACCATCTTTTAAGGTAATTTTACCCCCGGCAAGAGTGAACAAACCTTCTATATCACCCTCATCACCAACATCAACAGTCAGTTCACCATTCGATATTTCAATTTCGCCATTATTTACGGTTATTTTTTCCATACCATGCATTGCACTGTCGGTGATCTTTACGCTACCGCCATTGATGGTAATCGGCGCTGTATCTATGCGTGAATCTGTCAGTGTTAGTTCCGTTTCATCACCAGAAACAGCTAACGTGCCTTTAGCGTTCATATATGAATTTGTGAGCTTAATGACACTATCTTTAACAGAAAGGTCATTTTCTGCCCCAATACCATACATATCTTCTGCGGCATCTTTATCTCCCCATAAAATATAGTCTTTGATGGCATCCTTTGAAACAGTGCTTAAAATATCCAAATTTGCGCCATCAATTGTAATATCGTGGGTGGACTCTATATCCGAATCGACTGCAGTAATTGTAGCATTCTTGATGAGCATATCTGTATTTTCTGAACCTTCTAACTCATCATCACCGGATGATAGTTCAGCATCTTGCAAATCAAATGTGCCACCAGTAATATTTAATATTCCTTGAGAACCTATAACACCTTGTGATACATTAATCGTTCCATCTTCTATTTCCATATGGTTATCTGCAGCTAAAACAGCATTTTCAATATTTACGACCGCATTGCCAGAAATAGCTGTATTTAGACCGATAACTTCGCTGTTGTCAGAAATTGTTAATTCCCCACCAGAGATATTTAATACCCCCTCATGATTCTTTATTTCTGAACTATTACCAACGATTATCGTTCCACCTGAAATATCAATAGCACCTTGTTCTGTTTTAACCGTCGAGCGATTTAAGGTTATATTTGTTTCATCACCTAAAATGGATATATTTTTTTCTGATAGAATATAGCTATTAATAATTTCCATTTGGCTATCGTTTATAGCAATATCATTTGAAGCAAATATTCCGTATGTTTCATTGCCATTTTCATCAGCATCAGTTTTTACACCCGGTCCTTCTTCGTCTAATGCGGGATTTGTACTAGAAAGAGAAATATTTGCGCCATCAATTGTAATATCGTGGGTGGACTCTATATCCGAATCGACTGCAGTGATAGTAGCATTTTTAATGAGCATATCATTAACTTCTGTGCCCTCAGATTCATCTCCATCATTACCGGATGATAAGTCGGAATTATCAAGACTGAATGTACCGCCGGTGATATTTAATTTGTTTTGAGAATATATATCAGAATTTTTTAAGTGAAAATCACCGCCGGAAATGTTTATATCGCCAGTAACATCTTCATCACTGTCCATAGCAGTAGCTTTTACAATAGCTGAATCTTCCAAATCTATTGTGCCACCGGAAATGTTTATGTCCCCATGACCTGAATGGAAAATAGCATCTGATACATATTCTTCTTCACCTTCTTCATCATCACCGAGGTCTGCATAATGGTCCGAAATGGTTGTCGGAACATATTTAGGTGCGCGCCCAATCAAGGTACCACTCTTTATATTTATATCGGCATACTGATTAGGAGTAACATTTAATCCTGTCATCGCATCTACGTAAGCTGTTCCACCATCAAGGTTCAATTCGCCTTTATCTTCAGCTGTACCATTAACATAAATTTCACCCCAATAAGTAGCATTTTCACTTTGAATAGTGGAAAGAATCGTTGCACCTTCTTTGATGTTTAAGCTTTTATCAATTGAGCCTTGTCCATAGGTGCCGGTATAATCTGTACCATCTAATACAATGGTATCACCCGTTAAATAAGCAGGAGATTCCCCTGTTGTATCATGTCCTATAAATCTATAATTAAAATCTGTGGGTATATCAACCGCACGCGCATTGGTAATCCCTAAAGCTAAGACCAATGCTGTCGTTAATAAAAGTTTTCTTTTCATATGATGTTTCCCTTTTCTGTTTCAACGTTAAAAACAAAAAAACCACCTGAAAAAAGATGGCAGGGGAGTTGAACAATCATATTGAGCGAAATGACTCTTTTAGCCTTTCGGGTTTTCCCTTGGATATACGCTAAAAGCTCCCCGACCTAAATCGGGGATATATATTATCGGTGTCATCTCCAACACCGCACTCAATAAGAGCCGTTCAAAGCCCTGAATACACTTTCGTGCATCTGTCATAGAACGTATTATAAAAATGATAAATTGTAAAGGAAAATGTATGACGTTGGCTTTAAGACATTTTTTCCAAAAGTTTTTTATAAGCTTCGGTTAAGCGTTTGAATTTTTCTTCGGCCTCTTTATCTTCAGGGTGTAAATCCGGATGGCAGGTTTTCGCTAATTTTTTATATTGTTTTTTCAGTTTATCCAAGCTGAAATCTTCAGTATCCAATTCCAAACACTCAAGACCTTTTTTATCTTCTTTTGTAAAATAAATGCTGTCGGTTACTTTGTCATAACCGGAGAATCCGTGTAAAAATTCTAATTCATCTTCTAAATCGCACCCGAATTTGTATTTTATCTTGGAGTGGAATCCGCGAAAACGTGTTTTGTGGCGGAATGCTTCCTGTTCGGCTTCTGCTGTTTCATCCGTGTAGTAGTTCCATTTTGCATTATATTCTTGAACGTGCTCTAAACAGAACCAATAGTAATTTTTAAGTGTTTTATCTTTAGGCGCTCTGAACTCGCCTTCTTTTTCACACCCCGGATGGTCACACTTATGCTTTACCCCTTCGTTTTGGGGGGCAAAATATTTTCTGGTTCTTTTTATTCTGGATGACTTTATCACGTTTGTTACTTTCCTTTTAAAAATCCGAGTAAGTATAATATATAAATCACTGCACGTCAAACGTTAATTGGAATTTTGGCTTAATTAACTAAGATACAAGTGTATAAACAAAAGTTTATTGTCGTCATCGGGATATTTACTGTTATGATTTTAACGAATTACAGAGAGGAAATATGCCGGAATTACCCGAAGTTGAGACTATAAAAGAATCCATGAGAAAATCTTTAGCTGATGCCACTATAAATTCGGCTAAGGTTTATAATCGGTCTTTACGGCAACCTGTACCCGATAATTTTGAGAAAATCGTTTGCAAAGCTAAAATCTGTCGCATTTACAGAATCGCAAAATATGCGTTATGGGAGCTTGATAACAATTGTAGTATCATTTGGCATTTCGGCATGAGCGGGAAAGTAAAAATTTCCGATATTATGCCTGATGCTTTAGAGAAACATGACCATATCGTTATCACCACATCTAAGGGAATCCTTATCTACAACGACCCTAGGCGATTTGGCTTGGTTACAATTGTTAAAACATCTCAGTTAAGGGAGAATCCGTTATTTAAGAATTTAGGATTAGATCCTTTTGATGATAAGTTAACGGCAGATTATTTAGAATCTAAACTAAAGTACAAAAAAGTGCCCATCAAACTTTCCTTGCTTGACCAATCAATCATCTGCGGAATCGGAAACATTTATGCCTCTGAAGCACTATATGGAGCAAAAATTTCCCCTTTACGCCCCAGCAATTCTCTGACACTAAAGGAAAGAGCGAATCTTATAGAATCCGTACGGATAATATTAAAAAAAGCTATTGCTGCCGGCGGTTCAACGCTTCATGATTACAAAAAACCGAATGGTGATATCGGGTATTTTCAGCTTCAACATTCCGTTTACGGAAAAGAGGGGCAACAATGTCCAAGCGGGTGCAAAGGTAAAAAATGTGGCGGAATTGTAAAGATAATTCAGGGCGGGCGCTCAACTTTTTATTGTCCGCATTTACAAAAATAAGGAGAATCCAAATGAAACGCTTTCTTTATTTAATGGTATTGTTTTTAAGTCTTTTCCTACCCAAGGTGACTTTTGCCACGGATTTTATTGACGGCTTTGAAGATGTGCCGTTGATGCATGGTTTGAAACAACAGGAGAACCAAAATTTTTCTTTCGGAAACGAGGAATCCGGTTATACGGAAGCGTTGCTTTACCCCGTTAAAAAAATGACTTTTGAAGATATCGGACTTTTTTATATTGATGTTTTACCTAAATTCGGTTGGTTACTTTTAAGCCAAAAAAACGACTACATATCTTTTATAAGAGATAACGATATTTTGGAAATCAGTCGTCAAAGTGCTCGTCCGCTTAAAATTTCCGTCAGTATTAAAAGTAAAAATTAATTTAATTTTTTTGAAAAAACTTGTTGACTATCAAAGATTATAGAGTATAAGTATTCAAGAATTTTATTTGTGTTTAACTTAAATTTTAAGACAGGATAAAAAATATGGCCAATCATAAATCGGCAAAAACAAGAATAAACAGAAACAATAAAAGAGGCATTATTAACGGTGCCAGAAGAAGCAGAGTAAGAACTTTTGTTAAAAAAGTTATTGCTGCTGTTTTGGCTGGTGATAAAGAATCTGCAACTTCAGCATTGAAGGTTGCCGAGAGCGAGATGATGAGAGCTGCTCAGAAAGGTGTTTTTCATAAAAATAAAGCTGCTCGTACAATTTCTCGTTTGAGTCAAAAAGTTAAAGCTCTCTAAGTTTTTATTTATTTTATTGATAGCGCAAATGCCCTATGCTTTAGTGTGGCTATTTGCGCTTTTTTATTTATAAAACAAGCACTTAACACGAATCGTTTGTAAAATCAATGTCAAGCTAATTTATTTAAAATTTATTAAAAAATGTGTTTGTAATTTTTACTTTTGTTTAATAGTTTCTCCTCATGACGATAATTTGAAAAAAATGTTTTTTAAACGATTTAAAGAATATTTTTTTTAATGAGTTTGGAAAATATTTTTAAAATCAAAAATGTCGTCTGATTATTCTGAATTAAGAATCTGTTTTATAAGATAGTGTATTTTACATTTAAGATTTTTTATGAGTTTTTATTACTCGGGAGCGTTACAAATTTCGGAAGCGTTACAAATTTGTCGTTTCATTAAATCTCTTAAATCCGTTTTAGTGGAATACAATATCTGATAAGCAAACAAACAAATATCGGTTTTATGTAAATATCTAAAGTGGGAGATGGATATATGGCACAAGAAGCATTTGCAAACGAAATCAGACCTGTTGACACCCAATGGGAACAGATTTGTGGGCAGCTTAAAACAGAATTTGGCGTAACGGCTTTTGATAGTTGGTTAAAGCCCTTGGTTGTCGGAGATTTCAATAACGGTGAAATGAATATTTGTGCACCGACAGCTTTTATGAAAAACTGGGTGGTTACGCATTATGCAGACAGAATTAACAAAATTTGGGAGCAGAAAGATCCTAACGTCAAAAAAGTAAATTTTATTGTACAAGCAACGAGAACTGACACTTCTTTATTTAAGAAAATTACAACTTCTCCTACGCCGCAGAATATATATGGTTGTAATATTAACAGCAGCTCTTTCGGTTTAGTTTCCGGCGCGAGCCTCGCAAATGACACCGTTAAAAATAATGCTCTTAACAGTGCGGTGGCTCTTAACCCTAATTATACTTTTGAAAACTTTGTTGTCGGCAAAACGAATGAATTTGCTTATGCTGCCGCGCGCAAAGTTGCTGAAGCTAAAAACGTTTCCTTTAACCCTTTGTTCCTTTATTCCAGCGTCGGTTTAGGAAAAACACACTTGATGCAATCCATCATTTGGCACATAAAGAAAAACAATCCGGAGCGCAATGTTATCTATTTAACTGCCGAGCAGTTTGTATATAAGTTTGTTAAGGCTCTTCGCTATAAAGATACTGATGCTTTTAAGAAACAATTTCGTTCAGTTGATGTCTTAATGGTAGATGATTTTCAATTCATGGGCAATAAAGGTACTTCTCAAGATGAATTTTTACACACTTGTAATTCATTGGTTGGGGAAGGTAAGCAGGTTATTATTTCAGCAGACCGTTCACCGACGGATTTGGAAGGTATTGAGGAACGCTTAAAATCTCGTCTTGTTGGTGGTTTAGTGGTTGATATTATGCCGACGGATTTTGACTTGCGTGTTGGTATTTTGCAGAAGAAAGCTGAATTGTTAGGTATAGAATTACCGCAAAAAGTTACAGAATTCTTAGCGCAAAAGATTACTTCAAACGTTCGTGAATTAGAGGGTTCTTTAAAGAGAATCGCAGCTCACTCGCAGTTACTCTCCGGCAAGGAAATTACTCTTGATATGACGCAAGATGTCTTAAAAGATATGCTTCGCTCTATTGACCGCAAGACGACTATTGATGAAATTCAAAAGAAGGTTGCCGAACACTTTAATATTTCCGTTAAAGAATTACAATCTTCTCGTCGTGCCAGAACAGTTGCCAGACCGCGTCAGGTAGCCATGTATTTGGCAAAGCAGTTGACTTCTCGTTCATTACCTGAAATCGGGCGCAAGTTTGACCGTGACCATACAACGGTTATGCACGCCGTCAGAAAGGTTGAGGAGCTGATTATTGAAGATCCGACTTTAGCCGAGAATATTGAAATTTTAAGAAGGACTCTTGAAAACTAATTTCTCATAAAAAAATTGTTGAAGACTTGTTTTTTAACTTCTGATTTTATTGATTTGTGATAAATTGTAAGAAGTTTAAGAAACAAGTCTTTTTTTAGGATAAAAATAATGAAATTCACAATAGAACGTGCACAATTTTTGAAAACACTCAGCCATGTACAGAGCATTGTTGAGAAGAGAAATACCATACCGGTTTTATCTAATGTCCGTATTGAAGCCAAGGGCAATGTTATCAGCTTTAAGGCTACTGATATGGATATTGAAATTACCGAAATTGTTGAAGCCAAAATTGCCGAGGAAGGCGCAACAACTGCTCCGGCACATATGCTTTACGATATTGTCAGAAAATTAGCTGACGGCGCGGATGTTGAATTGTCTTACCCGAATGATAAAGGTGCTTTGACAATTGCCTCAGGTCGTTCAAACTTTTCGCTTTCAACAATCGGTGTGGAAGATTTTCCGATTATATCCGGTGATGATTTACCTATCAATTTTGAAATCAGCCGTGATGAATTGAAAACTTTAATTGACCGCACACAATTTTCTGCCTCTGTTGAGGAAGCTCGTTATTACCTGAACGGTCTTTATGTTCATGCCAAGGCAGAAGGTGAAACTAATGTTTTGCGCGTTGTTGCAACTGACGGTCACCGTCTTGCTTGCGCAGAATCGCCGTTACCTGCCGGTGCAGAAAAATTAGAAGGCGTTATTATTCCGAGAAAGTCTGTTTTGGAAATCCGTAAATTGTTAGATGATGCCACAACAGATAATGTTTCTATGGCTTTATCCGAAAATAAAGTTCGCATTTCTTTTGAAGATATCACGCTAACCTCTAAACTGATTGATGGCACTTTCCCTGATTATGAACGTGTTATTCCGACCGATAATGATAAGATATTGGAAGTTAACGTGAAAGATTTGGCGGCCGCGGTTGACCGTGTTTCCGTTGTTACCGAAAGAAGCAGAGGTATTCGTATGATTACGGATACGAACCATGTAACCATTGCCGCTTCCAATGCCGAGTTAGGTAACGCTTCCGAAGAATTGGAAGCCAAATATGATAAGGAATCCATTGATACCGGATATAATTTCCGTTATCTATTGGATATTTTGGCTCAAATCAAAGGTGATGAAGTTCGTTTCAGTCTGTCCGGTTCTGCAGCGGCAACGGTTATTAACGATACTTCCGATAACAGTGCCATTTATGTTTTAATGCCTATGAGAATCTAAGTGGATAAAGCATTAAACGTTTGTTGTGATTTTGATAAAACTGAGGTTGGACTCGCATTGTCGCGTCTGACCTTAGTTAATTTTCGTAACTATAAATATCTTCGTTTAAACTTAAATAAGCCGTTTATTGTATTAGGTGGTGAAAACGGTAGCGGTAAAACAAATATCCTAGAAGCCGTATCTTTTTTATCCCAAGGGCGCGGTTTAAGAAACGCTAAATTATCCGAGATTAAAACTTTTGATTTTTTGGCCAGCCAACAACCTTCTCCAATATTTATAAACAATAACGGCTGGGCGGTTTCCGCGCAAATAGAAAGAGCGGGAGAAACCATATCTGTCGGCACGGCTGTTGAAAGCCAAATTAAGGAAATTGAATACAATGAACTCAAAGAAGTTGAAAGGCGAATCGTTCATATTAACAACCAGAAACTTTCTTCACAAAATGAGCTTGGCAACTATTTATCTTTGATTTGGATTACCCCGCAAATGGATAGACTCTTTATCGGAGGGGCACAACACAGGCGCAGTTTTTTGGATAGAATCGTGTCTGCGTTTGATACGGATCATAGTCGGAGATTATCTTCCTATGATAATTTGTATCGACAATGGCTGCAAATATTAAAAAGCGGAAAAATCAATACAAATTGGCTCATCTCTTTGGAAGAACAAATTGCCGGTGTCGGTACGGCTATTGCGGCGGCACGACGTGAACAAGTGGCTAAGCTTAATGCTTTTATGGAAAAGAATCCAGATGACTTTTTTCCGGATGTTGTTTTAGAGCTTAGCGGAACCATTGAAAAATTACTTGATGAAAAACCGGCGGTTTATGTTGAAGATTTTTATCGCG
Source organism: Alphaproteobacteria bacterium UBA2723 (assembly GCA_002353835.1). Taxonomy (GTDB): domain Bacteria; phylum Pseudomonadota; class Alphaproteobacteria; order RF32; family CAG-239; genus CAG-267. The sequence goes on from DEKL01000061.1 coordinate 61,237, forward strand.
AATCTATGCAAAAACTTCGGCACAGTATCTTAAATAATGACACGGCAAACACTCTTAATAAAACAGATTTAACAGCCATTTATAAGAGAAAGAATATACCGGCGGCCCTTTGTTCAACCGGCGAACAGAAGTCTTTACTTTTAAGCATTATTCTTTCTGAAGCAAGGTGCCTTAAAGCGAATCGAGGCTTTCCACCTATTCTTTTGTTGGATGAAGTGGCCGCACACTTGGATGATAACAAACGCCAAGCCCTCTTATCTAAAATTAAGGACTTAAAAACGCAAACATGGCTGACCACGACGAATATATTGGAATTTTCATCTTTGCGAAATGATGGTCAGTTTTTTGAAGTCAAAGACAACAATATTACCGAAATTTCCATTGAACGATAATCTATTAAATGACTTTTCTTTCCATCGGTTCAAATTCGTGTTTCAAATCTCTTTCAAACATTGTGCGAATCGTCTGTTTGACATCTGCGCCTTCATAAACTGCTTTATAAAGCGCTTGGCAAATCGGCATATTGATATTTTCTTTATCGGCAATATTTTTAACCGCCTTTAAGGTATAATAACCTTCGGCAAGTTTATCAAAACTTTCCCCTTTTGCCAGCATCTCCCCAAACATACGATTGTGACTATGCTTAGAAAATAATGTTGCTTCATAATCGCCTAAATGCGACAAACCATAAGCTGTCATCGGATTACCGCCAAAGTGCTTAATAAAGCGCCCTACTTCTACCGGTGCACGAGCCATTAAGGCTCCTTTTAAGCCGTACCATTCAAGACCATCTAAGATACCGGCGGCAATACCTATAACATTTTTTAAGGCTGCACCAATCTGATTACCGATAAAATCTGAGCCGTAATAGAATCGGATTAGCTCACTTTGCAGTGTTTTAATCACTTTTTCCTTTATAAATTCCTCATCACTATCTATAACCGCGCATGACGGAACCTTCTTCATATAATCTTGAACATGACCGGGACCGCCTAAAGTTGCAATGTGTATCGGCACATCAATTTCTTCCCGCATCACATCACTTAAGATTTTAGCATTTGGCTCTTCCAAACCTTTCATTGCCAAAAGAAAAGTCTTTCCGGTCACATTATATCCGTTTAATTCTTTGGCCAACGAGCGCACGTGCTGACTACCGATAGAAATGATAATTAGGTCATTATCTAATATATCAGCGATATTCTCGTATAAAAACATATTATCCGTGAGCGTCAAATACGGATTTTTTCTTGTTTCTTTGAGCTCAATAAAATCAGGGGCATCAGGTTTGCTGTATATTTTAACTTTATCCATATGACAATAATTTGCCGCATACCACGCCAAGAACGTTCCCCAGCGCCCGCTACCGATAACTGAAATTTCTGACATATTAAAATCCTTATAGTTTTTGTTTATATTAAGAATTTAGAACACAAACAAACGCTTGGCAAACCAAGTTTTCAAAAAATTAACAGGTGAGCTTAGTAATTTAAGATTTCTTCTTTGTATGCTGGCGACCGATAATCGCACTTATATAGTCAAACTTTGCAAAATATTGATATGCATAGTCCAGACTCTGCTTTTCGTAGTTATAGAACACTTTGTTTGCCAAACCTTTGATGGCATCATCTATTTTTTTGAATGCTTCGTTATAATCTTTGCTAAAGTTGTTTTTGGCTTTCTTTTGAACAAGCTCATGATATGCGGCAATAACCTTGGCTGTTTCATCTGCCGAATTGGCATAGCCTTTCTTTTCAAACTCACGCATTATCTGTGCAGTGGTCTGGTAAAAACATTTATTCGTTAATATACTTTTTTGTGTTTCATTTTTGCTATCAATTATCATGGCAAGAACGTAAACCTCCAAAATGTACTTATTTTATACCATATCCATTTTATTTTTCAAGCATTTTCGTTAATCTTACCTTTATGCAAATAGTCCTTTTTTCGTATTCATCATTTTGCATAAAAAATATTGACTTATAAATAATTTGCTTTTATAAACTCTGTTGAACCGAGAGGTACTGTATTTACAGACCTTTAAATAATAAATTAATTAACCGGAGATTTAATTATGAAAAGAACTTATCAACCAA
>DEKL01000040.1:0-925 GCA_002353835.1 Alphaproteobacteria bacterium UBA2723
TAAGGCGATGGCAAAGTATTTGGATGTTTTAACCGCCGGTAAGAGAGAAACATTTTTGTAGGTATAAAGATAGAGGAAAAAACAAAGGAAAATGGCATACAGTAATATGCCCTCAATAGCGGTAAAGGTCATTAGCGCCAAAATGATGCCTAACAGTCTTAAATAACGGTTTTGACGTTTTTTCATCCAGCATAATACCAGTGATGAGGCATAAACCGCAAGCATTATCATTAAAGCATGGTGGTCAGGGCGCAACGGCATAAAGTAGTCGTTGGCAGCCGGGTTTAAGAACAAGATAGTGCATCCTAAAATGACCAAATAAACACTGAATTGGCGACGTAAACCGTAAGCTAACACAATAGCGGTTAAGACACCCAAAACAGGCGCAATAAAGGTGCCGCTTAAAAAGATGACATCTTTTATGTTATCCAAAGACCAAAACGGCAAAGTAAACAACAGCCATAAAGCATCCATCGGGCGTGTCCAGTGCAGATATTCTCCGAACGGATAGTTGCTTTCTAAAATCGGTTGTTCGGCAAACGATGGTGCTAAAAGCAAATGATGTACTCTTAGGGCATGCATGTAGCCGTCTGCATCAAAATATGTACCGTTCCAATTACCCAGCAGACCGTAAAAATAAGAGCATACTGCCATGGTGATGATAATTAAAAAGATATGACTTCTTAAAAATTTGGTTATCGTCTTTAATGCGTGACGGTAACGTATTGATTTCTTGTCAAAAGTAAAAGATGTCGGCCGCATGATATAATCCTCTATAATTTCTCTATAGATTTTTTATAACAGCTAAAAGTAAAAAGGCAATTAAATTTTGTGATAAAAATAAAACCTTGCAACTTGTGCAAGGTTCTTTAATGGTAGGGGTGGAGAGACTTGAACTCTCACTTCCGGAGGAAACAAGATTTTG
>DEKL01000040.1:951-1091 GCA_002353835.1 Alphaproteobacteria bacterium UBA2723
TAGCACCTGAAGCTAGCGCGTCTACCAGTTCCGCCACACCCCCATCAAACTGCAAGCTTTTTAGCTTATATTTTTTTGATAGTCAATACTTTTTTTTAATTTTTTTTGATTAAAACTATAAATCAAAATATAAATTATAA
>DEKL01000040.1:1152-14671 GCA_002353835.1 Alphaproteobacteria bacterium UBA2723
GGGATAAAATTTGTATTTTGAGGGCTTAAAGTGGAAGAACTGGAACAAAACGCACTGAATTTACTTAAAAACAGAGAATATGATAAAGCTGCCAAAATTTATCTGCAATTGGCAATGGCTCATACAGATGATGAAAAATTTTTAATTGCCGCCGCCAGTTGTTACGATAATATGGGGGATAAAAAAATGGCTCTCAGCCTTTATAAAAAGGCTTTGGGTATTAACGCACAGTCTTTAACCGCTCTGCTTAATTCGGCAACGATTTTATATGAGCTTAAACGCTATGATAAAGTTATTCCCTTGGCTGAGCGGGTTCTTGCTTTGCAAAATGACAACTTTTCCGCATTGATGAATTTGGGAAATGCTTATTATGCTCTGGAGCGCTATGATACAGCTCTTGAGCTTTATGAAAAAATGTATAAAATTAATCCGCAGTCTTACAATGCCATCCTAAATATTGCCAATACCTGCTATAATTTGGGGCAATTTATTCGCGCCATAGAATTTGCAACTTTAGCGATTGATAAAAGACCGATGAGCGCCGAACCCTATATTATTGCCGGTAATTCTTATATTGAACTTGCTAGAAACGAGGAAGCAACAAGTTGCCTTAAAAAAGCGGCGGAAATTGCTCCGACTTCCGATTGGCTTTGTAATTCTATCGCTAATTTGTTTCAAAAAATGGGGAATTGGAAACAATGCCTGCATTACGCATGGAAAGCTATCGCCTTAAAGGGACCGCATGTGACGTTGGATGACCAAATCAATTTTGCATATTTCCTTTATGAGGTCTCGGAAGAAACGCAAAATCACGAATTGGTGGAGAAATATCTCACTCGTTGGGAAGAAATGTTTCCGGATAATACAATTATTCACCATACCTGTTCGGCACTTCGTAATGTGCAAGATGTTTCCATGATGGATTTAACCTATGTAAAAGGCTTGTTTGACGGTTTTGCCCCTTCTTTTGATGATATCTTAGGAGAACTGGATTACAAAGTGCCGCAACTGATTGCCGAAAATCTTAAGAATCACCTTAAAACCAAACTCTTTAAAAAACGGCGTATCTTGGATTTGGGGTGCGGTACCGGTCTTTGTACGGAGGCACTTAAACAATATTTTCCCAACGAGGAATTTTATGGGGTTGATATTTCCGATAAAATGCTTGAAGTTGCCGAAAATAAAGGAATTTATCAAGAACTTTATGCCGGCGATATCATCAGTTTCTTAAAAACTAATCAGCAACTTTTCCATGCGGTTGTTGCCGGTGATGTGTTTACTTATATCGGTGAATTGAAACCGCTGTTCCACGTATTAACTCCCGCTGTTAAATTTAACGGATTCTTGGTGTTTTCAATTTCTAAAAATATGGTCAATAACAGTGATTATTTCTTAATGCCTTCCGGACGTTTCGTGCACACGATTAACTACGTTTTCAGGCTTTTGAAATATTGCGGGTTTAAGGTTTTATCCGCGGAAGAAACCACTTTACGTCACGAAGGAGCACGCGAAGTAAAGGGGTATGTGATTGTGGCTCAGAAAGAAATCGAAGTCGTCTTTGAATAGGGGATTTTTTTGTGATTGACCTCTGAAATGGAAGCCTCACGTCGTCGCGTCGTGGGCAACTTGTTGCCTTCTACTTGTACGCTCTGCGCCTTGGTGGACTTCCGCGGCTATTTCGCAAAAAAATCCGCCTATTCGGGGGCGGTAAGAGGTATTCTCCAAGCCCATAGCAAAACAACTAAAGTTGTTTTAGCTTAAAAATTTAGGACTTCCGCGGCTATTTCGCAAAAAAAAATCCCTCAAGTTTGTGCTTGAGGGATTGTGTTTTGTTAAGTTTAGCGTCGTCTTATCGTAAAACCACCCATACTGACACTGGTGCCACGTTTTCCGGTACTAACTGTTATACCACCGGCGCCATGTCTTCCGGCACCACCTACTGAAACAGTGGTTTGACCATGTCTGTGGCTAACGCCGATATGTCCGCCACCACGTCTGCCTAACCCGCTGACATGGAAACCAAAACCACGAGAGCTGTATTGGGCATGAAAACCAATAGCATGAGCATGTCCTATCGGGCACCAACTGCCTAAACCACCTGATAAATATTTTCTTTGTACCGATGGTGTTCTAATTTGATCTATGGTTAAAACAGCAACTTTATCATTATAAAAGTCATTTGGTACAACGTGAAATTTAGGAGATAATGCCGGTCTTCTGGTGTCATATTCTTCCAAAATGCCGCAGTATCCATGGTTTCCGGTCATAGGATTACCATAGTCTGTTACATACGGAGATAATTCTGAAACAACCAAGATTTTGCCGGGGTGAGAGGCTTCCCAATTTTGAGCATAAGATTCCAGCGGAGAAACAGCTTGTCTTTGCTGTCTGGAAGATGACATTCCTTGTTGCTGAGAGGCTGATATTCTTTGTTGTTCATACGAAAAACTGGCGGTTCTCTTTTGTCCACCGAGTTTATAACGCGGTAAATCTTTTACCGGTTGCGCACCGATACCTTTTGAACCGTCTAAAACCGTACCATCAGGCATTTCCAATGCTATTGTTGATTCATTCGGATTTTGACCATTTACCCAAGTTACATTACCATCTTCATGGTCATTCGGAGTGGCGGCACTGGCGGCTGTCGGCGCCATACTGCCGGCTAAAGTTGCGACGGTGGCAACTTTTACGGTGGCAGATGCCGCATGGTCTGTTACATAATCCACAGTATCTTTAGCTATCTCTTTACCTTTTTCTTTGAGCTTTTTGAGCTTTTCACCTGTTCTCTTGGCGGCAAACGCTGCTTTTGCCTTAAAGCTTCTTTTATCTTTAGTTTTAGCATCATTTTCTGTTGCTTCAACTTTTTTTACTTCTTCGTCTGACATGGTAGCCTCCTTGGTTTGATGTCATCTTATGGTCACATTGTACCATGTTTTTGATAATGTGGCAACACTTTTTTATTACCCCTATGTCGTTTTTTTGTAATTCTTTTTTTAAGATATTTTAACTTTATGTTCTTATAGTAAATTAGCTTGAAAGGTGTTGATTTTAAATAAGAAAGGTAAATCTGATGGCAGGTCAGGAAACGAGGGTTCTTAATTACTGGCGCAAAAAATATTTATTACAAGTCTTGTTTGTGATGTGCGTGGCGGTGCTTGTGGTGTGGGCAGCGTTTGTTTATTTTGTTTTTTTCGGCTTTATATTGTTAACGGTTGCTGTGGCGGTTTTGGTTGCTTATCTGATGTTAAAAGCAATTAAAGAAGATTTGCAGGTGCGCGGAGAGGGGATTATTTTAGCTCGTGCCGATACGCTTTTTAACGGCTTAAAGTTTGATTTCGGGCGCGGAGTAAGCGAAAGCGTGCTTGATGCGCAAAATGTGGTCAAAAGCTATAAATTTCGCGAATGTCATAATGTCATGAAAGGAAATGATTTTATTTTGGAAGAGGATTGGCTTTATTCACTTATTTCCGCAAAGTTCTTTTCTTTCTCACAAACGGCTTTCCAAGGTGTTGTTTTAGCGCTAAATGTTCAAACGGCGCCGGAAGGTTTGAAAGGGAAGATAGACATTTCTAAAAACAAGCCTGTTATCTCAGGCGAGCTTAACGGTTATCTGCAAAAACATCAGGCACAGGCGCATATTTTAGCACTTTTGAAATTATTTAAGGCATCTTCTGTTAAAGTGGTGGTGATGAAAGGAAAAATTTATTTTTGGATAGGTTCGGAAACAAAGATTTTTTATCAGTTTAAGCTTTTTTCAACTAATACCATCAATGCCTTTGTCAAGCGGGTTAATGATGTTCAAAAAGAGATTGTCGGTCTTTGTGAAATGCTTAACAGGTAATGCGTTTGGTCGGTTGACTTTGTTCGGTTTGTTTGTTATATCTCAAATATATTTTGATTTTAAGGAGAATTTATGATGAAAAAAACGTGGCTTTTGATGACGGTGGGTTCGCTTGTTGCTTTTAATGCATCGGCTTTAGAAACCGAGATTACAATTTATAATCAAGATTTGGCGCTGATTAAGAAGAGTCAGAGTTTTTCCTTAAAAAGCGGGGCAAATGATGTTGTTTTTAATGAGGTTGCACAACAATTAAAGCCGGAATCCGTTTTTATTTACGGCGATAATATCCGCGTTTTAGAACAAAATTATGATTATGCCGGTATTAACTATGCCACAATGCTTAATGCTCATATCGGTAAAACGGTTAATACCGTCAGACAGGCTCCCGATAACGGCAAAAATATTTTTGAAAAAGCGGTTTTGCTTGCGGCAGACGGGGGAATACCGGTGCTTAAATTTGATTACGGGATAGAAACAAATTTTCCGGGGCGGGTACTGTTTGATAGCATACCGCCGGAGCTTAACAGTACGCCGGTGTTGATGGCTAAAATTGAAACTGCCGTTGCCGGTGCGAAAGATTTGAATTTGGCATATTTGGCGAACGGTTTTTCCTGGCAGGCCAACTATGTGGTTAATGTTAATGATGAAACGACATTATCTTTGTTAGGACGTGCGGCCATTTCTAATGATTCCGGCAGCGGTTATGATAATGTTAAAGTTAATTTGGTGGCAGGCGAGGTTAATACCGTGCGCCAATTTATGCAACCCAGAGCGATGAAGGCAATGGGTGTTAATTTGATGATGGCAGACAGCGCTAATTCCATGGGCGCAGTGATTTCCGAGCCGATGGCGATGGATAGCTACTATATTTATAAAATTCCGGAGAATACGACGCTTAAAAACGGGCAAATGAAACAGGTATCTTTTATTAACGCGCCGAAAGTCAAATATGAAAAAGAGGGTGTGCTGAATTCGGGCATTTATTTTAATACGTCTAAAACTTATTATAAAGATGTGCACCCGAGTGTTTATTATCGCTTTATAAACCAAAAGGAAGATGGTTTAGGAATGCCGTTGCCACAAGGAAAAATCAGTTTTTATGCGCCGGATGATAACGGTGCTTTGCAGTTTATCGGCGAAAATGTGATAGATAATAAGGCTGAGGGGCAAAAGGTTTCTCTTCAGTTAGGTAAGTTTTTTGATGTTTACGGCGAGGGTAAAATGACAGAGTTAACCAAAACCGATACGCATAAATACAGAAAACAGAAAGATGACTGCCCGACAGTTGCCGATACTTATCGCTATAAAGTGAGTTATACAACGACTAATAAGGGCAAGAAAGACGTAGAAATGGTCTTAAAGCAACCGCTTAACGGACAAACCAAGATTATTAAAGAATCTCTTCAAGGTAAGGCCGGTGACGGAAATGTTTATGAATGGCATTTTACGCTTAAGGCCGGCACAACACAACAAATTGATGTTGAGGCGGAAAATGTTATTGAACAGCGCCGTTGTGATGAGATTATTTTAGAATAAGTGTGCCGGAGGGGTTAAAAAACGCGGGAAAGGTAAAATTTCTCGCGTTTTTTTGTATCTTTTTAGCGACCACCGCCGCCACCACCGCCGAAACCGCCGCCGGAAAAACCGCCACCGCTGCTACCAAAACCGCTACTGCTGCCGAAACCGTCAGAACCGGAAGATGGGATGTGAATTGCATCGCGGCAACAGTGACTAAAGTTTGTGGTAAAGTTATCATGGTAGTAAACATTTCTCATTGTTTCTTGCCAAAGAGGGATGCCGAATATGGTCTTAAACTTCTTTTTCCATGCTTTTTCCAACCCTAGAGCAACCGCATAAGGAAACAGGGATTCCATATCAGCAGGGGTTAGGCGATTTTCCATCGGCATACCCGTATCGTCGGCTTGCGCTTGGGTATCTTTGGAGATGATTTGGTTTCCGGTAATTGTTTCCAAAAACATTTTAATACCGGCAATTTTTTCTTTTTGGCGCTGACCGATAATGGTCGGTTGGAACATTAAATATTTAAATACCAAAATCAGACAGACGTAAGGTAATATCAGCAATGACATCGGGAAATAGTTGATTGCCGGAAGTAAGGTGAGCGGTAGCAGGTTAAGCCAAATGATGATAACCGACATATAGTTTTTGTTGGCAAAATATATTAGGAGCAGGTTGATAAATAAGAAGATGCATAAATCAGAGGCGTAAAACAGCCAAACCGCCGGTAGAAACAGGCTTCCCAACAGGGTTACCAAATTTCGTTTGCGGTAATATTTTTGTTCCAGATATTTTTCTGTTTTTTTAGTCAATTTTGAGTTGTAGTGTGCTAAGTCTTCATCCGGCTCGGAATCATAAACGGTTAAATATTTCGGATAGTTGGCGGCAAATAATCTTACTTCGGGGTTTGATTTATCAGCACTTTCCAGCGTATTGATTTCAAATCCTTTTGCTTTGGCAAATTGTCCCTTTTGCACTTCACGAACGGAAACGGCTTTTTTATATATCAGCCCCAGTATATGCAAAAACAGGCTGTTTTTCGGGGTTTTGCCGTTTTTCATAATGTAGGCACATTCCAAAGGAGACAGGTCTTTCGGCACTTCCCAATCCGGTACGATGGCACGCGGCTCGGGATCTTTGCCGAAGAAATACCAGGCAACAAGATAATAAATCAGCATGGCGGCAAAGGCTAAGATTGTCCAACGCCAAAAGGCCGGTATGGTAATATTGACCGTTCCTTTCTTAAAGGCTTGGGCTATCGTTGCTTCTTCATTAGGGTTAAGAGCGGAAAATTCAAAAGGGTTGCCCGGTTCCATATTCAAAGGGTTTTTACCTGTTTGGTAGGCATATTGGCGGACAATCTCAGTACCTTCGGGATAACTTACGGTTACGGTTGTTTTTTCTATTGGAAGCGCCCATTTGCCGGTAATGTTTAAATAAAGTTCATTATTGTCTTCGCCTTTTATCGGGCGCAGGGCATCATACATAATGTAATTTATGGTAAAGGTTGAAGTGGCAGGGGCGGGAAGGAAGTCATCATTGCCGGTATTTAAGCGGAGATAATTTCCCTTTCTTTCGGTAAACCACGGTTCCGGCTTGTTATTGCGCATAACGGAGATTATTTGGTAGCTTTCGCCTTTGGCCATGCTTAAATCCCGATAAATACCGCGACGGATGAGATTACCCTCATGATGAACGGTGATTTCTTCAACAATATCTAAACTGCTGTCCTCTTTTACAACGATATCGCTTTGAAAAAACTTGATATATTCGGCGGCCTGCGCCGGTATGGCAAACAGAAAGAGCGTGATGAGAAATATTTTAGAGATTAACTTTAACATTTTCTCGTTCTTCCGGCGTGATTTCAAAAAATGATTTTTCCGTATAACCCATGGCGTTGGCAACGATTAACTCCGGAAACATGCATATCGCAATGTTAAAGTTTCTGACGGAAGCATTATAATATCGGCGGGCAAAGGATAAATCTTTTTCTATAATCGCAAGATTGTCTTGCAGTTTTACGAATTGTTGGTCGGACTTTAATTCCGGATAAGCCTCGGCGACGGCGAATATTTTTTGCAAACCGGTGGTGATTTCGGTTTCGGCCGAGGTCAGAGCCTTTATGTCTTCAGCGTGTTCGGCGGCAGTTCTTAATTCTGCCACGCGGGAAAAAGTTTCTTTTTCATGTTTGGTATAAAAGGATGCGATTTTCACTAATTCAGGTATTAAATCACGACGGCGCTTTAATTGTACGTCTATACCGCTCCAGCCCTCGTTGACCTGTTGATTGAGTTTGATGAGCTTGTTATAATCGTAAATAAACAGCAATAAAAGCGCTATGAAAACCGACCAAACATATATCATCTTAAAGTCCTTTCGTTTAAGTATTATCTTCCAGTAATGACGAGATTAGATTTTCAATTTCAGAAGTATCCTGTTTGGCAATTTTTTTCTTTTTTTCGAGTTTGGGCGCTTCTTGTAATTTTATCGGCTCTTTGGGTTGTTTTTGTTCCAAGAGTTTACTGAGGTCGCCATTAAAAGCCTGATTTAATAAATCCATCGCCGAAACGCCGGATGCCAATAATTGTTCCACCGCCTGTTGGGCGACATTTTGTACCAAAGTTTTGCGCAATTCCAATTCCAACGCATCATCTTGTGCTACTTTCTTGCGGTTGCGTTGTTCCTGCATTTTGCGTTCAAAACGGGAAAATTCGGCGGAGGGCTTGCCACCACGCTTGAAATTCGGCACATCCAAAAGATTATTTTTGACATCCGTCAATGTACGGATGCCGTTATGATCATAGGCTCGGTATATCATCCAATCGGTTATTAGTTCTTCGGTGATGGCTTGGTTGATGATATCTGCGGTTAGCGGATGTTTGAATTTAATAAAAGTATGCCCGTCAGGACCTTTGTGGGTAACGATATGACCGGAGAAAAAGGAATCATTCCAAGAATACGGGCATTCGGGGTGAACAAGGCGAAAAGTGGTTAAAATACCGACCAAAGCCAAATGCATTTCTTCTAAAGCTCTGAAGCCTAAAACTAGGGGATTACGGCGCACTTCCGGATTATGCACGATTTGCTGACAGCAAAACAGGTGCAGGCGATATAATTGCTTTTGCGTTTGTTCATTGATTTCCGGCTCAATTTCTAAGGGCAGGCTGATGGCCTTATTAACAAAGTCCGAAAGTAACATCCGCTTTTTTAAGCGTGTGGGAGCCGGCAGTTTGTCATCTTCTTCAGCATAGACGGCAACATCGTTTCTCATCTGTTGCCACAGCGCCGGCGGCAGAGAACTTTCAACTTCTTCTAGTTTGTTTATCAGCGTTATTTCAGGTACGATTAAATCTGTTCCCATGGTTTTCTTATCTTAATAATGTTAAAGTACGCCGAGCATAGCATATTTTTTTTGCATTGTCAAGCAAACCGCTCAGATTCTATGATAGGGGTGGCCGGAGATGATGGTTTCGGCACGATAGATTTGTTCAGCCAAAACCGCACGCATTAAAATATGCGGTAAAGTGAGCTTGCCGAAAGATAAAATTAAATCGGCTTTTTTTCTTGTTTCTTCCAAATGGCCGTCTGCCCCGCCGATAAGAAAGCAAATTTCCGAACAACCTTCGGTCATCCAATTTTCAAGGATTGAGGCAAACTCGGGACTGCTCATGTTTTTGCCTCTCTCATCTAAAACAACAACTTTAGCAGAGGGGACAATACAACTTTGTAAAAATTTGGCTTCTTCTTCCTGTGTGGTATTGTCTTTTTCTTTAATCTGCAAATTCCATTTCATACGCTCTTGGTAGCGCTTGATGATTTCACCTTCGGGAGAGGTTGCTTTGCACTTGCCGATGACACCTAGAGTTATTTTCATTTATTTTCTCCGCTGATGAGTTTTTGGGCGGCTTCTCTACCGGAAGCAAGCGCTTGAACCACCGTATCACCGGTGCCGCTCATGTCACCGGCAATGATGAAGTCTTCGGGAATATGCTCTTTGGGGTAATAAGCACCTAATGCTTCCACCAAAATATCATAACCGCCCAAAGAATAATCCGTACCGGCAAGCGTTTCGGCTTTGCCTTGGTCGTTAATGCGGTTTTTAACGGCTGAAATGTCATAATTGCCGTTTTTATCTTTGATTTCGGTGATGGAAGATAAATCTCTGACGATTATGCCGAATTTTTCCAATTCCAGTTGGTCACGCGCCATAATCCGCATATCTTCGCGACGGCGGCGGACAAACATTTCCACATCTTTACTGCCGTTTTTCTTAGCGGTCATGGCACAATCCAACGCGACTTCGCCACCGCCGACGATAGCAATTTTTGAAGATTGGTATTTTTCGGGGTGGGAAAGATATTCGGTGTAGGGAATATAATGCTCACCGCCTTTAATGCCGGAGGTGTAGGTGATGGTTTTGCCTAAACTTAAAATAACGCCGTCATAATCTTTTTTAAGGGTTTGAAAATCGGTTATTTTGGTGTTTAATTTGACGGTGACACGGTCATTGTTGACAATGCGATTGATTTCATATTCTAAAATTTCTTTCGGCAATCTGAAATCGGGTATCAGCCAAGCTGTGCCACCTAGACGGGATTCTTTTTCATATAAATCCACACACCAGCCGGCTAAAATCAGCTCATAGGTTGCACCCAGACCGGCAGGACCGCCGCCGATAACCGCGGCTTTTTTGTTTGTTTTTGGCGGTAAAACGATATCGGGATAACCGCCACGGCGCATAATTTCTGCCTGCAGGCAGGGAATTTCTACGGCTTTGTCTATCTTGGCGCGAATACAGGCCTTCTGGCAGAACCTATCCGGACAGACTAAACCGCAAGTTTGGGGTAACGGATTCTTTTCGGCAATTATGGACGAGGCCTTATTAAAATCATCTTTAAGCGCTAAGGCGATAAAGTCATGCGGGGAAACACCTAAGGGGCAAGCTTTTTCGCAGGGTTTAGCTTTACACCCCAAGCAGCGGGATAATTCGTTCTTAAAATTTTCGGTCTGCATTTTGTTCTCCTTTATCTTGATTATTCTTACTTACCATCTCTTGTCACGCAAGCCTAAAAAATCGGGCGGTGGATATTTTTGCCGTCAACACAGATAAAAATATCCTGTTTTTTTTAATTGTTTACGTTAAATTTACTAAAAACGGTTTACATTAACTAAAATCGCGATAAGTTCGCGTTGTTTGTAATAAATAGGGTGTTTTAAGTGAGCACAAAGATCCGGAAATTACGCTTTTTAGCTTTGTTTTGGGACTATGCTAGCGCTTTGTCTTTGATTGCGCTGTTGGTTTTGCTGTGGAATTTGGGCAAAGGTCCGATTAAAGTTAATTTCTTAAAACCCTATATTATTCAAGCTTTAACTAATGATACCTCATCTTATGATCTGGCTGTCGGCAAGGTTAATCTAGAGTTGGTTCATTCCGTGCAACCGGTAAAAATTATTGCGCGTGATGTCATATTTCAAGCTAAAAATGAAGATTATTTAATTAACGCGCCGCGTTTATCATTATCTTTTTCGGCAAGAGCTTTGCTTAAAGGAATGCTTGCACCGAGTTCTATTACGGTTGAGGAGCCGGATATATATCTTAAAAACGTTTACGGGTTGAAAAAAGACAAAGAAACAGAAGAAGTTACGACCAAATCTATTGATGAACAACAGAAAATTCGTATGAAAAAATTGGAATTCTTCTTTACCCAGTTTGAGGATTTTCTGCAACGCTTTAACTCTAAAGAACAGCTTTATCTGGAAAGCTTTATTAACAATATTGAAGTGCTTGACGGTACGCTGACGGTAAACGAGGTGGAAACCGGACAGCAATTCACGTTCCAAAATATGAATTTTCAATTTGAGCGGCGGCTTTCCGATATTGTGATTAAAACGGACAGTGCCGTTCGTTTCAGCGACCGTGCCTCGGCTTTGGATATGGAGCTTAAATACAGAATTTTTAATGATGAACTGCTGTTTACTTTGAATTTTTCCGATTTGGTGGTTACGGATTTGTATGATATCTTAGTGGCGAATAAAGGGGAAATTCGTGCAGTGGATATTCCGGTTAACGGACAGGTTTCGGCGCTGATAGATTTCGGTAATGTTTTGAAAAATAAAGAGCAATTTGCGGAAAGTTTCGGAAATAATATCAAAGATATCAGCTTTTCTATTGAGGGCGGGGAAGGAAAGATCGGTTTTGGTGACAGTAAAGATTTTGACTATGATGTTTCTTCCTTTAATCTAGACGGTAGTCTGCATGGCGGTCTGGACAAGGTTAAAATTGAAAATGCACAGTTTGATTTTGATGGTAAAAGAGCAGAGCTCAGCCTTTCGGCAGAAGGGTTTGAAGATTATATCTTAAAAGGTAATTTGGAAGATTTTAAGCTTAGTTTTAAGGCGAAAATCGGCGAATTTGATATGGATGAACTTTCTTTCTTATGGCCTAAGTATTTGGGGGAAGATGCGTGGGCGTGGTGTCATGACGGGCTTTCCGGCGGTAAAATTTCCAACGGACAATTTGTGTTTGATTTCGGTTGGGATAAAAAAGCCGAAAAATTCGGGTTGTTAAAGCTTACCGGCACGGCAGATATTGCAGATTCAAACTTGTTTTACTTAGAAGGAATGCCGATTATTCATAACGTGTACGGAACAGCGTCTTTTTCGCATGATAAAATTGATATTAAGGTTGATAAAGGGGTATCAGACGGGGTTATTTTAACCGGCGGTAATGTGTTGTTATATGATTTGGATAAAGAGGATAATTTTATTTCCATTAACCTGACCGGAAATTCAACCATTACCGATGCGCTAAAGCTGATAGACCATGAGCCGCTGGGCTTTACCAAAGAAATGGGGGTTAATCCGGATGAAGTTGCCGGTGATGTGGATATTGACTTAAAGCTTGATTTTGAATTGAGAAAAGATTTAGCACCGGAAGATTTGAAAGTTGAAGTCAACGGCGATTTGAAACAGGTGGAATATTTAGGGCTTGAGGAAGGTAAAACGTTTGTGGCTGATGCCTTAAAATTAAAGGTAACGGAAAAAGGTTTTGAGCTGACCGGAGTGGCAAAATATCAGGATATCCCGATTGATTTGACCTTAAAAGAGGTGTTTAAGGAAAAAGATTATAAGAGTAAAATCAGCGCTAAGGTTAAAGTTGATGATAAGGTGTTAAAAACGCTCGGCGCTGATGTGGAACTATTAAAAGCCCCATATTTTACCGGTGTTTCTGATGTAGAGGCGACAATCACATTTTTAAATAACGGCGATTTAGATATTATGGCGGACGGTTCGCTTAAAGATGTGGCGATGGATTATGCCTTTTTGGGTTTTGCCAAGCCGAAAGGAATTCCTTGTCGGGCTAAAACCGATTTTATTGTTTCCAAAGATAAACTCAAAGAAGTTAAAAGCTTTTCTTTGTTAAAGGCGCAGTTTGAGGCCAAGGGAACAATGGCGGCTGATGATAAAGGGCGGATTAAAACGGTAGATATCGCAGAAATTAAAGCGCAAAAAGCATTTGCTAAGGCTAAAGTTGATTTCAGCTATGAGCCGAAATTGAAGCTAAAGGTAACGGTAACCGGTGATGCCTATGATTTGACGGAGTTTTTTGACAGTAAAAAGGTGTTAACGGATGAGGAAAAAGCCTTAAAGAAAAAGAGCTTGAAAGATCCGTTGGAAGATGTGCCGGATACGGATATTGTGGTCGGGGTTAATAAACTTTGGACGAATAATAACGTGCCGATTACCAATTTTGCCGGACGGGCGGAATTAAGAAACGGTATCGGACTTCATAAGATGAATATGGTCGGCAATTACGGCATGAGCAAAGATGTTAAGATGAAACTTAATTTTGAGCCGAGAGGAAGTGAATATGTCTTAAATATTGACTCCAATAATGCCGGCAGTACGTTAAAAGTTTTGCGTTTATATAATAATATGCGCGGCGGTAATTTACAAATTGAGGCAAAGCGTGATAAGTACAGAAACTTCAAAGGCTTTGCCAAAGTTCGTGATTTCTCGGTGGTTAATACGCCGATTATCGCAAAGATTTTATCGGTTGCCTCTTTAACCGGAATTTTGGATACCTTAACCGGCGAAGGATTACGTTTTTCGCATCTTAATGCGCCGTTTACCTACACTTTTTCCACCAAAGATTTGGCA
>DEKL01000040.1:14753-20055 GCA_002353835.1 Alphaproteobacteria bacterium UBA2723
ATTGATGCTAAGGGAATGATTATTCCGGCATACGGGTTAAATACCTTTATCGGTAATATTCCGCTGGTCGGCAAGGTTTTGGCGGGTAAAGACGGTAGTGTCTTTGCCACCAATTATACTATCGGCGGAAATTTGGATAAACCGGATGTTTCCATCAATACACTTTCAACATTGGCACCTAATTCAATTAAAGAGCTGTTTTCATCCGAGGATTAGTCATGGTATTAAAAATTGGGTTGGATTTTCATGGTGTTATCTCCGCGCAGCCGGATAAATTTGCGTTGTTTTGTAAAAAAATACGGCAATTAGGGGTTGCGGTTTACGTTATCAGCGGCGGACCGAAAAGTGATATTATCAAGTATCTTGACCGCTATGGTATTGAATATGACCAGGTGTGGGCTATTTTGGATGATTGCGAGAAAAACGGCACGGTATCGTTTTATGACGACGGAAGTTTTCAAGTACCGACCGAAATTTGGGATAAGGCTAAGGCCGAATATTGCGCCAAGGAAGGGATAGATTTTCATGTTGATGATTCGGCTATCTACGGCAGATATTTTGTGACACCGTATTGCCACTATGATATTAAACAGGGGTGTTGTCGCCTTAATAATCGGGTTGAAATAAATTTTAACAGCCCCGAAGCGGCGGCTGTTAAAATTGCAGAGTTCTTACAAAAATCTTGCTCAGATTAAGGCAAAGACTAAATATAACAAACCAATCGTAAAGATAAACAGGAAGTAGAAACAGCTTAAATTTAATGCCCATTCTTCATGTTCGTCTGTGTTGTATTGTGCTTCACCGTAACGATTTTTGGTCAGTTCCCCGCGGTAGAAGAAAGTCATAATCAGGAATTTGAAACCATAAAAACCGACTGCATATAAAATGGTGATAAAGCAAACGTTTAATAATAAAGCGGTGTAAACGTAATCGGTATTGGCGATATAGGTTAAACTTAAGAACAATACCCACAAAACAACCATCCCCATAAACATCGGTTCCAGATAATTATGCCATGCCAGATGACCGAGGTCATGCATACGGCGGATTAAGAGAGAACCGAGCGGGAATAGCGGCAGAAGAATAATCAAATAGAAAATTGTTTCTGCAACGGTAATGTAGTTTTCTATGGTGCTTAAGCTCATCCCCTCGGCATTGGCAGCACGCAAGAAACGGGATGACATATAATAACTGCATTTAAGTTGAACACCAATCGTTAAGATACTGTTGATGAGCATAAAAATCCAAAGCTCAAAACGGGAAGAACGCCCATGCAATTTGAAAGTGTTTTTCCAACCTTCAAACCATAATTTTAAGATAATAAACGGCGATATGATTTCATTTTCCGCAGCAGGTGCAACGGCTTTTTCAACCTTTGCCGGAATTACCTTTTTAGGTGTTTTAACGGCTGTCTTTTTGGCAACCGGTTTTTTTGATGTCTTTTTAACAGTTTCTTTAGCCATGGTTCTTCTCCCATTGAATTAACTGGCTTGAAGTTAACAGAAAAGGTTTAATATTTGGTAAAAAATAAAAGATGAAAAAAACACTTGCCAAAAGTGCAAAAGTGACATATCTAAATTCCACGGAGGTTTGGCTAAAATGGCAGAAAGTAAATTTATTGAGATTAAAGGCGGAAGAGAGCATAATCTTAAAAATATCAATATTTCAATTCCGAAAGATAAGCTGACGGTGATTACCGGCTTATCCGGTTCGGGAAAATCTTCTTTGGCGTTTGATACGATTTATGCCGAAGGGCAACGTCGTTATGTGGAAAGCTTATCTGCTTATGCCAGACAATTTTTGGATTTGATGAAAAAGCCTGATGTTGATTCCATAGAGGGGTTGGCACCGGCAATTTCCATAGAGCAAAAGACAACCTCGCATAACCCACGTTCTACGGTGGGCACCATTACCGAAATTTATGATTATATGCGTCTGTTATGGGCGCGTGCCGGTACACCTTATTCGCCGGCGACAGGCTTGCCGATTGAAGCACAGACCGTCAGCCAGATGGTTGATAAAATCTTAGAATTGCCTATCGGAACCAAAATTATTTTGGCGGCACCGATTGCCCGCGGTCGTAAAGGGGAATTTAAAAAAGAGTTTGAAAGCCTTTTAAAACAGGGGTACCAACGTGTCAAAGTAGATGGCGAAATTTATGATTTGGAAGATGTGCCGAACTTAGAGAAAAATATTAAGCATGATATTGAGGTGGTGATAGACCGCTTGGTGGTTAAAGAGGCTTCGGAAATGGCAGAGCGCGTGGCTCAATCCGTGGAAACAGCCTTAAAAATCGGCGACGGGATTTTATATGTAGAAAATCTTTCCGACAATTCGCGTTTTACCTGTTCGGCAAAATATGCCTGTCCGGTTTCCGGTTTTACGATTGAGGAAATTGAACCGCGGTTGTTTTCATTTAATAATCCGCAGGGTGCTTGCCCGCATTGTGACGGTATCGGTGCCAAACTTTATATGGATGAAAATTTGGTGGTGCCGAATGTTTCTCGTTCCATTGCACAAGGGGCCGTTGCTCCGTGGTATGGGTTTAAATCCGCCTTTTATAAGCAGACATTGGTTTCGCTTTGTGATTTTTTGCATATTTCGCAAGATACACCATGGAAAGATTTGCCGGAAAAAGCCAGAAATGTTATTCTTTACGGTTCGGGGAACGTGTGTGTGCCGGTATATTATTCGGGGTGGGTGGCTGATAAGCCGTTTGAAGGGGTTATTCCGAATATGGAACGCCGTTTCTTGGAAACAGATTCCGCGGCTTCACGCGAAGAACTTTCGCATTATCAATCTGCGGCACCATGTACCTATTGTAACGGTAAACGCTTAAAACCGGAGGCATTGGCGGTTAAAGTCTGCGGTAAAGATATTATGGAAGTTTCCGATTTATCCATTAAAGAGGCGCTTCAATGGTTTTCTAAGGTTGAGGAACAGCTTAGTCCGCAAAAGGCACAAATTGCGCATAAGATTTTGAAAGAAATTATTGAACGTTTGCAATTCTTAAACAATGTCGGGTTGGATTATTTAACCCTTTCACGCCAGTCCGGCGGGCTTTCCGGCGGTGAATCACAGCGTATCCGCTTAGCATCGCAAATCGGTTCGGGGTTGACCGGCGTGCTGTATGTCTTAGATGAGCCGTCTATCGGTTTGCACCAGCGTGATAATGACCGCTTATTGCAAACACTTGAGCGCTTGCGGGATATCGGAAATACGGTGATTGTCGTAGAACATGATGAAGATGCTATCCGAGCGGCAGACTATTTGGTGGATATGGGACCGGGGGCCGGTGATAACGGCGGTCATGTGGTTGCCGAGGGAACGGTTTCGGAAGTCCTTAAAAATAAAAAGAGCTTGACGGCGCAATACCTGAACGGACAAAAGGAAATAGCCGTACCACGCAGACGGCGTAAAGGTAACGGTAAGTTTTTGGAATTAACCGGCGCGAAAACACATAATCTTAAAAATGTTAAACTGAAAGTGCCTTTAGGAACATTAACTTTGGTAACCGGTGTTTCCGGCGGCGGTAAATCTTCGCTGATTTTGGAAACCCTATACAAAGCGCTTAATAAAGAACTTAACGGTTCGCGTGAGCCGGCCGGTATCTATACTTCGCTTAAAGGCGTGGAAAACGTGGATAAGGTCATAGATATAGACCAATCCCCCATCGGGCGGACACCACGTTCTAATCCGGCAACATATACCGGCTTGTTTACCTATATCCGCGATTGGTTTGCCGAGCTTCCTTTATCTAAAGCACGCGGCTATACGGCGGGACGTTTCTCGTTTAACGTTGCCGGCGGCCGTTGTGAAGCTTGTAAAGGTGACGGGGTGACCAAAATTGAAATGAATTTCTTGCCGGATGTCTATGTGGAATGTGAACAATGCCACGGTAAACGCTTTAATCGGGAAACATTGGAAGTTACTTATAAAGGAAAATCTATCGCAGATGTCTTGGATATGACGGTTGATGAAGCACATGAATTTTTTGCCAATATCCCGTCTATCTCTACCCGTCTGGAACTTTTGCAAAAAGTCGGTCTCGGCTATATTCATCTCGGACAACCGGCGACAACCCTTTCCGGTGGCGAGGCGCAACGTATTAAACTTTCCAAAGAACTCTCTAAACGGGCTACCGGAAAAACCGTTTATATCTTAGATGAGCCGACAACCGGTCTTCATTTTGAGGATATTAACCGCTTGCTTAAAGTCTTGCAAGCCCTTGTTGATAGCGGTAATACGGTTATCGTTATTGAGCATAATCTTGATGTCATCAAAGTTGCCGACTGGATTGTTGATATGGGTCCCGAGGGTGGCGACGGCGGTGGTAAAATTATCGCCGAAGGGACACCGGAAGATATCATCAAGAAGGGACGCGGGTATACCTACCGCTATTTAAAGGGTAAAATTTGAGTGTCTAATCGTAAATGGAAGCCTGATTGGCAAAAATCCATGTACTTCTATGTACACTAGGATTTTTGCCACAGGACATTTACTTCTATCCATCTCAAATTTTCCACCTTTAACGCACGAACAGAGGGGATATAGGTTGCGGTTATTTCGCAAAATTTTTCCCTTTAATGCATGAACGGAGGGGGGACATTTTTTTCCCTTAATGGGAGAAACTTCTATATCTGTAATAAACTGTAATATTTTGTAAATTAACCGGGGTTGACAGAGGTTGTTTTATTTTATAGCTTGAAAGCAATAAAATATTTTTTTCACTAAGCTTCTGTTTAATATGGTTGTAAAAAAGTTTTGTCAGTTTCAAACCTGACGTAGTGGTTCTCGTATCTTCGGATACTCTCTCTTTGATGTTTTTTTGAAGCTTCATTACAAACTTTAAAATTTACGACTATGTTCTTATTAGGTTATTATGCCATTGTAACTGCGGGAGCGGTTATCGGCGGTAAGATTCTTTCCGTATGCCTGTCTGATGATAAGGATACGCCAAAGAATGATGAGGACAAAAAGCAGAGCTTTAGTCACCCTGATGTGGATTACGAGCCTTTTGAGCTTCGTTCCAGCGAGTGGTGTGTTCTCATCTAGTGTAAAGTACTTTATTTCTTATAAAAAGGCGACCGTACGGTTGCCTTTTTTGTTGACTTTTTGTCATTTTTCTTTATACTTCGCAACAAATCTTATTATCAGGTGTTTATTTAAATCTATGTTTTATGGCAAAAAAAAGAAAAAAGCAGATGGGGATTGTTGTCCTTGATGCGTATGAAAGACGTATGCAAAGATGTCTGAGAATTTACGATCTGTCTCAAAAAATTTGGGTCGTACTGGTAATCAC
>DEKL01000128.1:0-610 GCA_002353835.1 Alphaproteobacteria bacterium UBA2723
CCACAGAACCTTCGTATTCCTTAAATGTTCTTACATATCTATCTAAGCTGCTATTTACATCGCCTATCTGTGCAATTTCTCCTTTCAAAAGTATTTCTGAATATCTATCTACATCACCGGCATCACTCAAACTAATTTCGCCTTTTAATTTAAAAACGTTTATACCTGACTGTCCTGTATGCACAGCAATATAACCATCTACATAATCACCGGAATGTACTCTTTTTTCAGGATGATACTCTATACCAGCTGCTTCTAGTACCTGTTTAAAACTACCGCGTGAACCTAACTCTTGTTTAGCATTAAAAGCATCTAACGATGAAATTTCTAGAACATTAAATCCCTGCGCATCTTTTATAAGAAATTCATTTCTTTCTATAGGATATGTAAAATACGATTTAACATCCAGATAAACCATTTCATTTAAATCTGTAGTGGTCTTTTTTCCATCTTCAAAAGATTTAACAAAAATTTTCTTTTTCACTTCATCAATGTTACCCTCGTTCATAATCATATCCTTTCCTAAAAGTTAAACTTACCATCTATTTAAATTGTAACATAAACGACCGTTTAAATTGACCATGTGTTTTTTTAAAAATTAAAAATTTAA
>DEKL01000128.1:632-8294 GCA_002353835.1 Alphaproteobacteria bacterium UBA2723
TAAGTATTTGATTTTACAGAATAAAAGCGTAGAAGAAAATGGTTGATTTAAATGGTGGTTTAAATTGACCACCTTGGAGTTTGTTTTACTCTTGAAAATCTTGCTTATTCCCGTATTACAACAAGAATAATGTTTGATTTTATTGCAAGCTCAAATCTCTTTTGACTATTCTACAAAATAAAAAAGACACCTATTGGTGCCTTTTTTACTTTGTTGGTGATCCCAACGAGATTCGAACTCGTGTTGCAGCCTTGAGAGGGCCGCGTCCTAGGCCTCTAGACGATGGGACCATACCAGAAACACTACTTACATAATATAAAACTTTTTATATTGCAAGTATTTTCTGATACGCTTTAATCTACCAAAAACTTTTTATCCTTAAAGCTCCAGATTTTACCTTTTTTATCAACAATCGTTTGAACCAAGATGTAAAACAACGGAATAATTGCTAAACCGCCCAACGTTCCGACCAACATACCGGCAAATACCGGAACACCTACGGCCTCACGCGAACCGGCGCAAGCACCTGTTGCCCAAACCAGCGGTGCCACACCCAAAATAAAGGTCAATGCGGTCATCAAAACAGCTCTAAACCTCTCTCTTGTGCCTATTTCTGCGGATTTAACAACCGTTACTCCTTTTTCGTGTTCCGTTTTTGCAAATTCCACAATCAAAATCGCATTCTTTGCCGACAAACCAACTAATAACACCATACCAAGTTGGGCGTAAATACTTAAAGGCAGACCTGTAATATACAAGCCGGCAAAAGCACCTAACATACCGGTCAAAACCGAAAGAATAACCGAAAGCGGTATGGTCCAACTCTCATATTGTGCCACCAAAAACAGATAAGCAAACAAAATCGCCAAAGCCACAATGTAAACAATTCGCCCTTCGTTGCGCTTTTCTTGTAAACTCATACCGGACCATTCATACGAATAAGACTTAGACAATGTTTCTGCCGCTAATTTTTCTATCGCTTCCATAACTTCACCGGAGCTGGAACCCGGCACGGCATTAATATTAACCGTTGCCGCCGCATATTGATTATAACGGTTAATAGAACGTGGCAATGTTACACGGCGAATATCAATCAAACCGCCCAACGGCACCATTTGGCCGGAATTGCTTTGAACATAAAGATTATTAATGCTCTCCAAATTCTTCCGATACTTCCAATCCGCCTGCACCATGACCTTATTAGCTTGTGTACCGATATTAACATCATTAACATACATTGAACCTAAATATGTCTGCAATGTGGAATAGATGCTGCCGATAGATACTCCCATCAATTCGGCTTTTTCACGGTTAATATCCAAATAAGCATGCGGGGTACGGGAAGTATAGGTAGAATAAGCCATCGCCACTTGCGGTAACTGATTAACTTTCATCAAAAACTGATTTAACACTTTTTCCAATTTCGTCATATCGGAATCTTCAATCGCTTGCAAACGCAAGTCCATACTGTTATTTGCACCTAAACCCGGAATAGCCGGAAATTCAAACATCATGATACTGGCTTCAGTTATTCCCTGCACAGCCATCATCAAACGATTTTTAATATTGGTTGAATAATCAATAATATCTTTACGCTCAGCCCACGGCTTCAAATCAATAACATTAAAACCGACATTTTCACCCTGACCGGCCAAAATACTAAATCCGCGCAAATTCATAACCGATTTTATCTTATCCTCTGTCTTATAGACATCGCGAAGCTTATTAATAACCTCTTCCGTTCTTTTTCCGGAAGAACCCTCAGGTAACTGAATATTTGCCAAAACAACACCCTGATCCTCATCCGGCAAAAATGAAGATTGAATTCTTGCTCCCGCAAAATAGTTTAACCCAATCAAAGCAAGTAAAATACACAAAATAATCGTAAATTTACGACCAATCCATGCCACAAAACGAACGTATCTGTTCTTAGAAGCCGTGATAAATTGCTCAAATTTGAATAAAAAGCCGGAAGTTCTGGGTTTAAATGATTTCAACAAAGTTGCACTCAATGCCGGACTTAATGTCAAAGCATTAACGCCGGAAAACAGTACAGCAAAAGAAATAGAAATTGCAAATTGTTGATAAATACGACCGGTCACACCGCCCATAAACGCTATTGGCACAAAAATTGCCAACAACACCAACGTTGTTGCCACCACCGCCGAAGACACTTGGCTCATAGCTTTTTTAGAAGCTTCTTTAGGTGATAAATTCTCAGATTGCATCAGAAACATTACACGTTCTACCACCACAATCGCGTCATCAACCACCAAACCGATAGCCAAAATCAGCCCGAATAAGGTTAAAATATTTAAGTTATAACCCAATGCCAACATAACCGCAAATGTGGATAAAATAGAAACCGGAATAGCAATGGCAGGAATAAGCGTGGCCCGCCAGTTTTGTAAGAAAACAAAACAAACCAAAACCACTAAACCGAAAGTTAAAAACAACGTAAATACAACTTCTTCAATAGATGCTCGGATAAAATCCGTCGCATCAAAGAATACATTAACATCAAAATCTTCCGGATAATATTTGGAAAGTCTGGCTAATTCGGCACGAACAGCCTTCATGGCTTTTAACGCATTAGCACCGGAAAGCTTGTTAACCATGATACCGACATTGGCTTGTCCATCAACATCTGATGTGACCAAATAACTTTCCGAGCCTATTTCAACTCGTGCAATATCTTTTAAGCGCACCAAACCGCCCTCGGCTTCTGTCCGAACAATAATGTTTTCAAAATCTTTAGCCTCGTTCAAACGCCCTTGTGTTTCCAAAGAAAAAACAATATTAGAGGTTCCGTCATTCGGCTCTGAGCCGACAGAACCCAAAGAAGGCTGATAATTTTGGCTGGCAATAGCCGCTCTTACCGCTACCAGAGGAATATTTAATGCCGTCATTTTATCAGCATCCAACCACACACGCATACTCAGTGGCGAACCCATAACACTGGCATCACCCACACCATATTGACGACCGAGGTTGTTTTTAACGTTATTGTTGACATAGTTATTCAAAAAGTTTTTATCATGCGTTCCGTTAGGCGAAATAGCCTGCAAGAAGCCTAAAATTTCCGAAGAACGACGAATAACCGTTACCCCGCGCGCCTGCACTTCATCCGGTAATTGGTTCAAAGCTTGTTGCACACGATTTTGCACTTTAACCTGCGCCAAGTCCGGATCTGTACCGATTTCAAAACTGATGGTCAGTTCATAACGACCGGAATTATATGAAGACGATTCCATATACATCATATCGTCCACACCGTTTACTGCCGTTTCAATCGGAATAGCTACCGTATTAGCCACCGTTTCCGCGCTGGCACCGGTATAGTCCGCCCGCACCATAATCTGTGGCGGTGTAATTTCCGGATACATGGCAATCGGCAACATAAAAACAGCAATCAAACCGGCCAAACTCATTACAATTGCAATAACAACCGCAAAACGAGGTCTTTCAATGAAAAAATGCGAAAACATACCCTTTAGCTCCCAAAATTATTGAGCATTAACAATATTAACCGGCGCGCCGTCACGCAACATTCTGTTTGTCAAACCACCAATCATCACTTTTTCGCCGACTGATAATCCCGACAAAATAACCTGCTTACCGTCAAAAGCCTCACCCAATTCTACGGGGCGCATTTTAGCCGTATTGTTTTCATCAACAACAAAGACCAAAGAATTACCTTCGCTTTGAATAATAGCTTGCTCCGGTATGATGATTCCTTTTCTCGGATTAGTGGTTGTTACGGATATCCGCACATAAGAACCCGGTGTTAACTTCTTATCTTCGTTTCTGACATCGGCATAAACGGCAATTGTTGCTGTTCCCATGTTAACCTCATTATTGGCAAAAGCATTTTCCATCTTTTTCTTTAAGACTTCACCGCTGGAAAGTTCAATATTAAGGTCAAACTCCTCAATATTTTGCTTACCCATGGCTTGTGCCGCTAAAAATTCTTTATCCGTCAAAGAAAAAGCTACTCTAACCGGATCAATTTGTACCACTCGCGCCAAAGGCTCTGCTGATGCCTTAACAAAGTTACCGACCGTTACTTTTGTCTTGCCGATAACGCCGTCAATATATGCTTTAACTTCCGTATAATCCAAATCAATACGGGCTAAATCTAATTGTGCTTTAGCTTGAGAAACTGATGCTTTGGCCTGTAAATAGGCACTTTCTGCTGCATCAAAAGTCGCTTTTGAAGCAATGTTTTTAGAGCTTAACTGTTTCTGGCGTTCATAATCGCGCTCTGTCTTGGTTAAATTAGCTTCTGCACTTTCAAGCTGAGCTTTTGCTAAATCATAAGTTGCTTGATAGCGTTCTTTATCAATCACAAAAAGAACATCATCTTTTTTAACAAAACTTCCCTCGGTAAAGTTTACTTTATCTAAGCTACCGCTGACCTGTGCAACCACATCAACACTGTTAATGGCCTCAATCAGACCTACATAACTTTTGGAATTAGTGATATCTTCCTCTTTGGCAATCGCAACCGTCGCATTAACCGCAGGCATTCCCATATTGACACCTCTTTGCCCGTAAAAATGACAACCGGCAACTAATACCAATAAAGCAAAAGCTCCGATATAAACATATTTCTTGTTGATATTCTTAATGCTATCCTTATTGATAGCCTGTATCTTTTTCATAACTTTTTCCTTTTTCATCAATACCTCTCTTATTTTTTTATGCCATCAAACAGGGCGCCTAAACCTATTCTTACCATATCAACAACGTTATCATCAAATCTCTTACTCAATGAAGAAAACATTATTCCCATATAGCTTGAAATAATGATATGCTGCATTTTATCAATATCCACAGTATCTTTTAATTTGCCATTTTCCCGAGACTTTACCAAAACCTTATTAATTTTTTCTAAATGAAAATTTTTCAAATCAATTAAACTTTTATCCACTCTCTCAAGAACGGTTTCAGACCACTCCATCTGGCACAAAATAAATCTGTTAAATTTTGCATAGCGCAAGTCGTTTTGACTCATCTGTGCCCACATGCAAAACTCCTCAAGTAAACTATCTAAAGTCAAGTCGTCAGAAGAAAAATTATCTACCTCCTGCTGTTTACGTTGCACGTATTCAACGATCAGTGCCGCAACCAAATCAGCCTTATTTCTGAAGTACCAATAAATCGCCCCTTTAGTGAAACCGGCACGAACAGCTATCTCATCAAATGTCGCTTTAGCATATCCTTTTTCCGAGAAAACATCTAACGCCGATTCCAGTATTGCCCGGCGAGTTTTTTCAGCATCTTCCTTACACTTTCTGACCATAAAATTAACCTCTGATTTATAGATACATACCCAAAGGTATGTTTTTACCTCGTATAAAAAACACGAATTTCAGATAATTGTCAAGAAAAGTTTTTTATTTATTTTACAACCGTTTAACTCTTAGGCTAGACTATGCGCCCATCTTGATACTGGCAAGCTTAGCAGAAAACTCTTGCTCTCCCGGGTTTGCAATATATGCGCCGGCTTTTACTTCTTCAATATTTTTCAGATAAAACATCCTTAAACGCGTAAAAACAACGCCGTCTAACGAATAAAAAATTGTATAATCATTACCCGCTCGTTGCGCCCTAAACCAAATTTCGGAAACATTTTTATCCAAAGTAAAACCACACCAATCAGAATGACCGTCTATTGTTAGAGAAGAAACCAAAACTTCTTTTCCCATAACTTCGTTCATAATAGAAACCTTAAACCAATTTCTATCATCTGTTCTTATCATAAGCCCGCATTGGGCAAATTGTTCCAGTTTATCATATTTCCAATTAAGCGTTAAGATAAAATCATCTCCCAATCTGCTGTAAAAAAAGTGTCCATTATCTTTTCTGACACCACGATGTATGCTTTGCCAAAAATCTGTTTCGGGCTTTGCATAAACAATCATTGCCTCATCATCAAAGCGCACATTTTCCGGATCATTTAACCATTCAAAATTTTCTAAAGTCTCAAACTGCATTAAAAAGTCCTTATTTGTTCATCTTTCATATTTTTCAAAGCATTTTCTAATTCTGCACTTTTAGTTTTAGGAGAAACCACAATCAAATTGATAATTTCATCTCCGGTTCCGTTTTTTGTTTTAATGCCTTTACCTTTTAAGCGAAGCTTTTCTCCACCGGAAGAATATGCCGGAATAGTCATATTAACCTTACCGCTAATTGTCGGCACAATAACTTTCGCCCCTAAAACAGCCTCTTTCATAGAAATCGGAAAATCCAATAAAATATCCTTACCTTCTGCCTTAAAATACGGATGCGGTCTCACCTTAATCGTAATTAAAGCATCACCTTTAAGATTAGAGTTAATTCCGTCCGCACCTTGTCCCTTTAAGCGTAAAACTTGTCCTGTTGTTGTACCGGCTGGAATTTTCACATTAAGTTGTTTTCCGTTCATTATAATACTTTTTTCTGCACCCTTGGTAGCATCTAAAAAATCAATATCCAAAGAATAGGCAACGTCCTCGCCTTTTCTTGCCCGTTGTCCGAAACCGCCCGAACCGAATTGGCTGAAAATATCATCTCCGAAAATAGAAGAAAAATCAAACCCAGCACCATTAAAACCATTTGAAGAATATGTCTGGTAGGAATTGCCGGAATTAAAATCACCCGGATTAAAACCACCGGCCCCGAAACCGGTCGGTTTGCCTTCTGCATCAATCTCTTTATTATCATATTTTTGACGTTTATCTTTATCGCCTAAAATATCATAAGCTGCAGAAATTTCCTTAAATCTTTCCGCAGCATTCTTATCATCCTTATTCAAATCCGGATGATACTTTCTTGCAAGTTTACGATACTGCGATTTAATCTCCGTTGCAGTAGCCGTACGACTTACACCTAATACATCATAAAGATCCTTAACCATAATCTGTCTCCTTATAATTATATAAGGAAAAGATTTTTAGATTGCAATATTGACACAGTCAAATGTTGCACGCATAAATCCGTTATGAAACATGGATACTTCACGCAAATAAGGAGAGCTTCCGGAGGTCATATCCGCACAATATAAAGAAGCAAGCGGAGAAATCTCATCTACTCTGACATTTTTATATTGGTAGGTCACAAAATCAGAGCCCTCGTTGACAACGAAAACATCATTTCCCGAAATTTTCTCATATTCGTCTGCAATCTGATAATCTAAGGCGTTACCCATAGCAACAGTCTTTGTTTCGCCGTTAACGTTTTCTGTATAATAGCCATCTTGTACCGGATTCCCGTTTTCATCCATCAAAATATATTTTGTTGTACAAGCATTAACCATTAATATTGCTAATAAAATCAAAAATTTACGCATTTTAAAATCTCCTTACTTTAATTCATTGTAAATTTCTTTACCGGCTTGTTCCAAAATCCGCATAATTCTGCGGTTTTTTGCTTCACTCGGTCTGGAATTATCCAATTTACTGACAATCTTTTCCAAATCCTTTTTAAATTTTGCTGATTGGCGCAATTTTTCCATATCATCTACAATATCCGCGTCATTCATTTTATGGTTAACAACCACTTTCAATGTAGCAATATACTTAGCTTTATTCAAAGCTGCCATTTGCGCCTGAGCAGAAAAGGTCATAAAGCACATACAAACAACTAAAACCCATTTCCACATATTTTATACCCCCA
>DEKL01000128.1:8323-11191 GCA_002353835.1 Alphaproteobacteria bacterium UBA2723
TATATTTTAACAAAAGCCTAAGAAATATCTTTTTAATTTAAAAAACAGGATAATCATGAAAAAAACTATCTGGATTTTGCTGGACAATCGAATTGGCAGCCGTCACCAAGCAGAAGGTATCGCGAACTATTTAAATAACGAAGAATTTAATATTGTCAATAAAGAATTATCATACAACGTCTTCGCCGGTCTACCGAATTTCATCCGTTCAAACACCCTTTTAGGGCTAACTGCTTCATCAAAAGAGGACTTAAAAGCTCCGTTTCCGGATATCGTTTTATCATCCTCGCGCCGTACCGCACCCGTTGCCCGTTGGATAAAGAAAAAACATCCCACAACCAAACTTTTCCAACTCATGCATATCGGTCGTTTTGGCATAAAAGATTTTACGGCAATCTATACCCCCGAGCATGATAATTACAAATTTACCGCATCGAACATCAAATACACCACCGGCTCACCGCATTTTATTACAAAAGAAAAGCTTTCTGAAGCATATACCACCTGGCAAGATAAATTTAAGGACCTTCCTAAACCGATTACTGCTGTTATCATCGGCGGAGCGATAAAAAAACATCCGTTCAGCCTGGAAAATGCCAAAGAATTGGCAGATAAAGTTAAAACCTTAAAAGATAAAGAAGGCGGCTCGCTTTTGATAACCACTTCGCGCCGTACCGGTTTGGAGGCTCAAAACCTGATAATGTCTGAATTAGAAAAAATTCCGCATTTTGCCTACTTGTGGGGCGATACTTCACCAAATCCTTATCTGGGCTTTTTGGCGTGTGCGGATGACCTTATTGTCACCGGCGATTCCGTTTCTATGTGTTGTGAAGCAACATCAACCGGTAAACCTTTGCGTATTTTCACCGGTCAAAATTGGCTGACCAAAAAACATTTACGCTTTGTTCAAACCTTGTTTGAAAAAAAGTATGCTTTTGATTTTGCTGAAAATACAATTCAAGTTACTTCTAATCCCCTAAACATAGCAAAAGATATTTCCGAAAGCATATCTTCAGCCTGTAAGGATGATTAAAAATATAAAAATAAAATAAAATAACTTTTTAATTGTATTTTAAAATTTAGTTTCCTATTATCAGTAAAAAACAATAGGAGATGTGAAATGTCTTTACTTGCCAACAGAGTTGTTCCTTTATACAGAACCAAAACCAGTATGCGCCTTGCACCGGCAGAATGGGAAGCCATAGACAACATTTGCAAAAAAGAACAAATCCCGAGAAAGACCCTTTTTGAGTTGATAGACCTAAATCATGATGAAAAAATGAGTTTAACGGCAGCAATTCGCCTTTTTGCAATTATCTATTATAAAAACTCTGTCTTAGGTTTACCCAAACCAAACCCTAAAGACAAAGAAGCCTTTATAAATCCGGTATTTGAAGCGATTAAAGGAATTATCTAATTTCCCCGCACAAACGTACCTATAAAGTCACCTTTATTAACAATAAAAACAAAGGGACGATTAGCCTTAAACGTGTACTTCGTCACAATATTATTCTTATCTGTACCGGAAGATGGAGTACCTTGCGCGCCGATATCAATTTTAGAAACCATAAACAAATCTCTTAAATAAATATCTTCATCAAAACTGACCATCTTGGCAAAGCTGTAATTTTCCTTCATAAAAATACGGCTGATATTAAAAGTATCGTACACATTTTTCGCAAAAACAGTTCCATAGTCAAAATTCAAAACCGGCAGAGATAAGTTAACACTACCTCTTTCATCAAATTCCGGTATTAAGTTATAAACATCAAGCTTTTCAACAAATTCATTGAAATCAACATCTTCCTTAGGTAATAAGATTGTTAACAAATCATCATGCCCGCAAGCTAAACGTATGGCTTGTTTTTCATTATCCTCATAATAGTCAGCCTCCACTTGAGCAGACAAGGTGGCAACCTTATATTTTTTACCATTAAAATTTTCTTCCGTAATACTATATGTCGTTAAAGGTAACTGTCCTTTAAAGTATGCAATTGAACCGACATACAGCTCATTTTCCGCAACATCTTTGACCGGAGCAATTTTTTTAATAACGCCCTTTGTGCGCGTGGCAGCCCAATCATTTATTGCGGAAGTAGACTCTTTAATACCCCAAACCTCTGCACCGACTTGTTCAGACATCATTTTTTGGTATCTATCGCTAAAAGCTTTACCCCATAATGAAACATTTATGAAAGTGCTATCTTTTTCACGATGCATATATTCATTTATTTTCCGCCCGACATCCGACAACCTTAAAACAGAAAACAAATTAGAAAACTCTATCAAACCCTCGTCAACAACACCGTTTGCCAGCAATACGGCTGATAAATAGAAAGATAACGGTGAAACAACAATATTCTTACCACCATTGTGGCTAAACTCTTGCTGAAGCCATGTCTTCGCAATAGCCAAATCCTTATTCCGTTGCGCAAAGTGAACAGAGGTATCAATCAGCTTATCTTTCAATACATTATCTTCTTTGACATCTGTAGCATTCGCATCAACATTCGCATCAACATCCGCATCAACTTCTTCAAAATTATTTTCAACAGGCTGATAATACTGCGCTTTTGCCAATCCTGAATAAAACAAAGCACAAGCTGCAACTATATACCAAATTTTCATCATTTCCTCCATATCAACCGACTGCTGAAACTCTAACACAAAAAAATTAACAGCTTATTACTTTCAAAAACACAAATTATAGTTGTGTTTTAAAAATATAATACTAATATATAGATAAATTTACAAAAATGGAGAAAATAATGCCTAAATTATCAAGCAAAGTTATTCATATTGCCGATAAAACCACCAGTATCCGTTTGGCTGAAGCCGAGTGGGATGCTTTAGAACTTATCTGTGAAC
>DEKL01000091.1 GCA_002353835.1 Alphaproteobacteria bacterium UBA2723
CGTATATTGTCGGGGATAATATTGTTTCTGTGCACAGGCGTTTTGTGGGGAGTGATCACTTTGCCAATTATGAAGAATTTTTGCGCATTTCGGGGCAGACATACGGAAAATTACATAGAATAACCATGGTGCCGAAATATAAAAAGACATTTATGTTGCTTAAATATCCGAATATCTTTGTTCGGGCGTATATGTTTGTGCGCTATGTTTTGAATCGTCAAGTATCACAATATCTTAAATATTACAAATTAAGAAAAATGCCGAGGGGAATTTGTCATCGTGATAATAACGGCAAAAATGTGCTGTTTGATGAAAACGGAAATACGGTCTTGCTTGATTTTGATAAGCATCGCTATATGCCGTTGGTTGAGGGGGTGATTTACTTTTATAATAAGCATCTTAAGGATAAATCACTCTTTCCTATCTTCTTAAAAGCTTACGAGAGTGAAAGACCGCTGACTAAAGAAGAGCGGGAATATTTGAATAAGACACTTAATATAAAGGTGTAGTGTTACCAAGCAGGGTAATCAGATATAGTGGGCTGAATGTTCGGGGTTAGTGCCGAACTGATATCTTTTATGGGAATTGATTGAACGTCAAGCAAGCGGTCACCGTCTTGGTAAATTGTGTTTTCTATTTTATTTTGATAATCAAGCGGGTTCATACTCATTTCTTGCGGGTTGGTTGTTGAAGATTGGTTGATAAGAATTTGCGGTTCTTGTGTTACAGATTCTTTTAGTTTTTCTTGTGAGGGAATAACGGTGTTTTGCGGTAGGCTTTCAGCAACCGGTTCGGGAGCAACGTAGCCGAACGGATTAGGGGCATTTTCCGGCTGTTCAACGGTTATTTCTTCTCTGCCACCGTTTGGCGTAGCGGCAGAACCGATAACTTCTGTCGGCATATCGGGTTCGGAAAGCAATGTTAATGAAGATATAAGCAGCGGTAAAAATGATGTCGGCATATTTTCTTCCTTTTTTAGGGTTTAACAGGGGTTTCTTTTATATAATTATCGGATTTTGAGTTTAAATGGCTGTTTTTTGTCTAGTGACTCAATCCGAATCGCAGCAAAGGTTTTTAAAAGATTTAAAATGTTATTTTTTTTGATTTTTTGTGCATTTTTTACTTGCAATTATAAAATTTAAATGTTACAAACGCACACGCAACAAATGTTAAGGAATGCTTAACTTTTTGAGGGGTTATCCAACCTTTTGAAAATAAAGAATTTCTTGCGATAAATATAACCCATAAATGCAAACCGGTTGTTGCGAAAGTTTGCAGTAATTTTTTTAGATGGCAAATCCCATTACGGGGTATTTTGCCGTTTAGTTATAGGAAAAGTGTTAAAATGATGGATACACAAAATATCAGAATCCGCCTTAAGGCTTTTGACCATCGCTTGTTAGATTTATCTACAAAAGAGATTGTTCATACAGCTAAAAGAACCGGAGCTAATGTTAGAGGACCAATTCCTCTTCCGACCAAAATTGAGAAGTTTACGGTTAACCGTTCTCCTCACGTTGATAAGAAGTCCCGCGAGCAATTTGAAATTCGCACGCACAAAAGACTTCTTGATATTGTAGATCCTACACCGCAAACCGTTGATGCCTTGATGAAATTAGACTTGGCCGCGGGTGTGAATGTAGAAATTAAGTTATAATTTTAATGTTGGTTTTTGAAAGACAAAATCAACCTATTGAAAAGGAAAAATATAAAATGCGTACTGGTCTTATCGCAAAAAAACTTGGAATGACAAGAATTTTTGAAGCAGACGGCACCCATGTACCGGTTACGGTTTTGGCTGTTGATGGTTTGAAAGTTGTTAATGTCAGAACAAATGAAAAAGACGGTTACAGTGCTGTTCAACTCGGAACAGGTGCTGTAAAGGCGAAGAATGTTTCTAAGCCGATGAAAGGATACTTCACCAAGGCTAATGTTGAGCCAAAGAAAAAGTTAGGCGAGTTCAGAGTTAGTGATGATTGCTTGCTTAATGTTGGTGATGAATTGTCTGCAGAACATTTTGTTGCCGGTCAATATGTTGATGTTTGTGCAACTTCTATCGGTAAAGGTTTTGCCGGTGTTATGAAGCGTCACAACTTCGCAGGTTTGGAAGCAACACACGGTGTATCAATTTCTCACCGTTCACATGGTTCTACCGGACAAAGACAAGATCCGGGTAAGGTATTTAAGGGCAAGAAAATGGCCGGACATTTGGGTGATGAACGCGTTACCGTTCAAAACTTAAAAGTTGTGGCTGTCGACGGCAACCGCGGTTTAATTATGGTAAAAGGTGGTGTTCCGGGAGCAGAAAACTCTTGGGTTCGCGTTACTGATGCCATTAAAAAAACAGCTGATGTCAAATTGCCGATGCCGGCCGGTTTAAAGAAGGTTGATGAACCTGTTGCAGTTAAAGCTGAAGAAACAGCAGCTGATAATGCATAAGAGTAAGGATTTTTGAAAATGAAACAGGACATCTTAAATTTGAATAATGAAAATGTCGGAAGCATTGAATTGAATGATGCTATCTTCGGTGTTGAAGTTCGTGCCGACATTTTGCACCGCGTTGTCAATTGGCAACTTGCTATGCGCCAATGCGGTAATCACCAGACTAAAGGACGTTCCGATGTTGCTTTGACACCGGCAAAACCGTTTAAACAAAAAGGTAGCGGTAATGCTCGTCAAGGTAGCCGTAAAGGTACTCAATTTAGAAAAGGTGGTATAGTATTTGGTCCGGTTGTTAGAGATCACTCTCATGACTTGACTAAGAAGTTCAGAAAATTAGGTCTGAAAACAGCTCTTTCGGCTAAAGCCAAAGAGGGTAACCTTATTGTTATTGACGAAGCAAAGTTAGCTAACCCGAAAACCAAGGATTTAATGGCAAAATTAAATGCTTGCGGTTGGAATAACTGCTTGTTTATTGACGGTAAGGAAGTTGATGTTAATTTCGCATTGGCTAGCCGTAACATTATCGGCGTTGATGTACTGCCGACAATTGGTGCCAATGTATATGATATTTTGAGAAAAGAGAAGTTAGTGTTGACTAAAGACGCAGTTGCTTGCTTGGAGGAAAGATTACAATGAAAAAATCAGATAAAACAAACAATGTAACTGCAAAAATGTATGATACATTACTTCGTCCGGTAATTACCGAAAAGTCTATGTCCTCATCTGAGGCCGGCAAAGTTGTCTTTATGGTTCCTTTGTCTGCTACAAAAGATGAAGTTAAAGCTGCTGTTGAAGCTATCTTTAACGTTAAGGTTACTAAGGTAAATACCGTTAAACAAGCCGGTAAGGTAAAGAGTTTTCGTGGTCATGAAGGCGTTCGCTCAGACTATAAGAAGGCTGTTGTTACACTTGCCGAAGGTCAAAATATTGATGTTACAGCAGGAATTTAGTCATGACTTTGAAAACATTTAAGCCTGCTACTCCGGGTCTTCGTCAGCTGATTATTGTTGACAGAAGTGAGCTTTATAAGGGCAATCCTGAGAAGAGTCTGACCGTTGGTCTGACTAAAACTGGTGGGCGTGATAATTACGGACACGTTACAAGTCGTAAAATCGGTGGCGGACACAAACGCAAATACCGTGTTATTGACTTCAAGCGCAATAAATTTGATTGTGAAGCAACTGTGGAGAGAATTGAATACGATCCTAACCGCACATCTTTCATTGCTTTAATTAATTATGAAGATGGCGAAAAGGCTTATATTTTGGCTCCGCAAAGATTAAAAGCCGGCGATAAAGTTATCTCTTCCGAGAAAGCTGATATTAAGCCGGGTAATGCAATGCCGTTAAAGAGCATGCCGGTTGGTACAATTGTACACAACGTTGAGCTTAAGGTTGGCAAAGGCGGACAGCTTGTTCGTTCTGCCGGCTGTTATGCACAAGTTGTCGGTAAAGATGCCGGTTACGCACAGTTGAAACTTTCTTCCGGTGAATTAAGAATCGTTCGTGAAGAATGTTTGGCTACTGTCGGTGCCGTTTCTAATCCGGATAACCAAAATGTTTCATTGGGTAAAGCGGGTCGTTCCCGTTGGCTCGGTGTTCGTCCGGTTACCCGCGGTGTTGCTATGAACCCTGTTGACCACCCGCATGGTGGTGGTGAAGGCCGCACATCAGGTGGTCGTCATCCGGTTACTCCTTGGGGTAAACCGACGAAGGGTGCTAAAACTCGTTCTAACAAGAAGACAGATCGCTTTATTATGAGATCTCGTCATGAAAACAAAAAGAAATAAGGAGGTAAACAAATGACTCGTTCTGTATGGAAAGGACCTTTTGTTGATGGTTATCTTCTTAAGAAAGCAGAAGCAGCAAGAGCATCTACTCGTAATGAAGTGATTAAAATTTGGTCTCGTCGTTCTACCATGTTACCGCAATTTGTCGGTTTGACATTCGGTGTACATAATGGTCACAAATTTATTCCGGTACTCGTTACCGAAGATATGGTTGGCCATAAGTTCGGCGAATTTGCTCCAACTCGTACCTTCTATGGGCACGCTGCAGATAAAAAAGTTAAGAGAGGTTAATGATGAGTAAGGCTAAAGATACAAGAAGACTTTCTGATAACCAAGCTATGGCTCAGAATAATTCTATTCGTTCAAGCGCTCGTAAGCTTAATCTCGTTGCACAGACTATCAGAGGGAAATCCGCTGAAAAGGCTGTTGCTGAACTTAGCTTTTCTAAGAAGAGAATTGCAAAAGTTGCTTTGGAAGTATTGAAATCTGCTATTGCTAATGCTGAAAATAACCACAAGCTCAACATTGATAAGCTTGTTGTTGCCGAAGCATATACCGGCAATGGTATTGTAATGAAACGTATGCACGCACGTGGTCGCGGCAGAGGTGCAAGGGTTTTGAAACCTTTCTCTAAGTTGACTATTGTTGTTGCAGAGCGTGGGGAGTAAATTAAATGGGACAGAAAGTAAATCCGATCAGTCTTCGTTTAGGTGTTAACCGCACTTGGGATTCTCGTTGGTATGCTGATGAGAAGTTCACCGATTACCTCCACGAAGATTTAAAGATTAGAAAATTTTTAAAAGACAAATTGGCTCAAGCCGGTATCAGCAAGATTGTTATTGAACGTCCTGCTAAGAAGGCAAGAGTTACCATTCACTCAGCCAGACCGGGTGTTGTAATTGGCAAGAAGGGTCAAGACATTGAGTTGTTAAGAAAAGACATTCAAAAGTTGACCGATTCTGAAGTTCAATTAAACATCTTGGAAGTCAGAAAGCCGGAATTGGATGCTCAGTTAGTTGCTGATTCCGTTGCACAGCAGTTGGAAAGACGTGTTGCTTTCCGTCGTGCTATGAAACGCGTTATGCAGTCTGCGCTTCGTTTAGGTGCTGAAGGTATTAAGGTTTGCTGTTCCGGTCGTTTAGGCGGTGCAGAAATTGCCAGAACCGAATATTATCGTGAAGGCAGAGTACCTTTGCACACACTTCGTGCTGATATTGACTATGCTACTTCTACAGCGCATACCACTTATGGTGCTTGCGGTGTTAAGGTTTGGATTTATAAAGGTGAGATTATGGCTCACGATCCAATGGCACAAGACAAGAAATTGGCTGAACAAAAGTAAGAATTGAGGTTTTAAGATGTTAAGTCCAAAACGTGTAAAGTTCCGCAAACAGCATAAAGGTCGTATTCACGGCGTTGCCAAGGGCGGTTCTGAATTAAGTTTCGGTTCATACGGATTGAAAGCTCTTACACCGGAGCGCGTTACCGCACGCCAGATTGAGGCTGCCCGTCGCGCTATCACCCGTGAAATGAAGAGAGCCGGAAGACTATGGATTAGAATTTTCCCGGATGTTCCTGTGTCAGATAAACCTGCCGAGGTTCGTATGGGTAAAGGTAAAGGTGCTCCTGAATTTTGGGTAGCAAGAGTTAAACCCGGACGCATTATGTTTGAAATTGCTGAAGTTGATGAAGAAACAGCAAGAAAAGCATTTGCCTTGGGTGCAGCAAAATTGCCCGTTAAGAGCAAGTTTGTTAAACGCTTGAATTCTGATCAAGGAGAAGCATAATGGTAAAAATTAAAGATTTGAGAGCTATGAGCGTTGATGAGTTGGAAACAAGACTCGTAGAATGCAAGAAAGAGCAATTAAGTTTGCGCATTCAACAGGCTACCGGTCAATTGCAAAACACATCTGCAATCGCTAAAGTTCGTAAAGAAGTAGCTCAAATCAATACGCTTTTAACAGAGCGTAAGAAGAATAGTTAGGAGAAAAAGAGATGCCTAAAAGAATTCTTCAAGGTGTTGTCGTAAGTGCTAAGCAGGATAAAACTGTCGTTGTCAGCGTTGAGCGTCAGGTTATGCATTCTGTTTACAAGAAAATCGTTAAGAGAAGTAAGAAATTTGCTGCTCATGACGAGAACAATCAGTTCAAAGAAGGGGATATCGTTTCTATTATTGAATCTAAACCTTATTCCAAAACAAAGACTTGGACTGTTATCAGTAACAATGAAAATGCCTAATTAGGAAGGAATTGAATTATGATACAGATGCAAACCAACCTAGATGTTGCGGATAATTCTGGAGCGCGTCAGGTGCAGTGCATTAAAGTTCTTGGCGGTTCCAAGAGAATGCATGCTTCCGTCGGTGACATTATTATCGTTTCCGTTAAGGATGCAATGCCTAAAGGGCGTGTAAAGAAAGGTGATGTTCAACGTGCAGTTATCGTTAGAACAGCCAGCGACATCAGACGTAAAGACGGTAGTGTTATCCGTTTTGACAGTAATGCAGCAGTTTTGGTAAACAAAGATGGTGAACCGATCGGTACACGTATCTTTGGTCCTGTTACCAGAGAGTTGCGTGCTAAAAAGTTTATGAAAATAATTTCTTTAGCGCCGGAGGTTTTGTAATGAGCAAAATGAAGATTAAAAAAGGTGATAAAGTTATCGTTATCGCAGGTGATGACAAAGGCAAGACCGGTGAAGTTTTAAGAGCTATGCCGAAAGAAGGTAAAGTTGTTGTTCAAGGTGTTAACCTTGTTAAAAGACACACAAAGCCGAGCCAAACATCTGCAGGCGGTATTGTTACCAAAGAAGCAGCTATTCAGGTTTCTAACGTTGCTATCGTCACAGCAGACGGCAAGGCTTCTAAAGTCGGCTATAAAACTGTTGACGGTTTGAAAAAGCGCGTTGCTCGGAAAACCGGCGAAGTAATCGATAATTAGGAGATAATTTGATGACTAATTTTGAAAAATTATATAATGATGTCATTAAGAAAGCTCTTGTGGAAAAGTTCGGTTACAAGAACCCGCACGAGATTCCGAAGTTGACAAAGATTGTCTTGAATATGGGCGTTGGTGATGCCATTACAGACAAGAAAAAATTAAATAACGCAGTAGAAGAAATGGCTATGATTGCCGGTCAAAAACCGGTTATTACATCAGCCAGAAAATCTATCGCTACTTTCAAATTAAGAGAAGGTATGCCGATTGGTTGCAAAGTTACTCTTCGTTCTGATAAAATGTATGAATTTTTAGAGCGTTTGATTAACATGGCTCTTCCGCGTATCAGAGACTTCCACGGTATTTCCGGAAAGAACTTTGATGGAAAAGGAAACTTTGCTTTTGGCATTAAAGAGCAAATTATTTTCCCTGAAATTAACTATGAAAAAGTTGAACAGGTCAGAGGTATGGATATCGTTATTTGTACCACAGCTAAAACTGATGAAGAAGCTAAGTTTCTTCTGACTTCTTTCAACTTACCATATAAGAAATAAGCGGAGATTTTACGATGTCAAAAACAAGTTCAGTATACAGAAACTTGAAAAGAGTGAAGATGGTTGCCAAATACGCAAACATTCGCTCCAAGTTAAAAGCCATTGTTGACGATAAGAACGCTCCGGAAGAAGAAAGATTCCAAGCGACTTTGAAGTTGGCGGCGTTACCGCGTAATTCTTCTAAGGTTAGAATTAGAAACCGTTGCAAGATTACGGGACGCTCTCGTAGTTATAACAGAAAATTCGGTGTCAGCCGTGTTGAATTAAGAGACATGGCAAGCTTCGGCGAGATACCGGGTTTGGTAAAATCAAGCTGGTAAGGAGATGATATTATGTCTATGACTGATCCTTTGGGCGATATGCTCGCACGCATTAGAAACGCACAAAGAGCGAAGAAAAGTGATGTTGTATCACCGGCCTCTCGCTTGCGTGAAAATGTGTTGGATGTTTTGAAACGTGAAGGCTACATTGCTGGATATGAAAAGGTTAATGTACGTGCCGGCGTTGATGAACTCCATATTCAATTAAAATATTTTGAAGGTACAAGTGTTATCACTGAAATTTATCGCGTTTCCACACCGGGACGTCGTGTATATTCCAGTGTTAAAGACCTGCCGAGAGTTTATAACGGCTTAGGCATTTCCGTTGTTTCTACACCGAAAGGTGTTATGAGCGACAACGAAGCCAGAAAGGCCAATGTCGGCGGCGAAATCTTGTGTCAGGTATTCTAGGGAGAAAAGCGGATGTCAAGAGTAGGTAAATATCCAGTCATTATCCCGGAAGGCGTTACCGCTTCCGTTAATGGAAATGTGGTAAACATTAAAGGAAAACTGGGTGAATTAAGTTTTGCTTATGATGATTCTCACGTTAGTGTTGAATTAAAAGACGGCAAGATTGTTGTTACACCGCATTCAGAGAGCCGTACAGCAAGAACCTTGTGGGGTACGACACGCGCACAAATCAATTCTTTGGTTAAAGGTGTCAGCGTTGGTTACAGTAAGAGCGTTGAGTTAATCGGCGTTGGTTACAAAGCCCGTATGGAAGGTAAAAACGTTGTTATGAGTTTAGGCTTCTCCCATGATGTACCGTTTGAAACACCGAAAGGCATTACCATTGCTTGTGAATCAGCTACCGTTTTGAAAATCAGCGGTGTTGATAAGCAGTTGGTAGGTCAAGTTGCGGCAGAAATTCGTAAATACAGAAAGCCGGAACCTTATAAAGGTAAAGGTATCCGTATTGACAACGAATATGTACGTCGTAAAGAAGGTAAGAAGAAATAGGATGTAAAGCAATGAATACACCAAGAAAATTATATGAAAAAAGAAAAGCTCGTGTTCGTACGGCTTTGAAAGCTGCTGCTAATGGAAAGATGAGATTATCTGTATTTCGCAGCGGTAAGCACATCTATGCTCAAGTTATTGATGATGCAAAAGGTGCAACAATTGCTTCTGCCTCTACTTTGGATAAAGAAGTAAGAACCAATATTACTAAGTCTTCAAATATTGAAGCTGCACAGTATGTTGGTAAAGTCGTTGCTGAACGTGCCGTTAAAAATGGCGTCAGCGAAGTTGTGTTTGACCGCGGTGGCTATGTTTATCATGGTCGCGTAAAGGCTTTGGCAGATTCTGCCCGTGAAGCCGGATTGAAGTTTTAGGAGGTTAATATGGCACAATCTTTAGAACGCCACAATAATAAGGCAGAGAAAAAAGAAGAATTGGTTGAGAAACTCGTTTTCGTCAACCGTGTTGCAAAGACCGTTAAAGGCGGACGTACAATGTCTTTCGCCGCTTTGGTTGTTGTCGGTGACCAGAAAGGCCGTATCGGCTTTGGTTCCGGTAAAGCAGCTGAAGTTCCGGAAGCTATTGTAAAAGCAACAAACGAAGCAAAGAAGAACATGGTTCGTGTTCCGCTTCGTGAAGGCAGAACGTTACACCACGATATTGCCGGCCGTTATGGTGCAGGTAAGGTCGTTTTGAGAACAGCTCCTGCCGGTACCGGTGTTATTGCCGGTGGTCCGATGCGTGCAGTATTTGAAGTGCTGGGTGTACAAGACGTTGTTGCAAAGTCTTTAGGTTCTAACAACCCGTACAATATGATTAAGGCGACTATGGTTGCATTAAAAGCAATTAACAGTCCTCGTATGATTGCTGCAAAGCGCGGTAAGAAAGTCGGGGATATTGTTAGCCGCCGTGAAAATACATCTAACGTTAAAGCAGACAAAGAGGAGGCTTAATCATGGCTACTAAAAAGAAGACAGTTAAGGTTACTCAAGTCAAGAGTTCTATCGGTCACGGAAAAGATCAAATTGCGACTTTAAAGGGCTTAGGTTTGAACAAAATCGGTCGTTCTTCCGAGTTGGAAGATACACCTGCCGTTAGAGGTATGATTAACAAGGTTGCTCACCTCATTAAAGTTGAAGAATAATTGCTTTAAGGGCAAACGAGGCGGTTTTTCCGCCTCAGCCCCAAAGCTTTTTGAGGTTAGCCCGAAGCAAATAATTTTTAATTTTAACAGAGTATAGTATAAAGGTTTAAGAAAATGAAACTGAATGAATTAAGAGATAACGAAGGCGCCACGAAGAATCGTATTCGTGTTGGTCGCGGTATCGGTAGCGGCAAGGGTAAAACCAGTAGCCGTGGTCAGAAGGGTCAAAAAGCTCGTTCCGGTGTTTCTAT
This sequence comes from Alphaproteobacteria bacterium UBA2723, assembly GCA_002353835.1. Classification (GTDB taxonomy): domain Bacteria; phylum Pseudomonadota; class Alphaproteobacteria; order RF32; family CAG-239; genus CAG-267. The sequence goes on from DEKL01000091.1 coordinate 10,397, forward strand.
TCACGGTTTTGAAGGCGGTCAAATGCCTGTTTACCGTCGTTTGCCGAAACGTGGTTTTAAGAATCCGTTTACCAAGACTTTTGCTGTTGTTAATTTGGATACTATCCAAAAAGCAATTGATGCCGGTAAGTTAAATGCTAAAGAAATTAACCAAGAAAGCTTGCTTTCTTCTAACGTAATTTCCAAGGCTTATGACGGTGTTCGTTTGCTTGCACGCGGCGCTATCACAGCTTCTATCAACATCACGGTTGACAGCGCATCTAAGAGTGCTGTTGCGGCTGTAGAAAAAGCTGGTGGTAAAGTTACTGTAAAATAAGTAAATTTTGCGATTGATTCTCGGTAAGGAAGCCTCTCTCCAAATGCTCATTTACCACTATGTAAACTCCGCTTTGGAGGAGGGCTTGCCGAGTTCACTCACAAAATTTATCTTATTTTATGAAGAGGAGTTCTGTGTAAGGACTCTTTTTTTATCTCACCCATTGCAAAAAAGCACTTCTTTGGAAGTGCTTTTTCAGTTTTAAATTTTGGCTCAATAATAGTTATTACATGATTTCATAATCAGCCGGACATTGTCGGCTGAGGTAAAAAAAGTAAGATTGCCATGCAGTTTTTTATCTTAAATGTTTAATTTTTTAGACAAAGCGTGTTGACTTTGGTCTATAAAAATGCTATAATCTTAGTGTTTACTGATATTATGCTTACTATAGATATGAAGTCGTTCTTTAGAGCTCATGCTTTGGGGAATACTCGTGTTTTGGTGCATGGTTTAGTGGGCCGTCTTCGGGAAAATCTCGTTGATGTAATTTTATTTATTAAAACTTTCAAAACAATGAGACACAATCTCACAATTCGCGAACGAATGCTGAGAGCATTCGCCGCAGTCATGAGGACCGTTTTCCCGACATGGGCGGTCAAGTACTACACCCTTAAAGAAAAGCGTCATGGACATGGATTTACCTTGGGCTATGATTACGAAGCTAAGGCGCGCTTATTCTTGCCAGGCCCAAAGAAAGAGCTCAAGGCAATCAAGAAGCTGGATCTTAGTAGTGATGCTACTCGTCAGCGCGTGTGGTCTCCGGAAACGGAGATGGCTCTCTTAAAGTTGGGCAATTTTGTCCTTGTATCTAACATTAAGAGCAGCAACACTGAGGCTCTTAACATTGTCTGTGCGACCAATAACGCGGAGTTGATTGCCAAAGTGTTTACTAACTCAACGCCAAGTGCAACGTATCTCAAAGACTGGCTGAAGAAAACCGATGAGTCAGTTGTAGTAGATGTCATCAAGCGTGTGCCGACGGTCTTTAACGACTTGCACTATGAGGACATTGACAACCTCAAGTACATCAGCGCGTTCCTTAACAGCGCTTTGGATGTTGATCCTTCCAAGCAGGTCAAAAACGCGGCAAAGAAGTGGGCAGAAGAAGTCATTACTCGCAAAGAGTACATGAACTGCCTGCTGGCAAGTAAGCCAGAGATGGCGGAGCTTTTTGACAGCGCTATGTCGGTACTTATCAGAGCAGATTACAACTTCACCCGTTATATGGAGATGTTGGAGCTGAGGCACAAGAAGTGGTATGGCAACATCCGCGACCATGCGGACTTTAGCGCTTATATTGAGGATTACCTCATTGAGCGCTTACCGAAAGTCTGGTTTATGGCAAAGACCGAAGGCGTCCGTACATTTGCCCGTCTCTACGGGTACGAAATGACGGACAAGCAGGATGCCGCCAGCTGGATGACACTCACGCGGAAGTTCATTGACAGACCGCGAGTAGCTATTGCAGCCATGCAGACCTGCAGTTACCTCGGTTATGGCAATCCGGACGAGGTAGTTGTTGACCTGCAGAAAGCCTTAGTGGAGGGAATTTCAACCTTCCATGTGGCCGAGGTGGCGCTGGAAAAGTTACCCCAGCAGTATCGCTGGCAGGTGCAGGCTAAGCTCTATGATGCCATCAACACGGCTGACGAGGCGAAGAAAGCCTTTAAGCTTCTGCCGAAGAGCTATCGCAAGGGACTCAGAGGCAAGCTCGTTGAGAAGACCGTGCAGAGTGATGCCAATCTTCTTCTTTCTTACTGGCCGTTTGCCGGTTGGGAGGCTGAGACTGCTGAGAAGGCTGTCAGAAAGCTTGCCGGTTTCAAAGCACTGCCGATGGCAAAGCTGTCCGAGCTTCCCGAAAACCTGCAGAGGGCAGGCATTGAGGAACTGGAAACATTATCAGAAATTTCTGCTATCGGTCGCAGCTACTGTGGCGATTTGCAGAAAGATTTGATGAAACAGAAATTCCACAGCCGTTCGGAGGCTTATCTCTTCCAGTTAGACTACAACTGGCAGGAGCTTAAAGCTCTTTATATCTCAAACAACGAGATGGAGGAGGCGAGCTTCCGCGTTCTGGTTAACTTCAAAGGCACCGGCTATGGCGGTGATGAGGGACGCATTGCTGAACTTATCCGCTTGCATGCTAAAACTTGGGGGCTGACCGAACGCGAATATAAGGACCTCATGCAGAGTCCTTATTATTCAGCTATGGCGGCTGACCTCAAAAAGCATTGCAAGAGTGCTGAGCCGGTCAACGAAGAGCAGGCTACCATTGAGGTAAAGAACGACTAAGGTAAACAAGGGGTGTGGCGTGAGCTACGCCCCTTTACTTATGCTTAATTTTGTAAATAGCCGTCGGCTTGGAGCTTGTATAAGCGGCTAAATGTGCCGGATTTGTTTTTTAGTAATTCTTTTTGTGTGCCGCTTTCTACAATTTTACCTTTATCCAAAACAACGATTTTATCCATATTTTTTAAGGTTGATAGGCGGTGGGCAATGGCAATAACGGTTTTGTTTTTCATGATGTTTTTCAAGGCTTTTTCTATGGCTTGTTCAGACTCGCTATCAAGCGCGGAAGTGGCTTCATCTAAAATTAAAATCGGGGTATCTTTTAAGATGGCGGCGGCAATGGCAATGCGCTGTCTTTCACCGCCGGAAAGCTTAACCCCTCTCTCACCGACAACGCTGTTATAACCTTTCGGCATTTTTAATATGGTATCGTGAATATGAGCAAGCTTGGCGGCCTTATAAACTTCTTCATCAGTGGCTTTGGGTTTGGCAAAGCGGATATTTTCCATAATAGAGCGGTTAAATAAACAAGGCTCTTGCGAAATGAGGGCAATGTTTTGGTGCAGAGAATATTGCGTTACTTTGGATATGTCTTGTCCGGAAATTAAGATTTTACCGCTTTTTAAATCAAACGCGCGTAAAACAAGATTAATTAAGGTTGATTTACCGGAACCGGAAATCCCGACTAAACCGACTTTCTCATTGGGATTGATTGTCAGATTTAATTTATTAAATAACGGCTTATCATCTTTATAGCAAAACGAGGCATTTTTGAACTCTACGGTATTGTGCTTTACTTTAAGCGCCTTGGCGTTGGGGATGTCCGATACTTCTTTAGGATGATATAAAAATTCCAAAGCATCACTCATTGAGCCTAAGCGTGATTGCATGGAATCAAAAAGCTGTGCTATATCAAAAGCATGACCTTCCAGCCGGAAGATAAGCGTTACTGCCAGAACAACATTTTCCAAAGAGAGGTTTTGGTAGTAAAAGAAAGCGATGATTATTGATAAATTGGCGACCATAAAGAAGGTTCCAAGCAAGGTGTTTTTCAAATTTATCAGACCGCCGACTTTATTTTCTGTAATTTGGGCGCGTATCCACGCATTCATTTTGTTACGAAATGCACGTTTTTCATGGTAAATGGTGGCAGTATTTTTTACCAAGCGCGCGTTGGCGATACTATCTACCAGTAAACCGGCGGCTTTGCTCTCTTCTTTGGCGGAGGTTTTGGCATATTGCTTGAGCTTTTTATACAGGAAATAAGTCAATATTGTTTCTATGATATTTAGGGTAATTAATACAGCGCATAGTTGCCATGAAACGGTGTAAAGCAAAACAGTGGTCGTGATGAAAAAAGCAGTATGCGGGAAAATAAATGCACGCAAATTACCGAATATTTGGAAAGTACCTTGGCTTAAATTTGATGTTTTGGCTAAAATTAAGCCGGTTTGCTCGGTATTATAAAAATTTGCCGAGTGATGATGATTATGATTAAATAAAGTGTTATGCATGGCGCGTTGGTAACGAATTTTAACCGGCGCATCAACATAAACGCGCAATCCCTCAACGATATCTTGGACGGCATAGATAATTGCCAAGAAAATAAGACATTTAATGAAAACAGGCGAAAAAGCTTCTGTCGTCAAATGACCAAGACTGCTTATGATTTCAGCATAATAAATATGCCCCAATGCGGAAAGTGAGCTTGGAATTAAAGCCAATACGGAAGATAAGATAAACCAGTATTTACATTGCCGAATGATGTTTAACAGAAATTTTACTATGTTCATTTTACTTACTCCTGCTTGGTCTTAATGTAGCCGTCTACTTGTAAATCAAAGAGGTGTTTAAATAGACCGTTTTTCTTTTTTAAGAGGTTTTGAGGGGTGTCATCTTCTATAATTTCGCCGGTATCCAAAACAATGATTCTATCCATAGAGCGCAAGGTGGAAAGACGGTGTGCGACGGCAATAACGGTTTTGTTTTTCATTAAGTTTTCAAGCGCATTTTGTACCATAATTTCGGCTTCGCTATCAAGCGCGGAAGTAGCCTCGTCTAAAATCAGCACAGGGGCATTTTGCAAGATGGCGCGGGCAATGGCAATACGCTGTCTTTCACCGCCGGAAAGAAGAATACCTCGCTCGCCGACAACACTATCATAACCGTTTTCAAGCTCCTTAATGGTTTCATGGATGTATGCAAGCTTAGCGGCTTTGATGATTTCATTTTTATCTGCCTTAGGGTTGCCGATTTTTAAGTTTTCATATAACGAACGGTTGAACAGTGTTACATCTTGCGGAACGTAGGCAATATTTTTGTGTAAAGATACTTCGGTAATATCGGCAATATCATAGCGGTTGAGCATAATTTTTCCGGATTGCGGTAAATATGAGCGCAATAGCAGGCTGATTAAGGTAGATTTGCCGGCGCCGGACAATCCTACAAGACCGACTTTCTCTCCGGCGGAAATGGTTAAATTTAAACCTTTAAATATTTGCTTTTCCGGAACGTAAGAGAAGTCTATATTCTTAAAAGTGATGGTTGCTTTTTTAAGATTGATGTTTTTTGCATTCGGTTTGTCTTTAATTTCTATCGGCTTATATATCAATTCAATGCTGGCCGTGAGCTCACCATAGTTTTCTGAAAGTTCTTGGAAAAAGCGGTTAAGCCCATGTAAGCTTACATTGAGCATTTGTATGGAACTGAATGCAAAGTAGGCATCTGCCAAGGATAGCCCTTGTTTTAAGGTAAAATAGATAATTGCCGTGTAGCAAGACAGAGTGAAAACCGATTCTAAAAGATTTACACCGGCGATGAAAACGGCGCGTTGGCTTTCGCAGTTATAGGTGGCGCGGAGATATTTTTTTAGGATTTTGAATGCATTTAATTTTTCCGTAAATAAAGAACCGGTGTAGCGGACAAGTTTATAATTGGTGATACTGTCTGTTGTAAAACCATAGTAGTCCTGTTCGGCAGTACCGCGTGTTTGCCAAAGTTTTCTGATACGCTTATCCAAAAATTTCAAAACAAGGAAAAACGGCAGGCAAATCAATATTAAGAAAAATGCCAGTTTGGGAGAAGTGTAACCGATAATGCCGAAAGCTAATAAGAAATTGATAAACGGGCGAATTAAGCCATATAAGGTATTTATAAACATTGCGCCTAAAGTGCCGGAAGTTTTGGTGATGGCGGTGGAAATACGACCGGTCAGCTCATCATCAAAATAACGGATATTATGTTGGTGTACCATGCTGAACAAATCATCAATGATGTTAGCATTTAAAACAGCCTCAAAGGTTGACTTTGTGACACGGACAAAATATTGGTTGATGGCTTGTAAAAGCTTAAAGATCACAAAAAGACAAAGCCAGAAGATGATGTCGTTTATGGCGATAGATTTTAATTCTATATTAAAGCAGCCGATAATGCGCGAAATAAAGAACGGGTTAATGGTTAAAGCGCACGACGAGAGAATAAAGCAAAATGAAAATTCAACAAAGAGCTTTTTGTTCTTTTTGATGTTTTTAATAATAAGATTTTTTAAGTTCATAAGCATATCCTTAATGATTTTATGGGAGAGAATATAGCATAAAATTTGTGGTCGGTCAATAGAATTTTGTTGCCATAATAAATAGGAAAGCTAGAATGGTCGGTATGAATAAGAAGTTGTTTATTTTACTCGGTGTTTTTGTTGCGGCTTATCTTTATTGGTTTTTTGCCGTTAAGCCGGACTATTCTAAGATTGCTTTTGTTCTTCCCTCATCACAGAGGGTTTCTTCGCCATACTATTATAAAAAAGACGGCGATTTCTTCTTGGCTGATGATTTAAGAAAAGGGTTAGAAAAACTCGGTTATCAGGTTTCTTATCGGTTTAGGGAAGACTATGATAATATGAAGTTGGGCAATATCGGTAATGTCATCTATTTTAAGGGATACTATGATTTTGAACATTTGCCGGGCTATAAAAAAGACAAGCGTAAACGTGTGCTTTATCTTTACTATGTAGAAGGGCTGTTTAAGGATATTTTTAATGAGGTTGATGTTGTGACCTCGTCTTCATATAAAATTATTGATGAGTTGGTTAAGCCAGCAGGCGCAAAAGCCGTCTATGTGCCGCAATTTACCAATCC
>DEKL01000031.1:0-12435 GCA_002353835.1 Alphaproteobacteria bacterium UBA2723
TCTTCCAACGGTGGCAAATCTTGATAATATTTATACCACAAACGCTGCAACATACGGAAGAATTCAGGTTCAGGAACCATTGGCCCCAACGGCTTTTTAGCGGAAGCAAAGTGCAAAACCGTCACCGGCGCAAAAACATCTTCATATTTTTGCCATTTTCTGCCATAAAATGCCGCCATCTCCCCTAAATCAACATGCTCAAAAAAGAAGTTCATGGCATTATCTTCAAACGGCAATAAGGAAACCTTATCACCAACCACTACATTTAGCGCATCCTGATCCATATAGGTACGGAAATTATTATTGGTAAAGTCTTCAAGTTTTTGTACCAAACCGTCTTCACGAATTTTAGCCAAATTCATCAACATAACACCGGTATTAAAATAAAATCCGCGGTCATCCAAATTCAGCTCAACCACATGACCGTTTTCAAAGAACCAAGACGGGTCTTTAACTGCTGCCAAATAAACATCATGAACATCAGTCTCAAACAACTCAGTCAAATCATGCAAAACCAAAATATCCGTATCCAAATAAAGCACTTTATCAAGTTGCGGTAACACATTGGCGATATAATATTTCAACAAAGATGTTTTGGAAACATGTGTATCGCGAATATAAAACAAATCTATTTCCTTTTGCGGTAAAACTTCAATTTTAACGCTATCATCTTCTAAGGCCTTAAGTGCCGCCACATCAGATTCGGATAAATCCATCGTCATAACATAAAAATTATAATGACTTCCCGGACATTTCGTCTTTTTGGCGGAATTGATGGCAACGCGTGTAAAATCCATATAGTTAGCATCAGTAATCATCACCGCATCAACATTACCTTCAACACCTTCACAAACCTGTGGCGTTAATTTCAAATCAAAATCATAAGATATCCCTTGCGGTGTAGCAGGTTTTGCCACAGTTTCCTCCGTCTTGGCAACTTCTTGAGCCTCGGTTGCGGCATATTGAGCATCTTGTTTTCTTTCATTTCTTTCTATAAAACTTGCCCAAACCAAAAGACCGATAACAATTGCGCCTAAAATATCGGCAACAACCACCCACTTCATCCCCGGGTCTGAGACTTTTTGTTTTTTATCTTCATGTTCAGCCATAATCTGCTCCTTATAAAATCATTTTAAAAATCGTACGTTAAGACAAGTAAATATCCGGTTAAAGCTTTGGTAACGCATTATCAGATACGAACAATATGCAAAACGTTCGTCAACCCCACTTTACCAAACGGATAGCCTGCCGTTATCACCACAAACTGCCCCTCTTTGGCTAATCCGGAAATGCGGGCAAATCCCTTGGAAACAGTTTCTATGTTATCAAAATTACCCAAAAACTTTTTATCAATAAATGAGCGCACACCCCAAACCAAATTAAGTTGTCGCGCGATTTTTTCATCCGGGCTGATGGACATAATCGGATAAGCCGGTCTTTCATGTGCCATGGCAAGCGTTGTTCTGCCGCTCACCGAAAAAGTGGCAATACAGGCAACATTATCCAACGTTTTAACCACATCATTTGCCGCATGTGTGATCGCTCGCGATTCGCTGTAACAGGAAACACCGGAAAATGCACTTTGCAAGTTTTCAAAATACTTAGTATCGCTTTCCACTTGTTCTATCACCCCGCGCATGGTATTAACCGTTTCCACCGGATAATTTCCCATTGCCGTCTCGCCGGAAAGCATAACCACATCACAGCCGTCATAAACCGCATTAGCTACATCAGAAACTTCTGCTCTCGTCGGTATCGGTGCCGAAATCATAGACTCCAACATTTGCGTTGCCACTATAACCGGCTTACCGCATGCCCGACACCGTGCCACAATCTTCTTTTGCAAAACCGGTACCGTTACAATCGGACATTCCACACCCAAATCACCGCGCGCCACCATAATCATATCGGAAGCTTGAATAATTTCATCAAGTTCATCCATAACTTGCGGCTTTTCAAGTTTAGCAATAATCCACGCCTTATCTTTGATGATTTTTCGTGCATCTTTAATATCTTTAGCTCTTTGCACAAAAGAAAGACAAACGCAATCTACACCCAGTTTTAAAGCAAACTTCAAATCGTCCAAATCTTTCGGCGTTAATGGTGAAATGTTAAGCGAAGAATTAGGTAAATTAACCCCCTTATGTCCGGAAATAACACCACCGACCACAACTTCCGTAACTGCTGATTTTTTATCACATTTAAGCACTTTTAAGATGATGTTACCGTCATTAACCAACAGCGTATCCCCTGCTTTTAAGGCTTCAAAAATTTCCTTATGCGGTAAGGTTACACGTGTGGCATCACCTAGTTCATCTTTCATATCAAAAGTAAATTTCTGCCCTTTTTTAAGCGTTTCTTTTTCATTTTTAAAATTGCCGATTCTAAGTTTCGGCCCCTGCATATCTGCCACCACCGCAATATGCGCGTTTTTCTTGTTTGAAACCTTACGAATAATATCATACGTTTTTTGATGTGACTCATGCGTTCCATGGCTGAAATTAAGCCTGAAACCGTCAACACCGGCATCTATCAAAGCACTTATTTTTTCCTCAGTATCGGAAGCCGGTCCCAAAGTTGCTAATATATTGGTACGCGTGTTAATTGGCATATAAATTCTCCTATAAACAAATCATCTGATGGTAGATTCTTACCACAAAAAGTTTAATAACTTATTATTTAAAAATGAACGCAATTATATCTTGTCAAAAAAAAATATCTTTGCTAGATTCCGTTCTCGTAGATTCTAAAACAATATTGGGAGAAAAATTATGGCAGAAACAGAGGTTGGCGGTATAGACAGCACCAGATTAACTTCTTTAATTGAACGTATTGAACGTTTGGAAGAAGAAAAAAAGGGTATTCAATCCGATATTCGTGATATTTTTGCAGAAGCCAAAGGTGTCGGATTTGATGTAAAAATTATGAAAGCAATCATTAAATTAAGAAAAATGAACCAAGCAGACCGTGATGAACAGGAATTCTTATTGGAAACCTATCGTAAGGCATTAAATGTATAAAATATAAAAGGTTGCACTTAAAAGAAAAATGCTCCGAGGACGATTCGGAGCATTTTTGTATTCGTGACAATAAATTTCAGACAATTCCGCGCCACATGGCATAAATGGCAAACAAAGCCGCTACTATCAAAATCCCCGCAGCAAATCTTTCACCGGCACCAAACGCCGGTTTATTAGGCTCACTTTGATGTCTGGCATACCAGAAAACAGGAATACCGACCGCCATAAATATGAGCGCCATTAAGAGATAATTCAAGCCGGCAGCATAAATCAGCCATAAGGCATATATCGCCGCCATAATCGCCGATATTAAAGCCGTTGAGCGTCTGATGTAAAATTGCATCGGGTATTCATGGTCTTCGCAAAGTTTCCATAAATACATGGCACTGGCAAAATATGCCGGCAACACCATCACACTTGTAATGCTGAGCATCGTATTCCATGCATTACCGGAAAAATACACCATCAACATAAAAAGTTGCATAAATCCGCTTGTCACATAAAGCGAAACAGACGGAGCATGTGCCTCATTTTCTTTGGCAAATTCTTTCGGAAATGTACCGTTTTCGGCCGCTGCTTGCGGAATTTGCGCCGTAACCATAGTCCATGCCAACCAACTGGTTAGAACCGAAATCAATAAACCGATATTCATCAGCCATGCGCCCCATTTACCAACCACAGCTTCCAAAACTGCCGCCGTTGACGGATTAGGAAGTTTAGCCAATTCTGCTTGGCTCATCAAACCGTATGGTAAAACCGAAAGCAAAAGATAAATCAACAGACAGCCGATAAATCCCAATAATGTTGCCTTACCGACATCTTGCGGACTTTTGGCGTGCTTAGACATGACCACCGCCCCCTCAATACCGATAAATGCCCATAACGTGACAAGCATCGTGCCTTTAATTTGTGTGGTTAGGCTGCCTAACGTGCTACTCTTTTCTCCCCAAAAATCAAAGTCAAATTTATCAAGGTGAAAGAAAACAAGTGTGATTAAAATAAACAGCAATAACGGCACAATTTTAGTTATCGTACCGATAAGGTTGATGATGGTCGCCTGCTGAATACCCCTTAATACCAACGCATTAAATCCCCATATCAACAGCGAACCGCCGATGATGGAATAAAGATTATTACCTCCGCTGAAATACGGCGGAAAAAAGTAATTTAATGCATCCATGGTAATCACGGCATAACCGACATTTCCGCATATCTGACACAGCCAATATGACCACCCGATTGTAAACCCGACATAAGGTCCGAAACCGGCGCGGCTATACATATAAATACCCGCGGTCAAATCGGGCTTAACTTCAGAAAGTATGCGAAACGTATTGGCAATAAAATATACACCGATACCGGTAATCAACCACGCTAAAATTACGGCGCCCACCGAAGCGCCTTCCGCCATATTTTGCGGCAAACTGTATATACCGCCACCGATCATAGAGCTGACAACCACGCCGGCCAAAGCCAAAACCCCGAGTTGACCGCCGTTTTTAGGGGGCTTTCCTGATTATTTTTCTGTTTTGACATATTCTTTTCCTAACGGATTATATTTCAACAGCCGGTGCATGCTCAAAGTTTAAGAAGCCCAAGCAGGTTAAGCAATAACCGAAATTTTGCTCAATATTCAAATAATTATGAAACAGTTGAAATTCGCTATGCTTTTCAACCCCTCTTATTTCCAACTCGTGATTAAGTGATTTATTAAGCCACATTTCGGCATGACCTTTAGCAATGGCATCATCAATATGGGTATCAAAATACTCTACATATTCTGCTGCCCAACCGCCGATAAGTTCGCCTTTTTTATCTTTTCCCCAACAGATACCGACACCGGTGGCAATAGCTTTATGTTCTTCGCGTTTAGCACCGTTACCGGCCATAATAACTTCCAAAACTGCACCATGTTTGAAATCCTTAACCACTTTATCAACCGGCACAATATGTCCGTAAATTTCTTTCGGTAAAACGGATGTATAAGGAACAACGTTAAAATTTTCTATTTTTGCCTGCAACAAAGCAGAATCATAGCAAAAAGTTTCAAACGGTTGCGGCGGAATACCGTCGTTAGCTTGCCCTGCCCCACCGGTAATAAATGCTAAAGTCGGAAATCTTACACCTTCTGTCATATTCTTCTCCTATCTTAAATGATTAAAACCAAGAGAAGAAATAATATCGCTTTTTAAGAACTCAAACTAACCTTTCGGCTATGTGCAAATAATCTTCGGGCGTTAAATTTTCTGCCCTGAGCGTGGCTTCTATCCCCAGCTCATCCAGATGTTGTTGCAAATTGGGAACAGTTTTTAAGCTTTGTCGTATCATTTTACGTCGTTGTCCGAACGCCATGGCTGTCAGCTTTTCAACCTTTTCCAATATTGCCGGCTCAATACTTTTTTCTTTAGGTAAAAACAATAAAACCGAAGACCAAATTTTTGGTGCCGGCACAAAACAGGTCGGTGGCAAATCAAACAGTTTTTTAACCTCACATTGCAACTGTGAAATAACGGATATTCTACCATAATCTTTCGTTCCCGGTACCGCCAAAATCCTGTCTCCGACTTCTTTTTGGAACATCAGCGTCAAACTCTTAAAACAATCAATTTGTTTAAGCCAACCGGTCAATAATACCACCGAGATATTATAAGGTAAATTGCTGATGATATGAAACCGTCCGCATGTTTCATATTTTTTTTGCCAATCATATTTAAGCGCATCACCGCTAATGATATTTAATTGCGGATAAAAATTTTTAATTTCCTCTAAAATTTTTAAGCACCGCTCATCCATTTCCACCACGGTCAATTCTTTAGGATTCTGCCGTAAAACAGCCTGAGTCAAACCACCCGGTCCGGGACCGATTTCCACGGCTGTTTCATGGGAAAAATCCGCAATATTTTGTGCCGCCAGAGAAAGCCGCATAATTTTATCGGTAATATTGGCATCTAATAAGAAATTTTGCCCCAATGCCTTTTTAGCCATCAGCTCATATTTATCAACAAAATCCTTAGTTGTTAAAAGCTCGGCTTCGCGCATGAATATTTCCTAGAATTTCTTTTCAACCACGGCACGGTTTCTCAAATCACGGATGTACTTATTTGCCAATTCATCCATCTTACGACCTTTGATGAAATTGCGTACTTCTTCTTCGCTTGGCATTTCCTGTTTATCCTTAAGCGGATTATAAATTTTATCCATCTTAAAGATATAATAGTCAGAACGATAAGGAATAGCATTAGAAACCTGCCCTGTTTTTAATTTTCTGATAGCACTGTCAAGCGGTGCCGCCAACTGCCCCGGTGCAACCCAGCCGAGTTTACCGCCCGAAGGTGCGCTGGCAGACTGAGAAAATTGTGCCGCATATAATTCAAAGCGCTTATCATTTCTTAAGATTTCCACCAATTCATCAATATGCTCGGCATCCTTCTTCTTAATGACGATTTCAGAAACCATATACTTAGGCGTATCCATATCTTTTTTGATATGGGCAAACTCATCTTCCACCTCTTTAACCGAAACATCAACATTTTGTGCTAAACGACGACCGACTAACTTATTCCACAACAAATTGGCCTTAATCTGTTGCAAAAAGACCTTTTGGCTGACTTGATATTGCCTTAACACACTTTGGAATTTTCCGGCAGGAATACCGTTTGAACGCTCAAAATTGTGATATGCTTCTTTAATTTCCTCATCGGTAACACGAATATTTTGCTTTGCCGCCTCTTGAATTTTGACCTTCTCATCCACCGTATTTTGCAAAACTTTGTTGGCAACCATATTTCTGTTTTTGTTGTTAATCTGAATACCTGTTGTTAAAGCAAATAAATTAGCGCGCTGTTGCAAATCTTTGTTGGAAACCATTTCACCGTTAATGGTTGCCGCGATTTTGTAACCTGTACCGAACAAATTATACGGACGAAACATTGGTTGTGTCGGCTTTGTCGGCTCTTTCTGTTCTGCTTTCGCTTCAGCCTGTGGTGCATCGGAATTACCACGCTTAAACATAATGGATTTTGAAGCAGCACTTCTGATTTCTCTGTCCACCTCAGACACATCAACCGCAGAAACCGCTGTCGTATAAGCTGTCAAAACTGTAATCAGACCCAAAAATATTCCTAATTTTCTCATCTTAAAATCTCCCTGTTATTTAGAGCCGAAACCGCCCAAAGTCTTTAAGAAAAACGAAACACCAAATTCATAATCGTCATCAAATGACGGATCATCATAATAACGTTTCTTTGCCGTAAAAGCTAACTGCAAACATTCATCTTCATAAACTACCTGTCCGCCGTTTTCAATTTGCCCGCTGTCGTCATCAGATAAATCAATACGGTCATACACATTAACCGACCAATTCTTCGTCAACTTAGAAGAAACTCTGAAATAAACTTCTTTTCTTTCTTTCGTCTTATAATAAGAATTTTGGTTCGGTTCCAAGTAAATATATGAAGTATAAAACTTCAAAATATCTGCACCGACTTGCGCACCTAATTCACTGTAACGCAACTCATAATTATCTTTATCTAAACGGAAACGATAGTTCAAATCCAAATATTTATTCGGCGAGGCATAAATACGACCGACATAATCGGAAAATCTGTCCTCTTCATCCATGGCATCCATAAATGTACTGTCGGAAGACAATTTATATGTTTGCGCGATAAAAGCTGACGTATGCCCCATAATATTACCGTAAGAATTCCAGTTAAAACCATAGCTGACACGACTGCCCGTATCATTACGGTCATAACCGGCATATCTGTCCAAACTTAAAATATTGGCATCATCAAATTCTACATCAACACTATCCGAATTCGGAATTTTATATTTATGATTTTCCTGATCCGGTGCAAATGCTGCCACAACAACCGGTTCTAGGATTTGTCTGGTATCTTCTGTTGCCCGCACAAACGGTAAACGCCATTCAACACCGACCTGCGGGAAAACACGCGCCAAATTACCGTCAAAAGTTGAATTCGGCTTATATCTGTAATCATCAATGTAATACATATCAGATTTTACGGAAGCAACAAACTTATATTGTTCACCATAGTTGCTGACATAAGGCAATTCCCAGGAATTTATCATCGTGGCACGATGAGCATTTTTTAACTCATCATCATCACGATAAACGGAAGCTTCACTTATATTTGTCTTAAAATATGAACCGTATTTATCCGGATCCGAAATATGCTCATATTCCATATACGGTGCTACAAGCGGAACCTCCTTGCCTTCTTTATCATAAAGTCTCTTCAATTGCAAACTGTTTAATCTGTAATAATATCCTTCTATGGTTGCGTAATCCCGCCCTTCAAAACGTTCAAATGCAATTTTGGAAGTCAACCATGCATCATCTTCGGTACCGATTCCCATGTCTTTCAAGTAAAAAACATCAGAAGCATAGTTAATATCTAAATGGCTGACCCAATAATCATTGATTTCATACCGCCCCTCTAGGAATAAATTACCTCTATGTCCCGGACGTTTATATTTCTGATACTTTTTGTTTTTATAATGCCCGTCATCTTTTAAGAACGAACCTTCGGCATTGATTTCTCCTTTATAAAAATAATGCCGATATTGACCGTTTAACACAACATCTCTGTCAGACGTAAAATACGGAGACAAAATAAGGTCTGTCTGGTCTGAAATATCCCAAAAATAAACCGGCTGAATATATCGTCCCAAATAAGAAGAAGTACCAAATGAAGACATCAACAAGCCGGAACGACGTTTTACTTCCGGTGCCGGATGGCTTAAAAACGGCGTATAGAAAACCGGAACATCCTTAATTCTTAAAACTGCATCATTGTAATTGATATTCTGCCCCTTGGCATCATAATTTACCTTGCGCGCATCAACCTGCCATAACGGAGATTTACCCTCACACATATCGCACGCTGTATATGAAGCATGGCGCATTTGCTTATTGCTGTTCGGCTTTTTGGTAAAAGTGTCTGCCCAAATTCTGGATTCGTCACGCATAATAACTTTAACTTTATTAACATCCGCACGATTCATCTTATCGGTTAACGTAATACTATCGGTATAAAGAACACTGCCGTCCACGTCTTTAACCACAACATTACCTTCTGCCACAACTTTATCATTTTTTTGATCATACCACAAAGTATCGGAAACTAACGTCATCTTACCGCGAATAACCTCAACATTACCATTGGCTTTTATTATTTCGTTATCTTCATCTGTTTCCAACTCATCAGCAGAAAAATAAACTTCCTGCTTTTCCTCATTTTTTTTCTTTTTATCGTTAAGAGACGGCATAATATCCGTCATATTCCCCGGACGAAAATCTGCCTTTGGTGTTATGGCATTATCTTTGCGCACAATTGCTCCGGCATAAGGCTCATTTGCCGCCTCTGCACTAATTGCCCCAAACAACACTGCCACCGCGGCAAGATAAAGACTACGCTTCATTTAAAGTCTCCCTTTTGTGTTTCTTTCTAAAGACCGGTGTTTTAATTAACAAACCGCCGGTTATAATCAACGATAAGAAACAGTTAGCATACATTAAAAAAATAATCCACTCATATTTGCGAGCCATATTCGTAAAAACCATATCGGCAATCTGCACGGCAATCATTGCCAAGATGGAAATCATGATAACTTTTCCCTGTCCGCGCCGATTAAAATTAGCAATCAAAAGACCGGTGCAGGCAAGCAACGCAAAAATCAAATTAAAAAACGGCGCTAAAATACGTCTGTGTGCTTCAGCCTTAAAAGCACGGGCATCTTTTGCTGATGTCTCCGGATTTTTAGCCTCGGCAAACAACTCCGGTATGCTTCTCTCACGCACACCTTTGTCTTTTTTCTTAGCGACACTGATATCCCCGAAATCCACCACATAATCATCAAACGTCATGGAAGAGAATTGTCCGGTCTGTTTATTCATAACCTGACGCGTTCCTTTTTCCAATAAGATTTTCGGACCCTCATTTGTGTATTCCAATTTACCGCGCTCGGCAACGGTAACAACCTTTTCCTGTGGTTTCTTATAGTCGCTGACAAGAATACCTTGAACCGTACTTTCATCAAGAAACTTATCAACAAAAACCGTTGTGGTATCCTTAAATGTTGTAAAAGCACCCTCTCGCAACATCATTTTGGTAAAACTGTTTTTAACTTCAAATTCCAAATCACGAAATCTGTTTTCTGCGGCAGGAATAGCCCAATTCATCACAAAAACATTAAAAAGTGCCAAAATAATCCCCATAAACAAGGCGGCTCTGGCAATAACAAACGAACTGATACCGACAGCCTTCATCACCACCAATTCGCTATCCATAATCAGCCGATTATAAACAAACATAACGGCAACAAAAAGAGCAATTGGCGACAAGATACTAAACACACGCGGCATTAAAAGGGAAGTCATCTCCACAAACAGATAGACCGGCAACCCTTTATCCGTAACCATTTCTACAAACTTTAGCGATTGTGTCAGCCAAAGCATGGACATCAACGAAAGGGCAACCAGCAAGAAACCGATTAAAATCTGTTTTATAATATATCTGTCTAACTTTTTCATAGGTACGAAGTTAGCCCATAAAATCTTATTTTTCAAACCTTATTTTTACAAATTCTACGTTTTAAAAAGCATTTTTTACATTTAAAACTCTTTGTTACAAACAATACGGTAAAAATGCTTTATCGCACAAGCGCATTTAACATAAAAACTCTCCTTTGAGGAGAGTTTTTGCAATGGCTTTGAAGAAATGCCCTGCTTGAAGTGCCGCCGTGAGCGCAGTGTACAAAGAATAGTACATAAGCGAACGCCGACACAATAATGAGGGCGTTTATGCAAAGCCCACACAATAAAAACTTTATTTTGCAACAATAACCATTGCTTCGCGAAGAATACGCTCATGTATGGTATACCCTGCCTGCAGTTCGGATAAGATGGTACCCGATTCGGCATCCGGACTATCAATTTCCTGAACAACGCGTTCAAAATTCGGGTCAAACTTTTCACCGATATGATTAAAGCGTTTAATACCAAACTTTTCAAAAACTTTTGTCAGTTCGTTTTGGGTTAATTCCACACCTTTAAGCAAATCTTTGCAGGAGTCCTTATTTTCGGACATAGCGGCAATAGCGCGCTCTAAATTATCTGCAACACCGAGCAACTCTTTAGCAAACGAAGAAATCGCAAATTTTATGGTCTTTTCATTTTCCGCCTGTGTACGTTTTTTCATATTATCCATTTCGGCATAAAGGCGGATATAATCATCTTTAAGTTTTGCAAAATCTTGTTCAAGTTTACTATCTTCGGCTGCAACTTCATCAGAAATTTCCTCGGCAGATTCTTCGGAAGTTTCTTCTTCGTTTAAATCTAGCGGTTCATCTTCATCAATTTTATTATCTTTGGCGTCCATCATAACCCTCTGTATAAAAAATCCATCTGTTTTACATTTAGGAATTAAAAAGCTTGAAGTCAAGAACCGTTTACCATAATTGCCCAAATAAAACAAAAAAACAGCACCTATAAACTGTTTTATGCTTAATATTTATAGAGTTCATAAAGTCCCCAACCGAGGAGACCGCCCTCAATCGCATAGATTAAGTTTTGGATTTGTTCATGGCTTTCATCATAAAAATCACCAAACGCTTGAGAACGCGCCCACGCATAATATTTAGGGTAATGAGAAACAACAACTGGAGAAGACGTTACAATACGTGAATCATACCACCAATTAAGCGGTTCGGCAGATGTTTTATCTTCAGTAACGACAGCATCAATTTCTTGGCTGACCGGCGCTGTCGTAATCATTTCAAGGTAGCTGTTGGCATAAGCTGACGGAAGCTCAATTAGGCTTAACAGAAAAAAGATTACACCAACAACTACTCTCATAAATTACCTCTATCTGTGATGATGTCCGCCATGATGATGTCCACCGCCGTGATGGTGTCCACCGTGGTGATGATGATGTCTGAAACCATCAATAAGCAGACCGCCGACAACTGCCGTTGTTATACCGGCTGCCCATGCGGCATTTGTTGCCCTGCTATCGTAGTAATAACTGTTTTGAATAACCGGAGATTCGCGCACAACCGTTACAGTCTGCATGGGTGCTGTTGTAACAACCGTTGGTTGCTCAACATATGTTGACGGACTTGTATACATTTGTCTGATAACATTACCATACGAATCAATTACAACAATGGCTTCGGCTCTTGCCGCCGAACAAAAAGCAAATACAGCCACCAAACAGACAATTAACTTTTTCATTTTTTCACCTCATATAAAATTTAATAAACGAAGAAAATTTAATTTCAACACCTAATATAACGAGGGATAATTTTTTTTGTTCAAACTTTTTTTGCATAAAAATTTATTCTAGCAAAATTAGACAAAAAAGAAGTTGACGTATTGCAGAAAATATGA
>DEKL01000031.1:12498-13067 GCA_002353835.1 Alphaproteobacteria bacterium UBA2723
AAAATTTTTAGAAAATGAAAAAAGACGAATTTTTGCGCAAGCTGCACGAAATTGACAGTGAGCGCCAAATTAAGCTTGTAGCGATGTTTAACGGGAACAACATTCCCAAGATTGCCGTTACAAAGGCTCGCCCCGGAAAAGATTGGGAAGACATGACCATCGGCTACGTTACAGACCTCAATCGTTTCAAAGACGAGTTTTCAAATCTCGGCGAAGATGACCTATTTGTATTTGGTCGCTTACCGGAATGTGATTACCGGCTAGGCTATGACACAGTAACAAACTGTTTCAAAAAAGACAGCTTCGGTGAAGAAAATGCCAAGCATTACTACATGCATAATTGCTTGGCAGTAGGCGAACTGCATTGTTTCGTAAAAAAGCTTGACAAGAGCTATTTACTGTACGATTGCTCCGTCACCGGAACCAGTATCGTCCTCTAATCACCCTGCAAAGAAATACCTGACATTGCCAAACGCAATATCAGGTATTTTTTATGTTTACATTTACGATTAGGCGCTCATATTAAAAAGAGAAAATTTGAGATGAATAGAAGTAAATGTCCTGTGGCA
>DEKL01000031.1:13127-15849 GCA_002353835.1 Alphaproteobacteria bacterium UBA2723
CGACGCGACGACGTGAGGCTTCCATTTACGATTAGGCGCTCAAATTTTCCTTTTTAAAATTGGACATGAGCATAGAGAGAACTTTATCCACCGTAGCCTTTAGGTCCTTACGTTCCACCACAATATCAATCATACCGTGTTCTTTGAGATATTCCGCAGTTTGGAAACCTTCCGGCAATTTCTCACGAATAGTCTGCTCAATAACACGCTTTCCGGCAAACCCGATAAGCGCACCTTTTTCCGCGATATGGACATCACCTATCATGGCAAAAGAAGCTGAAACACCGCCGGTAGTCGGGTCTGTAAAGATGGAAATATAAGGAAGTCCCTTTTCCTTCAAGCGGTTAACTGCCGCCGTGGTACGTGCCATTTGCATTAAAGAAAGCATACCTTCCTGCATACGAGCACCACCGGATGCACTGGCAATAATCAGCGGGCAATTATTATCATAGGCATATTCTGCCGCCGTAACGATAGCTTCGCCGACAGCCGTACCCATTGAACCGCCCATAAAAGAGAAATCCATAGCCGCGACAACGGTTTCAATACCGGCAACTTTGCCGATACCAACCTTAACCGCATCGTGATTACCCGTTTTTTTACGATAAACCTTTAAGCGGTCCACATAGCGCTGCGTATCCTTAAACTTAAGCGGATCTTCCTTAACGTTCGGCAAAATCATCACGGAATAATAGCCGTCATCAAACAGCATCTTCAAACGCTTATCAATATAGAGTCTTAAATGATAGCCGCACTTCGTACAAACATACAAAGACTGCTTCAACTCTTTAGAGAAAAGCATTTGCCCGCATTCCGGACACTTTACCCACAAATCATCAGAAATTTCTTTCGGAGTCGTTTTTTTTATTTTTGGTCTGACAATATCCGTAAGCCAATTCATAAAATACCTCGTTTATGTCTTATTCTTCAACAGACGGCTTAGAAAACCATCCTTTAATTTTTTTATTTAAGGAAAAACGATGAGCTTTCTCGGCTTTTTCATTTTCTTCCTGCAGAGTCGTATATTGCTGATTAAGCTTTTCATGTTCATGATTTAACTTTTCATGTTCTTTGGAAAGCGCTTTATTTTCTTTTTTCTGCTTACGAAGCATTGTTCTGATAGGTGCATAGGCAGACCATGCGGAAAATCTTCCGGCAAAATAGCCCAAGCAAAACAGAACAAAGTAAACAACGCTGGTACCGACCTTTTCCACCGGAAACCAATCCATATTTGTTAACGGCCAAAGCGGCACAATTTCGTTATTTTGTACCAAAAAGACCACAAAGAATATCATTAACAGAAACGCTATCAAGGTTTTTAAAAGCCACCACATATCCGTCTCCTAAAAAAATAAATTAAACCGACCTAATTTTCATTAAGTTTTTCGTGTAATTCCTTACCGACCTTAAAATGTACGATATTGCGGTTACCGATTTTAACCTTATCACCCGTTCTCGGATTTTGTGCGATTCGCGGTGCGCGCTTATGGATTGAGAACACGCCGAAACCCCTGAACTCAACACGATCACCCTTAGCAAGAGCCGTTGTGATACTGGCAAAAATAACATTAACAATCCGCTCAATCTCAGAAATCAAGAGATTAGGATTTTTCTTTGCAATATTTTCTATCAATTCGGATCTAGTCACGATATACCTCTTTCATAAAAACTAAAATTAACTATGGATACTCATAGCATCAAATTTATAACGACGCTATATTTTTCTCATCATTTTACACAAGCGTCTGCCCCTCTTATATACAGTGGTTTTGGAAAATCAAGTGTTTTATCCAAATATTTTTGATAAGTTACAGCAAAAAGCGCATCAACATCCATAATTTCGGACAATTCAACCTGTTTAATTTGCAAACCTAAAGAAACGGAAAGCAACCTTTCTACCCCGTCACCGATAAAACTGGTCTGCCGATTCTTTAACTTTTGCACGATTTCCTCACGCGTTAATGCCAAAGGCTCCGTTAATTTTCTTAAATTTTCATCAAACAGCTGAAAATAAAAGTCTTCCCGCTTTGTTTCTATCACCACCGCATTATAAAAAGCTCTGTCAGTTTCTTTAAGCATTTTGGCATAAACCTCAAAAGCCGAAACACCGGTTATATTAAGTTTTGGAGCACCGAGCGACAGCCCTCTGGCAAAAGCCAACCCTGAACGCACACCGGTAAAAGACCCCGGTCCGGTGCAAACACCCAACAGCCCGATATCCTGAAAAGAAAGTTTATTTTTTTCAAGAATATCAGCCGTATCAAGTGCCAATTCCTCCGCCTGCCCGAATTCCATCATCTTTTCAACTTTGACGATTCTTTCTCTATCTTTATAAAGACCGATGACCGTTCCGCCGGCAGTTGTATCAAAAACCAATGTATACATAACCTTGTTCACTCTTTCAATTTTTAGTTTGCTATCAACTGACAAATATCTTAAAAAGGTTTATATAGCATAATTAAAAAACAAACAACCCTAATTTTAAAGCTTTTGAAAGAAAAGGCATGAGCATAGAAACAATTACGACAATTCTTTATATATGGCTACCGCTTTCCATCATTTTTCCGATACTTGCAATTTGGATTATGCGGCGCAATTTAAGGCTGAAAAATGAACTGGTTAAACAAAATTATGCCGTTCGCCATTATGAAGAGATGCTCTATGCCGCTCGTGACGGCTACCTGACCTACTCTTTATATAAAAAGAAAGAATATCAGTATTG
>DEKL01000001.1 GCA_002353835.1 Alphaproteobacteria bacterium UBA2723
GTTACCACGGTTGTTTCAAATGTCATCAATGACTATGTTCCCACCCAAGACAGCCCGCTTATTATAAGAGAATCAACAACATTACTGGTTAATGCCGTCATGTCTGATTACAAAGGCGAGTTAAAAACCGAACAAATTTTAGCTGAAAACGGTGAGAAACCCTTTCTCCCGCAACCGGCAATGTTAGCGCACTGGTCAGAAGATAAAAAATTCCAACAATTAAAAGCCAACGACAATAAATTATCCCCTGAAGATGTTGCCGGAAAATATGTCTTAACCTATTATCCGCCCGCCGCACAAAGTTGGACAAAGCGAACCACCGAAAATATTGCCGATACATCAAACAAACACTGGTATTCGCACTGCAAATCTTCCATTTATGATGATAACGGTAAACCGATTGCCTCCGCTAATCCGGAAGCTGCTTATAATGATGTTGTTCATGATGCCACCGTTTACGTTCCGGAAGATTCCTATTCTTACGTTATTGACTATAAAAAATTAGGCTTAAACAAAGATGATATCACCGAGGGATTTAAGTTACAAAGCGTGGGCATAAACATCATGTCCGCGGATATGCAAAATGCCGTATTTCGCCTAAAAGCCGCCGGTATGAATACGGAAGATATTATCGCTTTATGGCAAAAAAATACGGATATTGCCAACCCTAAAAATATCGCCGCCATAGAAAAACATTTAAAGGCCGGTAACAGCAAGACTGATTTAAGTAAGTTAAAACTGGTTAAAAGCGATAACAAATATCGCTATAACCTGCAGGATAACAGTTGTGCCATCCAGCCGACGGCACCGGTTTTGTTTGCCACTGCCGCTAAAATAAAAAGAGAAAATATGAGCGAAACCGAAGCCGATAAGTTAAGAAAGAATATCGGTCTGTACAATATTTATGATACGAAAAATTACGGCAAAATCAACGAAACATTTTACAATAAGTTTGAAAAAGATGTCTTTGCCGGTTTTTCGGATGCCGTTAAAGAGGAAGCCAAACGGCTTATGAACGCTCCGGCAGACACCATGTCAAAATATAAAGACAATATCGCCGGTACAATTAAATGGGGAAGCATGAAAACCGCACAATGGGCACCGCGCGCCATGGAAGTATTATACACCAAAGCCGCTCATGGCAAAGAAGTTGTCGAACAGTGGTTAAAAGAAGATGCTAAAAAAGCCCGTGAATATCTATCTTCCTTAAAAATCGGCGAACGTGTCGGCAAATATATACCTAATCCCTTTGCCAAACCACGCCCCGAGAACAAGAAAAAGAAAACCAAAACCAACGTTTCTGCAACAGCACCGCGCCAAGGGATATATCAAGAATTCAGAACCCGCTATTCCAACGCTAAAAAATGGGTAAGCGATAAGACCAAGAAGTTAGCCCCGAAAGCCACAGGTGTTATTCGCACCACCAAAGAAGCCGTAAAGAAAAGAATGGCACAAGATGCCAAAAGAGCGCGTGACTTTATTTCTTCATTCAGTGTCGGGAAAAAAGTGATAAATTATTTCTTGCCGGATGAAACACCTACCCCGCCAAACAACAGCAAAAAGCGCTAGACGGCGTGCTCAAGGCACCCCGTGCGGGCAGCACTTTATCGTTCTTGCCCTATTTTATGCTTAACCTGGATTTTTTGGCGCTTGGCAATTTTCTTTTCAATCCGTCTGGCGGAAAGCAATGCAAATGTTTTATCGCGCCATTCGGCGAGCCTTAATTTAATCTGCAACATACAAAGCCCGACCCGCATAGAGGTTGAAACATTTTTCCGGTCACGTTTTAAGATACGTTTCATATCTTCGGTTTGCGCAATTTTTAAGAATTTATCGGCCCCGTTGGAAATCGGCAAATTCTTTTTTAACATATCCCGCTTAATTGCCGAGGCATATTTTGTCAGCACCACATTGCCGTTACCCAAATCCGTATGCAACACCATATCACACGGATTATTATTGCCGATAGCCTCTGTTCCTAAAAAGGTCACGATACCGCCTCTGGCCACAAACTGCACAGAGCCCCAAGTGGTCGCCAAATACATATCATTCTCGGCAACAAACGCTTTACGGATATCATCCCCGTCGGTATGCGCATCAACCGTTTCTGCAGGATTCATTTCCGCAAACGAACGCCCGTCATCAATGGTATAAGATTTTTTGACTTTCTGCGGTCTTTTCGCGTATTGGTCAAGTGAGCCGTCAACACAATAGCGCGTATCTATTCCATAACCGATATCGGCAACATGGGAGGTTTCATGAATTTTTCGTCCGTCACGCGCCACCACCTCGGTATCAACCACCGTTTTTTGTGCTGTTTTCGTTAATTTAACCGGAATATCAATTTTCTGCACCCAAAACATCTCTTGCGGGTGTTTCTCCGCAAAAGCCTTAACCTCTTCCTGTGTCAAAGGATTATCCGCTGATGATTTCCTTAAAAAACTCATATTTTACCTTTCATAGCTGATAATGTATGTTGGAACCTTTTAAAATTTCATAAACAAAATTCCTCTTTTTTAAAACCGAAAAAGCGCCCTTTTTAGAGAGCGCTTTTTGCAATGGGTGGGATAAAATGCTGTGCTATCGCTGAATGTCCTGCCCTAAAGCGGAGCGTACATAAGAGGTACGTGAGCATTTAGGGACAGGCTTCCATTCAACGATTTGACAGTATTTTAGCACGCCCCTTAAACAGCTTTAGAAGCCTGTTCGCCTTCCACCACAACATACTGACTCATATGCTCCAGCAACGCGCGCTTCTCAGCCACACCTTCCTGTGCCTTATTGAGCAAAGTATTGTAGCGTTCCGGATTCATCTTATTGACAACCTGGAAACGTGTTTCCGAAGCCATATAGTCGGAAAGCGGTTTAGAAGGAGCCTTAGAATCCAACATCAACGGTGCTTTACCGGCCTTGATGTTTTCCGGATTATAGCGATACAACGGCCAAGAACCGGTCTCAACCGCATCTTTCTGGTGGTTCAAACCTTCAGCCATGTTAAGGCCTTGGTTGATACAGTGAGAATATGCGATAATCAGAGACGGACCGTCATAAGCTTCAGCTTCGTTCATCGCTTTGATAACTTGGCTGTCATTAGCACCCATAGCAACTTGTGCCACATAAACATTACCGTAAGACATCGCAATCATAGCCAAATCTTTCTTCGGTAATTCTTTACCGGCAGTAGCAAATTTAGCAGATGCGCCCATCGGGGTAGCCTTAGACTGTTGACCGCCGGTATTGGAATAAACGCCGGTATCAACCACCAAGATATTAACATTACGACCGGAAGCAATCGCATGGTCTAAACCACCAAAGCCGATATCGTATGCCCAACCGTCACCACCGATAACCCAAACGGATTTCTTGATGAGGTAATCAGCACATTCGTTGAGTAATTTAGCTTCTTCGCTGTTCATTGTTGCCAACTTCTTGCGTAAAGCCTCAACATTGTCGCGCTGAGCATCAATTTCAACATCTGTTGATTGCGGGTTAGATAAGATTTTATCAGCAATATCGCCGAGTTCACTCTTCATATTTTCCAATAGATATTTAGCCTTAACTTCACTTTGGTCAATAGAAATGCGCATACCCAAACCGAATTCCGCATTATCTTCAAACAAAGAGTTAGACCAAGCCGGACCATGTCCCTTTTCATCTTTACAGTAAGGGGTTGTCGGCAAGTTACCGGAGTAAATGGAAGAACAACCTGTTGCGTTGGCAACAACCATTCTGTCACCAAAGAGCTGAGTTAACAACTTAATATAAGGTGTTTCACCGCAACCGGCACAAGCACCGGAAAATTCAAACAACGGCTTAATCATTTGCGTTGTTTTCGGCAAGTTCTTAACAACTTCGGTACGTTTTACATACGGCAAAGTTTCAAAGAACTTCCAGTTTTCTTTTTCGGCTGCCAAATGGTTTTCAATGTGGTCCATATTGATAGCGTGCAATTCCGGATTTTCCTTATTCTTAGCCGGACAAGCGGATGTACACAAACCGCAACCGGTGCAGTCTTCGGCAGAGATTTGCAAGATAAATTTCTTACCGGCAAATTCCTTACCTTTGTAGTCTGCAAATTTCAAGGTCTTCGGTGCATTGGCAAGCTCAGCTTCATCAGCTACTTTCATACGGATAACACCGTGCGGGCAAACGATAGAACATTTACCGCATTGAATACAGGTATTGGCATCCCAAACCGGAATTTCGGTTGCGATACAACGTTTTTCATATTGGGTTGTACCGGTCGGCCATGTACCGTCAACAACTTCCTGTAATTCGGAAGTGGTAATGCTGTCACCTTTATCGGCAATCAATTTTGCGGTCAAGCCCTGAACAAACTTCGGAGCTTCGGCCGGAACCGGTGCCAACAGGTGGAATTTAGAAGTAACATGGTCAGGGTAGCTAACCTCAAACATATGTTCCAAAGAAGCATCAACTGCGGCATAGTTCTTTTGAACAATGGCATCACCCTTCTTGGAATAGGTCTTCTTAATCGCGGCCTTAATCTGAGCAATAGCTTCATCTTTCGGCAAGATGTTGGAAATTGCAAAGAAGCAGGCTTGCATGATGGTGTTAATACGTGCACCCATACCGGTTGCACGAGCAACTTCAACCGCATTGATGGTGTAGAACTTCAATTTCTTGGAAATGATTTGTTCCTGTACTTCAATCGGTAAGTGATCCCAAACTTCTTCATGCGGATACGGTGCATTCAAGAGGAATGTAGCCCCCGGTTTAGCGATATGTAAAATATCAACCTTGTTCATAAATTGGAATTGGTGACATGCCACAAAATCTGCCTGGTTAATCAAATAAGCCGAACGGATCGGATTATCGGAGAAACGCAAGTGAGAAGTCGTCATAGAACCGGATTTACGGCTGTCATAAACGAAATAACCTTGTCCGTATTTACCGGCATCTTCGGCAATAATTTTAATAGAGTTTTTATTGGCACCGACGGTACCGTCAGCACCCAAACCGAAGAATACGGCGCGAACAACATCATCAGGTTCAACGTCAAATGTTGCATCATAGCTCAAAGACTTGTGGGTAACATCATCGGTAATACCAACCGAGAAACCGTTAATCGGTTTTGAAGAAACGGCATTATCAAATACAGCCTTAGCCATAGCCGGTGTAAATTCTTTAGAAGAAAGACCGTAACGACCGCCATAGATTTTCGGTAAAGATTTAATTTTACCGTTAGCAAAAGCTTGTGATAAAGCAGCCACAACGTCTAAGTATAAAGGTTCACCCAAAGAGCCGGATTCTTTTGTTCTATCCAAAACAGAAACCGTCTTAACCGTTTCAGGCATAGCCTTAAGCAAAGCTTCAGCCGGGAACGGACGATAAAGATGAACTTTTAATACGCCGAGTTTAGAACCGTGAGCATTTAAATACTCAATAGCTTCTTCAACTGTTTCAGCGCCGGAGCCCATAACTACGATAACATTTTCGGCATCTTTAGCACCGGTGTAATCAACAATATGATATTGTCTGCCGGTAATTTTAGCAAACTTATCCATTTCTTCTTGAACGATTCCGGCAACGGCATCATAGTATTTATTAGCTGCTTCACGTCCTTGGAAGAAGACATCCGGATTTTGAGCCGTACCGCGAATAACCGGTTTTTCAGGCTTTAATGCATGTTTAGCGGCAAATTTATAGTCAACGCCTTCAAGCATAGCACGCAAATCATCATCAGAGATGAGCTTAATTTTTTTGATTTCATGAGAAGTACGGAAACCGTCAAAGAAATGCATAAACGGTACGCGAGAACGTAAAGTTGAAGTCTGAGCGATAGCAGCCATATCATGAGCTTCCTGCACGGAATTAGAGCAAAGCATGGCAAACCCGGTCTGACGACAGCTCATAACGTCTGAGTGGTCGCCGTAAATAGACAAAGCATGGTAAGCAAGTGAACGAGCCGCAACATGCATAACAAACGGAGAAAGTTCACCGGCAATTTTATACATATTCGGAATCATCAACAATAAGCCTTGAGAAGCCGTAAAGGTTGTTGTCAAAGCACCTGCCTGCAAAGAACCGTGGCAAGCACCGGCAGCACCGGCTTCAGATTGCATTTCTTGAACGAACGGAACCACGCCCCAAAGGTTTTTCTGCTTAGCGGAAGACCAAGCATCAGCCCATTCACCCATCGGAGAAGACGGGGTAATCGGGTAAATAACGCAGACTTCGTTCATGCGGTGAGCAACAGAAGCGGCCGCTTCGTTACCATCCATCATTTTCATTTTAACATCTGACATTTATAAATATCCTTAAAAATTTCTATAAGTTTTTGAATCGGCAAACAAAGAAA
Source organism: Alphaproteobacteria bacterium UBA2723 (assembly GCA_002353835.1). Taxonomy (GTDB): domain Bacteria; phylum Pseudomonadota; class Alphaproteobacteria; order RF32; family CAG-239; genus CAG-267. Next base: position 6,320 of record DEKL01000001.1, read on the forward strand.
AACACGAGTCAATAGCAGTAATGACCGATTTTCCCTCCCTTAACCGATTCCTCTTGTTTTTTGACGGGCAAAAGGTAACATACCGCCCGTAAAATGCAAGCATTATTTTAAATTTGCGCGATTTTATGAGATAAGCGGATTTTAATACTTGCAAAATAGTTTTACTCGTTTAAGATAGTTCCGTATCGGGAGAATATTATGGTAAAAAAAATCAGCAGAAGTAAAAAATTATATCGTGTCTTAAGAAAGAAGTGGTTTAAACCCGCGTTATATACGTTGGCATTGAGTTTTCTCTTATACTACGGCATTTCCAATCTGGTGATGGAAAAGCGCGCTGCCGAAAAGACTTTACCGCGTTTTGTCATTACCCGCGTGTCAGATACTTTTGATGAAACCGAATTTACTCATTTGCTCCTAACCGTTCAGGAAATGAACAAAACACCGGAAATTTTATCGCAGTTGAAAGACTATATCAATCAGGATAATCCGGACAATTATACCTTATATCTGGAAAAAATGTTAAACAGCATGAACTGGGCGCCGCAAGCCTTTTATTCCCGTGTTCATAAGATGTTTGATATGTATGAAGTTTATGACCGGATTAACCGTATGGAAGAAACCATTTCATTTTTAAATACCGAAGTGGAAGAACGCCGCCTGCCCTCGGAGATTTTGGAACAAGTCCGTGTTTTGCAACAGGAAGAAGAAAATATAAAAACCGAGCTTTCCGAAAAAGAGTGGACATTCATTAAAAACTATGCCGGTGTTATCTTGCATTTAAGAAAAGAAGGTTAAAACAAGCAAAACTTGCTTCGTAATAATAAAATGAAAGCCCCGAACAAACGCGGGGCTTTTTAATTGGTGGTCCGTAGAGGTAACGCTCCTCTGCCACATCCATGTCAAGGATGCATTCTACTTTTAAACTAACAGACCTTAAATGTAACAATCTGTTTATCATAAATAAAAGAGAATGCAAGCTTTTTTTTGCTGATTTTATGAAAAAGTTAACTTTTAAACTGTATAAAGAGGGTATATATTGGTGACATAAACGTAAGTTAAGCAGAAAATTATGAGCAAAAACATAGATTTCAAAATAGATTACAGCAAGCTGAATTTAATGGACGAATATAACACGGATGAATTAAACTATCCGTTGATATTATCCGTTCCTCATTGCGGTACGATTTTTCCGGAAGAATTTTTAAAAGCGGTTCAGCCTGATGTGATGACCTTGCGCAAAAACGAAGATATTTTCGTAAAAGATATCATAGAACCGGCAATAAAAGATGGCAAAATACCGGCATTATGCTTAAACATCAGCCGTGTCTTTATTGATGTTAACCGCGCCAAGGTTGAGCTTGATCCGAATATGTTTTACGATTACCCGAAAGATGATTTAGGCTTAAACCAACAACGTTCGCGGTACGGCTTAGGCATTATCCATAAAGTCACCGCTGACAGCCAACCGATTTACGCCGGTTTGATTTCTTATAAGGAAGTATCCGAGCGCATCAAAAAAGTTTATGACGAGTATCACAAACGTTTAAAGAAGTTAACCGAACGCGCCATTGAAAAGTTCGGTTTCTGTTTGGTATTGGATTGTCACTCCATGCCTTCAAAGATTTGCTCCATCATTTCCGAAAGCCCTCGTATAGATATATGCCTGGGCAATTTGTTTGAGCAAAGTTGTCCCAATAAAATAAGTTTCTTTGTAGAAAACGAATTTAGCAAACGCGAATATTATGTTTCCAAAAACCGTCCCTATTCCGGCGCGTACATTACCTTTAATTACTGCGAGCCGAGAAAGCAATCATACACGTTGCAATTAGAGATAAATCGTGAGATATACGCTGATGAAGAACACCTTACGAAAAGCGATAATTTCACGCGTGTCAGCTATGACATCAGCAAAGTTATCACCAACCTTGCCAACTTTTTGCTGGACTTTTAAATTTTTAGTATTATAACCGCCACCTGGATTTGTCTCTAAATAAAATTATATTTAAAGACAAGCGGTTAATTTACCCGTGTTTAGGGCCTGTAACAATTGTTACTGTCGGGAGCTGAAAGTTTAAAAAC
>DEKL01000114.1 GCA_002353835.1 Alphaproteobacteria bacterium UBA2723
GCCGAGTATCAGATTAAACATTTCTGATGCGGTTCGCGCCTGCACTGAAAAAGACAGCAACCACATAACCTGGATTTTCAGCTAATAAATATCTTTTTTTGCTTGCAGTTAGAATTTCTGTTGTTATCTTGTTAGCAATATANNNNAATATAACTTTGAGAACGGTCTCAATATCACCAGCAAAGGAGAAAAATAATGACAAATTCTGTTACGCTGCCACCGGATTACACACCTTCTAAAAAAGAAGAATATATGAACGATATGCAGTTGGAATATTTCCGCCGCAAACTTGTTGATTGGAAGAAGGAACTTTTAGCCCAATCAAGTGATACTTTAGATGATTTACGCCAAGGCGGCTTAAACCAGCCGGATGATATTGACCGCGCATCTTTGGAAACGGATAAATCTCTTGATTTACGCACCAAAGACCGCGCTCGTAAGTTAATCGTCAAAATTGATGAAGCTTTGGACCGCATTGAAGACGGGTCTTACGGCTACTGCGAAGAAACCGGAGAAGAAATCGGTATTGACCGTTTGATGGCTCGTCCGATAGCCACTCTTTGCTTAGAAGCGCAAGAACGCCATGAGCGCATGGAAAAAACTTATGATGACGAGGCTTAAATAAGTCAAAAATGGCAAAAAAAGACTTTATATTAGCCTCCGGCTCACCGCAACGCCGCGCTCTCTTGGAACAAATCGGGTATGCACCTAAAGAAATTGCCCCCGCGGATATTGATGAGCACGCCTTAAAAGATGAAAAGCCTTTGCCGTATATTCGCCGTATTGCGCGCGCCAAAGCCAAAGCCGTTGCCGAAACGCATCCGAGAGAAAATATATTAAGTGCAGATACAATTATTGTTGTCGGTCAGAAAATTATTCAAAAATCACCGGATGATGCCACTCAAACCAATGTTATGAAAATGCTCTCCGGCAGAACCCACCGCGTTATAACCTCTGTGTGTCTGATAGATAAGAGCGGACATATCGCCCAAAGAACCGTTACCACCAAAATAACCATGAAACATTTAACCGAACAAGAGATAACGGATTACATCAAACAAGGAGAATGGCACGGTGTTGCCGGCTATAAAATTGAGGGCATGTTAGCCGGCTATGTGAAAAAAATTATCGGTTCATACTCGGGAGTTGTCGGCTTACCGCTGTATGAAACCAAAAACCTTTTAAATGGAGTCGGCGTTTATTAAAAACCGGCTTATATGATTGAACCTGAACAAAGGAGCAAAAAATGATAACAAGAGATACGATTATCTATGAAAAATCAGGAACGGATGCTTGTCTGGCCTCTTTAGAACAAGGCGACTTGCGTGAATTTGAGATTTTTAATGAAGACGGTGCCGCAGAGGGTAATGTTTATTTGGGCAGAATTACCAAGAAAATCAATTTATCGGAAGATAAAACCGGCTTTATGGTTAATATCGGCGACACCACCGACGCTTTTATGAGCGCACAGGAAAAAGGTTTGCTTGAAGTTAATATGACCGAAGGTCAATGTGTGGTTGTTCAGGTACAAAAAGAAGCTCATGCCGACAAAGGCGCCAAACTGGTACGCGCTGTACAAATTCCCGGCACCTATTTGGTATATCGTCCGTTTGGCAGCTACATAGATGTTTCCTTAAAAATCAATGATGAAGAAAAAAGCGAAGCTTTGCGCAAAGCGGTAACACAAAACGTCAGCACCCAACAAGAAGGATGGGTTGTACGCACCGCCGCCGCAGATGCCGATATCAATGATGTTTTAGATGAAATGACAACTTTGCGCGGTATTTATGAAAACATCCGCGTAAAAGCTCGCTCTGCCACCGCACCGGCCTTGCTTTATGCTAAAGAAAATCCGTTGTTTGAGCTTATCCGTCATCATCAGGACACATTAAAGACCATCATTGTCAACGATCATAACTTAGAAGAAAAAGTTAAAAGCGTATTTACGGGTGAAGTCCGCTACGTTGCTGATCCGAGTGCCGAATACGGTATTCAGGATATGTTGCAAAAAGCAATGGAAAAAACCATTAAATTACCTTGCGGCGGAGAAGTTCATATTGAAGAAACCCGCGCCTTTGTTGCCATAGATGTTGATAGCGCCAATATGGTTGCCCGCGGTCAGACTGATACCTTAAATCATGAAGCGGCCGTAGAAATTGCCCGTCAAATCATCTTACGCAATTTAGCCGGAAAAATCATAATAGACTTTGCCGGCTCCGGAGAGTATCGCTTTATGCGTGACGTTATGGATACTTTATCCGAAGAACTCGCCGGTGATGTTATGGGCGCTCGCGTTGTCGGTTTAAGTAAAGCCGGAAATGTTGAAGTTTTACGTCGCCGGAAACACCCGACTTTATTGGAACGATTTTCCGTAGCTTGTCCGACTTGTGGCGGTACCGGTCGTGTGGAGCCGTAAGATGAGCGAAGAAAAATCTTCTTCAACCACGGCAACTATTGTTAAAGTACACAAATGTCCGATATGCGGTAAACTGACGGACAATGCCAAATATCGCCCTTTTTGTTCCAAGCGTTGTGCCGATATAGATTTAGGCACATGGTTTAACGAGGGATACGTCATAGAAGGCAAAAACCCCGTGGACGAAGAAGAAAGCGAATAAAAATTATAATCACAAAAAAAGGCCTTTGATACAACATCAAAGGTCTTTTTTCATACTTTCAACTCAAAACAGAACCAAACTCTTTCCGGGGCATGTACTTGTTCTTAAACGCGGCATAGCGCCCGCTCTCCTTCAAATAGTTCACCACCGGCAGGTACCAGCCGTCTTGCAACACGATAGACGCATTCCGCTTAAAGAAGAAGTCAATTTCCTCCTCAAAACCGAGCTGAAGCAGCTCAATGATATGCTTGCTATCCATGCCAAACCCGCGCGAACTGTGAAGATAGGCGGCAATCTGTGCCTCATCTTCTGTTTCAAAGATAGCATCGACCACTTTCTCAGTCAGAAAATCACTGCAAGCCATAATCTTGGAAACAACAGCACTTTCTGCCTCATCTTGCCAAACCTTGCGATAGAGGGTAGCGACAAAAGCCTCCGTCAAGTCACAGTAACCATTCCGGTCACCGTTAATCAAAACAAGTGCAATTTTGCCGTCATAGTTGTTGAGGAGAGCTTCCTCAAATGGTGTCATCTGAGCACCTTTTTCGTCTGTTAACATAATTCTTAAAAAATTTTAGATTAGTGAAACATATATATTTAAACACATATTCTTATTCATAATGCAGACTCTCTATAGCACAACCGCTTTAAGAGTGTCAACATTATTTTCATAAAATTATGTTTGAACTTATAATGTTTTCAGATATTCAATTTGCAATTTTGCCAAATCCTCAACCGTTTTAAGAACGACATATTCGCCGTCTGCATGCATTCCCTCACCGGTTCCGGAATGCATAATAACCGTCGCCCCTTTCTCGGCAAATAAACGTGCATCTGTGGCACCGCCGATTTGTTGAAAATCAATTTTTTGCCCCATAATTTGTTCCGCAAACGCTTTATAGGCCATAATTTGCGGATTATCTTCTGCCATCACCACCGGTGTTGAAGAAGAAACAATTTTGTACGTCACACCCTCAGCCAAAGAAGCTTTAATATTTTTCTCCAAATCTTTCACCGAAGATGTTTCAACCAAACGAACATCTAATAATGCTTCCGCATGTTTAGCGATAATATTTGAAACCTCACCACCGGACATTTTTGCCACATGCATGGTATCTATCCATGTATTTTTAGGTTGTCCCTTTTTAATATCAAAATACGGATAGAACTTTCTCAAATTTGCAATGGTTTTCATCAGCATTTCATTGGCATCAAGTCCATCCCACGGTGTTGAACCGTGTGCAGGCTTTCCTTCTGCCATAAGTTTTAAGAATACCGGATTTTTACATTTATTGATGATTTTGGTAATATCCCCGCCGACATCATTATCCAAAACAACTTTAGCATTAAGTTTAGGGTAACGTGCCATAAATGCGTGCGTGCTTTTGCTTCCCTGCTCTTCATCCGTGGAAAGAATTATACCGAATTTAACCGGCAATTTATGTTCCAAAACATAATGCATGGAATTCATCGCCACCGCCGCAAAAGATTTCATATCCAAAGTACCGCGCCCGTACATTTTACCATTTTTAACAACCGGCTCAAACATATCATCATTAGCCGCCACCACATCAATATGTCCTAAAACAAGCGCATCTTGCACCATATCATCATTATTGGAAATATAAATAACCGGACTTGCATCATCAAAACGCTCAATTTTAACCTTTGCCGTTGTTTTCTCAAAGCTCTTGGCAATATATGCCAAACACTTATCTATTTCATCAGCCGTCCCGGTAATTGTCTTAAAGCGCACCATATCTTCTATTGTTTTAATTAAATCCATCATAAAACTCCTTATTAATCAAAATTAGACTTATCATATTTTCGTTTTATAAATAAATCCTTAAAAACCTGCATTTAAACGAATCGCAAACAGGGTAAAATTTGGACAAAATTTAACATTCGGTTAACAACTTATTTCCATTTGGTTAAAATTGTGAACAATTCCGATTCGCATCCTGATTTTTTTAAATCTTTTAAAAGCCTTATTCCGATTCGTTTTGCACACTTTCAACCGCGTTTGTTAACCATTTTTATACAAAAAAATTCTTTACACCCATATATTTACATGGTAAAAAAATCACGAGGTGAAGTAAAAGCACCGCAATACGTATTGAAAAGGCTGTCTGCGCCTCATTTAAGCAGACAAAGGGAGAGACTGTGAGTAAATTTAGAAAAATTCTGTGTTTAGGATTTGCTATTTTAGTTTGTTGTAGCACGGCACAACCGGTCAATGCCGCGACCAGATTAGGCCCTGAACACCTTTATATGTGGGCAAAGCGAGGGGATTTAACTCGTTTGCACCAATACCAACGTTATATTAACCTTCAAGATAAAAATCATAATACGGCACTATGCATAGCCCAACAACACCAAGACAAAAATGCCTATGCCTTATTACTTAAATTTGGTGCCAGTACCAAAGTCTCTTGCCATGATGATGATGACCCGATTTGCGCAGTAGTTGCCGGCGAAAAAACAAAAATCTCTCCCGCTGCATGGTGGCTATTAGGCGCAGGCGCAGCTGCCGGTGCTTATGCATTATTAAATAATGATGGCGGTCACAAACACAAAAAATGTCCGGTAGGCTACGAAAAAGACTTAAACGACTGTTCCAAAGAAACCCATCCCGAGGGTTGGAATTACTACCGCTCCGGCGAAGCAGACGGGCATGTGTGCGGCAAATGCGAACCTAAAACATGTGCTATCGGTTACAGCACAGATTACCCGAGTGTTGACAGATGCGGTACCACCGGTGCAAACGGTTGGAGATGGAAACAAGACCCTGTTACCCCGTATGCCGGTAATGATATCTGCGGTAACTGTACCCCAAAACAATGTACGGAATATGCCGGCGGTGACGGTGCTGAAGATATTGCCCATTGTAGAACATTCCCGACATTAGACGTTGCAATTGATACTAACGTTGTCGGCTATGCCGGAGACACCGCTTGTTATAAATGTACCTATACTTGTAAAGACGAATATTACAGTTCGGAACAGGCCTGTAAAGAAGGGGGCTATAAGTGTGTTTCCACCACCGAAAACAATGTCACCTGTTGGCGACAGACCGGTCCTGCCGGCTGTCCGGACCCGAGTTACACTCAAGGTTTAGTTAACTGTAACGCCAAAGCTCACCCCGAGGGCTATACTTATACTTCATCAGGCCAATCCGGTGGTGAAATTTGCGGTAAGTGTATTCCAAAGACCTGTGTCAATCCGTACACCACCTCAGCACAAAGCGTTGACGGTTGCGGCACCACCGGTGCCAATGGTTACAGTTGGACACAAGATAGCGGGACTCCTTATGCCGGTGATTTAAAATGTAGCAAATGTACCCCGTATCAATGTTCCCGCTATGATAGCGGTAAAGGCGTTGCCAACGTTGACCAATGTACCGTTTATGAGCATTTAGTTGCCGCTATTGACACCAACGTTATCGGCTATGCCGGCGAAACCCCGTGCTATAAATGTACCTATACTTGCAGAGACGATTACTACGCAACGGAAGCCTCCTGTAAAGATGGAGGCTATACCTGTTCATCCGCAACCGAAAATAACATTACATGTTGGTGGCACACCGGCTCTGAAGAATGCCCGAGCACTTATCCGGAAAAAGGCTCTTGTCCGGCGGTCAAAACTGGTTATACATTAGTTTCTTCAAGTTCCACCAAAGTCGGTGAAAACACCTGTTATAAATGTAATTATGCCTGCGATACTGCCAACGGCTGGGAACAAAGAACTTCCTGCTGGGTTGGTAAAACTTGTATCAGTCAAGATTTACCTTATGGCGTTGGAACCTGTTATAAACCGACAGGCTGTTCTACCGATTATCCATACACTACCAAAGCAGCCTGCGAGGAAGGCGGCTATATTTGTACCGAAAGTTATGCCGGTTCCGGCTGTTGGAAACGTGGCGATCCTTC
>DEKL01000049.1:0-758 GCA_002353835.1 Alphaproteobacteria bacterium UBA2723
TGTTCTTCAGACAAAACAAGGGAACCGCCACCACCAACGCACCGGTACAGTTGTATTCGGTAGATATTACCGGTCAGAACGAACGTTTGGTTATCACCCCTGGTGATGCGTCTGACCCGGCTTGGTCTCCGTTGTTAAACTAAAATAAGGCTTACCGATGAACGACCGTGTTGCCATACTCATTCCGTGTTATAATGAAGCACTAACAATAGCCACGGTTATAAAAGACTTTCGAAGAGTCTTACCTGAAGCGGTTATTTACGTTTATGACAACAATTCAACTGACAACAGTGCCGACCTTGCAAAAAAAGCCGGTGCTGTTGTTCGTTTTGTAAAACAACAAGGTAAAGGCAATGTTGTAAGACAGATGTTTAAGGATATCAAAGCCGAATGCTATTTATTGGTTGATGGTGATGATACTTACCCTGCAGACATTGCGCCCCAACTTGTTAACCCGATATTGAATAACAAAGCAGATATGGTTATCGGCGACAGACTGTCTTCCACTTATTTCACGGAAAACAAACGCCCATTTCATGGTTTTGGTAATACTTTAGTCTGCTTTTTGGTAAATTTGCTGTTTAAGAGCCAAACTAAAGATATCTTAACCGGTTACCGCGCCCTGTCATATCATTTCATCAAAGATTTTCCCTGTCGCTCCCGACACTTTGAGGTTGAAACGGAGATGACCATTTTTGCTATCTTAAAAAACATGCGTACCCAAGATATTGCGGTAAATTATCGTGACCGCCCGCACA
>DEKL01000049.1:802-1330 GCA_002353835.1 Alphaproteobacteria bacterium UBA2723
CCTGTAAAGACGGCCTTAAAATTTTGCTGACCGCAATTAAAATGTATCTGCACCGCTATTCGGATAACGGATAAATCCGTATATTATCTATTTTAAGCGAAAGCTCGGTAATATCGCCACGAAACGGTAGTGCTTCATATACATAAAATGTATTCTTAATATTCATTTCAAAATAAATCATATTTCTCTCAATCGGTAATTCAAACCGAATAACACCTGCACCTTGAATTGAACCATCCTTAAAAGGTTTATCCCCGTGCGAAAGCGTGTAATCAAATTTTTTATTTAAAAAAGTTTCCGCTACTTTAATTTCAACCCCGACTTTTCCCGTGCTTTGTAAAGACGGCACATTAATAGCCATTTTATCCCGATCTGTCCATCCCCTGTCATCCTCTGACTGATATATACCAAACATGACATAATACCTGGAATTATCCTGTTTTCCATCAAAATAGACATAAAGTTCTCCGCCGTTATAAGCCAAGCTGTAATCGTGGTCTAAACGAATGTATTTTTTATCCGAATTAT
>DEKL01000049.1:1345-2991 GCA_002353835.1 Alphaproteobacteria bacterium UBA2723
TTATGATAAACATCAAACATTTTTCCGCCGACACCGCTCACTTCTGTTACGCCGATAAAATGTTTATAGCCAAATTGCAATGATTTATCCAAAATAATCCAATCCGCCTCATGAAGCTTTGTATAAGGACGTCGCAACCATGCATCATTTAAAGTATAATCCGAGAGATTAAATTCCATATAATCCCCATAACGCAAAGTTTCCCAGCCTTCAACCGTAAACACCTCTCCATCATATTGGAAATACGTATCAAACAACATTCTTGAGCGATACGGATAATTGGAAAAAAACACAATATTACCTTTTTTATCGGCAAAAAAATCATTCAGACGACGCATTTCTGCGACCTGCTCTTCCGTTACCCCGTATTCGGTTAAAAAAGAACGATGCACCGCCACCGAATTATAAGTCATTAACACGAATATTAAAAAAACAAACAAATATTTTGCGCGTTTTATAAAGGTAGTTTTCATCATCCACACAAAACTACCGACAACCACTGCAATCAAAATATTAACAGTCCACACGCCGACAAATAAGAATCCACCGCCATCACGCTCAATATATCCAATCTTATCGCGTAGCCCCGTGTACCAATATAAATCTTGTTGATCTGCCGCGCTGGAAACAATCGTTCCGGCAAAAATCGTCCCGATAAACAGTAATGCACAAACAGTCAGCCAAACCAACAATCGTCCATCTCTGACATAAGAAAATTCATCCCAAGCCTTTAAGCACAACATCACAAACGGTATAACCAAAGGTGCCACATAGCGCAAATGCAGACGCGGTATGAAATATTGCAAATCTTCACGAATTAAAATGGTGTAAGTCACCGCTACTCCGGCAATAACTGCCGTTAACAACAGAAAAATCGTCATTTTTTTTACCACATGGTCTGCATATCTGAAACCGACAATCGTCATTATCGGGGGTAGCACAAAGTAACACACCAACATCGCTGCCGCATAGTCCGCCAAAGCATAGAGAAAATAGCCGACACCGTGCCAACTCATCACCGGCCCCAGCCCCATTTGGTTATAAGAATTGCCCAATCCGTAAAAATAAAGCATTTTAAATAAAACAAACAGTCCGAGATAAACTGACACACTCACTGTCAGTAATCGTAACCGCTTGCTGAACGCCTGCTTTAATCCTTTGGTATATGAAGTAACCAGCCCCCATACCTCGGTCAGAATCATAGCTATAATCAGACTTAAAAAAATCTCTTTGGTCACATACCCCAAATAACCGAGAACACCGCATACCACAGCAAGCACATAACTCTGTTTGCGTTCATTAAGCACATAAACATAAAAAAACGCCATTACCAGCGGAAAATAAAGCGTTTCGGACATAAACCCCATAACCAGCATTGTCACCGGACATACCGCCGTCAACAAGACAAGCAAATAGCAATCTCTTGTTTTTAATTTAATTTCCTTGGCTAAGAAATACACAAAAAAGACCGCACTCATCACCAAGCAAGCATTTCCCAAAGCTATTGCTCGCAACCTCAAAAGTGTATCGCTGATTGCAAAAAACGGCACCAAAAACAACGCATAGCCCAATTTTTGGTACGCTGACGGCAGATTATATATCATATTCCCCGTCCCTTTAAACAAACTTTGTGCCGACAAATAATA
>DEKL01000049.1:3012-4036 GCA_002353835.1 Alphaproteobacteria bacterium UBA2723
CATCAGGATAAACTGCCATGGCTTTTAAGAAATCAGCCGCAAAAAAATGTCCGATAACTCCTAAAATAAAAATAAAAGTGATAACATAAATTTCCCTGGATTTAAGCATAACCTATTCCCTTGCAACCTGACATAAACAATAAATAACCTATATTGTATTAAAAAAAGGTTGATAAACAATCTTCCCTCCTCCATAAAAAACGCCCCCGAAAGAGGGCGCTTTTTATTTTAACCGTTAGAGAAAATATCTCTTTGATTTTATTCCGCAGCCGGTGTCTCCTCTGCTACCGGCGCATTTTCAACCGTCGGAACAGTTTCGCTAGCCGCTGCATTTTCTGCCGGAGTATCAGCCACTGCCGGTGCTTCCTCAACAACTTGCGGTACATCTTCCGCTATCGGCGCATTATCCGCTTGAACCGCCTCATCTGCTTTCGGCATACCATGGTGTCTGCCCATGTGCTTGTGATGACGTTTGTGATGTTTCCACTCCTTCTTCATATTTTTTAAGATTTCTTTTTGCTCATCAGTTAACACGCTTTCAAAATGTGCACGGTTAACTTTGCGCAATTCTTCCATTTTGGCATGCAATGTATCCATCTCATCAAACAACGGTTTCATCTTAGCCATATCCTCATCACGGAATTTATCAAGCTGTGCTTTTTGCTCGTCGGTCAACCCCAATTTTTTCGCAAAATGCTCTCTCATTTCCGGTGTCGGCATAGCATGACGCCCCATAAAATGTCTGGCATGATGTCCTTTCATATGATGAGCCTTTTTCATCATCTCAATTTTTTGCGGCATAGCCTCTGCCATACTCATATTTTTTGGCGCCTGTGCACAACACAATGTGCTGACAATCAACGCAACCCCCACACCGGCAATAAAACCACCGCCGACAGCAATCCAAAAATTCTTTTTCTCCATCATAAATTCCTTTCAAGCAAACAATTAAAGTTCCAAATAAGCCAATTTATCGTGCAACTTTGCCTTTGCATTGTGCAGGCGAGACTTTAACGTTCCGACG
>DEKL01000049.1:4052-7577 GCA_002353835.1 Alphaproteobacteria bacterium UBA2723
GCACGTTAATTCTCATCTTGGTCGCTGCCTTTTCATAAGACAGACCGTTAAATTCCACCAACACAATCGCCTGTTTCATATCCTTAGGCAATTCATTAACTGCATCTAAGATGAGCTTCTGGCGGCACTTCTTGAGCCATGCACGTTCCGGATTATCTTCATAAGAAAGATTTTCCAGACCGCCCTCCTCCTCATCAACCGTTGCTGCAAACAATTTATGGCTTTTACTCTTCAAGTAATCACGACAATAATTTTCAGCAACAATTCTGACCCAAGCCCAGAGTTTATCCTGTTCCTGATAAGAGGGGTATTTCTCCCACAGGCGGATATAGATTTCTTGTTCCACATCTTCATCTCGGCGCAACAACATTTTTTTAACCACGCTTTGCACCAACATTTTACAGTGGCGATTAGTCTCTTCGTCCGCCATCAGCTACACCTCGTATAAGCCGTAATAATCCAAAGGAACAACACTATCTTCGCCAAAGTCATCTGCTTCCGAAAAATCTGTCTGATATAAAGCGGTAAAGTAGGTATCAAACCGCTCATCATCAAAACTGATGCTTTTCGGTTGCAAACTCCAAATAAAGAAGACCACACAGAGTGAACAAATCGCGGATATAATCGTGCGTTTTTCATTTTGACGCCTTATATAAAGCGGCTTTGCTTCCTGCAGTAATTGTGATATCTTATCCATTTTTTTGCCTTTCTCAATTAAAGCTTACAAAGAGTATAACGGCAAAAAAATAAAAATGTTCAAAATNNAAAGGAGATATAGTATTTTTATTAATAGTTATACTTCCGACACTGAGATAATCTAAAGAATCAGAATCATAATATCCACAAGAAAAGTCTGAAATATTAGTATAGGTAAAAAAATAAAAATGTTCAAAATTTTTTCATCTTTCGGTATGTTTAATAAATTTTTGCACCATTTCTGTACGCATCTTGGCATCAAAAGTTATTTCCGCCTCGGGGATAAATCTTTCTTTAACGTGTGCAAATTTATGCAGAATATGTTTTTTAAGCTGAACCGCTTTTCCGACAAAGCGATTACAAACCTCGCGATATACCGGCACGGCTTTTTTAGCATCTTCCATAATATGATCCGCACCGCTTCCTTTAATATTTCTCTTATAAATCAGCATATATTCGCGCCGCATAATTTCTGCCATATTGGAAAGCAAAATTTTTCCCTCGCTATCCTGATAAAAATCAGCGATTTTTTTCTTTTCTTCTCGGCGCATTTTCTTGCACGGCTCAATAATATCCTTTTGGGCTTCATCACTATGGGAAATTTTCATATCAAGCAAATGGGACATATCTATCATTTCTTCTTTACCGGTATAAGGGTTAAAACACTCAAACGTGTACATCAATCGGCATTGTTTTTTATATTCCTTATCATTAACATCATCTTTGGCTAACAGCATAGCCTTTGCCGTTCCCTCGCACCTTCTTTGTATTTGCTCAAAATACTCGCCCAGAAAATTTTTATTCCAATGATGAAGTGCCTCGTTCATTAACGCCTGTGGCGGATAGCACATTTTCTTAATTTCATCTTCGCTTTTATGTCTGAGCATACCGGCCACATCATCAAAATCCGGATAAAAGGGCGAAAGGTCTTTATAATCGCCTTTTTTGAGATATTTTTTGATAGCCGCCGCCAACGGCTCTAAGGTTGCCGTGCGCTCGTTATGTGCTTCCAAATCATACTCCCTTTCCATTTTCGGCTTAAGATAATCGGAAGCAAAGGCTCTGTGTTCGCATAAAAGACGATTTTTGATGTGTTTCATCTCATGGTAGAGCGTATTTTTAATATCATGATCTTTAACATAATCCATATAAAAACCGAAATCCTTATCTGAAAGCGCGCACAATACTTTCCATTTAAGATTATGCTTATCTGCCGCATTGTTAAATTTCGCCGTTACTTCATTGATTTCTTTTTCAATCTCTTGCATACGCCGATAGTCTTCTTTATTATAAATAAATTGGCAGGTATGAACGATAATATTCGTTCCGCCGACATGAGCACAACTGTCTTTAGCCTTAGGCTTAAAAATTTCGCCTTTTTCGTTGCGATAAACTTTTTCACCGCTTTTTTCATCCCAAGAAACAAACGCCTGCTCAAAATCACGCTTGATTTGAATACCGATATTTTGCATATCTTTAGGAATATCCTCATCTTTAACAATCAGCGGATCATAAACCGCCACAAACCCGTCCGGTGCAAACGGCAACGTTGTTTCATCAAAATCATTAAGCTCATTAACAAACTCGCCTTTATGCACATGAACCGTCATCGCCTGCACTTCGCTTTTTTCCAAAGTGCTGATGACATCAAACAAAGCCTCTGCCTCATCAGCGGTTGTATCATGAAAGAACTTTTCAACATAACCGTATATTGTATTCCACTCTTTTTCCCCCGGTTTCCGATAACCGAAAACGTTTCCGGTTTCTTCCTCAAAACATAAACCCGAACCGTTGGCAAAGAGAATACTCTCAACTTTACCGTTGGCAAAATAACAAGTACCGCTGCCGTCTTTTTCAATCAACGTTTCAAGGCTTTTATCTGCCCGAAAGCGTGCGGATTTTCCGTCATTTGCTTGAATAAAACAATTATTCTGACTATCTACCCCGAGCTTTACCCCGTTTTCAAAAGTAAAATTCTTTTGGTAATAGCCGTTTTCACCCCAGGAAATTTCCGTTTTTGCCGAAAAATTTTGTAACAGATGCTCTAACACCGCACCGTTTAGTTGATTATTTTTGATAAAATCTTCAATTTTCATCTAAAAAAGGCCTGTCATCTGTTGTTTATCATACGTCAAATATAGCATAAAAAAGGCTTAATGTAAACTCAAAAATTAGCATAAATTTAACCACCGCCCCTCTAAAATGTGAAAGCTTATACGAGGAAAAAATGATAAAAGATATGACCAGGGGTAACACCCTGAAATTGATACTGCTGTTTTCCATCCCGATACTGATAGGTAATATCTTTCAACAATTCTATCAGTTAGCGGATATTTTTATTGTCGGCAGATTGNNGATTGCTTGGTGCCAATGCCCTTGCCGCAGTCGGTGCTTCCTCACCGGTTTACTTTATGTTTTTAATTATCGCCTTTTCTTTTACCGGTGGTTTAACCGCGGTCACCGCCCAACGTTTCGGCGCCAAAGATTATGCCGGTGTCAGAAGTTCGGTCACCCACTCCATTCGTGCCAGCTTTGTTTTAAGCCTTATTTTATCGGCAACCCTTGTTGGCGGTTTGCACCCGATTATGCATATTTTAAATGTACCAAAAGAAATATATGAAGATTCATACAACTTCATTTTCATCTTAGGCTGCGGCATGATTCTGCTGGTTGCCTTTAATTTATTATCCGGCTTTATCCGCGCCTTGGGAGATAGCAAAACCCCGCTTTATTTTTTAATATTTTCATCTTTGTTAAACATACTTTTCAATTTCATTTTGATAAAATACTTAAATTTCGGGGTTATCGGTTCGGCGGTCGGCACGGTGA
>DEKL01000049.1:7601-25425 GCA_002353835.1 Alphaproteobacteria bacterium UBA2723
ACGGTGATTGCCATCGCTTTTTCGGTTATATGCTGTATTTTTTACATCAACCGCAACTATCCGATTTTACGGCTGAAGAAGGAAGATTGGCAATATAATAAAGCCTTCATGCGTGAACATTTACATATTGCCATCCCGATGTCCATTCAATTTTCCGTATTATCATTAAGCATTATGGTCATACAAGCGGTCTGCAATTCTTTCGGTGCGGAAATAATCGTCGGTTTCACGATTGCGCTGCGCATTGAGCAATTAGGCACACAACCGTTGTTGGCATTAGGTATGTCGCTGGCCACCTTTGTTGCCCAAAATTTCGGTGCCGGCAAAGTAACGCGCATCCGTGACGGAGTGAGAAAAACATCTTTATTGTCATTTCTCATCAGCGTGGTTTTAAGCGTATTTATTTTAACCTACGGCAAACCGCTTATTGGCAGTTTTTTAAGCGAACCGACCCCGTTATCGGTTTCGGTCGGTGCCACATATTTAAGCATATCCATTATGTTTTATTTCTTCTTAGGTATGATATTTATTTTTAAAAACACCTTACAAAGTATCGGCAAACCGTTTTATCCGGTATTATCCGGCTTCATAGAGTTGGGCATACGTTCGTTTGCCGCCATCATATTAGCGCAAAAGATTGGTTATGAAGGGATATTTTACGCCTCACCTTTAGCTTGGGTAGGTGGAGCCACGGTTGTCTTTATCGGCTATTATTTAAACGTTTACAAAAGAAAAGATAAGATAATTGCGGAATACAAGGCGCAATCGCAAATTCGCCGCAAGCGAAAAGCCGCCAGACAAAGCATTTGACAAAATAAAGATAATCCTGTATAAGGGGCGCAAACAAATAACAATATGTCAAACAATTAAAAACATTTTATTATGGAAAAAGAACTTCCGAGCACGGTAGCCGAACTCAAAAAAGAGATTGCCGATTGCGAAGAAAGAATCAGTTACGAAGAAGGTTACATTAACCGCAAGCAAAAACTGCTGGAGCATGAAATCCGCAACAGAAATGAGCTTTTTCATCGCCCCATGACGGACAGACGAAAAAAAAGAGAGCTTTTAAATCGCTACGCTGACAAAATTCGCTCAAAGCAAATGGATCAACATTTCGCCAAAGAGGCCTTAAAACAGCAAAATCTAAGGCTGAACGCACTTAAAACCCGCTTAGAGAAATTGGAAAAGCTTGAAGAAAAATCCTCCCTCTAAAAAAGGGAGGATTTTTTGTATCGGCCTCATCACATCACCCTCTCCTTCTCCTTAATTCCCCCATCTCGCTTCGCTAAAGGAAACAATGAAACATTTAAACTGAAAGACCACCTGTTTTCAGGTGGTCTTTACTATGGGTTTTAAGAGCATACCGCTTCCTAAAAAAACGGGATTAAGTGCGGTGCTATCGCCGAATGTCCTGCCGCAAAGCGGAGCTTACTTAAGCGTAAGTGAGCATTTGCGGACAGGCTTCCATTCAGCGATTTGACCGTGCTTTAGCACGTTTTTTCCTCTACTCTGCGGAGGTCTCAAGCTGCTTAGCCGCCTCTTCAGCCTTCATCTTCTCAATCTCTTTATCGTTCTGAGCAGCAACTTTGCGGAGAGAACGGAGAACGCTACCGGTACCGGCCGGAACTAAACGACCGACGATAACATTTTCCTTCAAGCCGTGTAACTTATCAACCTTTCCTTCAACGGCAGCTTCGGTAAGAACACGTGTGGTCTCTTGGAAGGATGCGGCAGAAATAAAGGACTTGGTCTGCAAGCTAGCCTTAGTAATACCGAGCAAGACAGGTGTTGCCTCAGCCGGTTGCCCGCCTTCTTTTAAGGCTTTCTGGTTGATGAGCTCAAATTCATCGGCATCAAGCTGTTCGCCAACCAGCAAGGTTGTATCGCCCGGCTGAGTAACTTCAACCTTGCGCAACATTTGAGAAACGATAACTTCAATGTGCTTATCGTTAATCTTAACACCTTGCATACGATAAACGTCTTGAACTTCTTTAACCAGATATTCGGCCAATTTTTCAACACCCAAAACGCGCAAGATATCATGCGGTGCCGGTGTACCTTCAACCAACATATCGCCTTTCTTAACCACGTCACCGTCTTGAACAACCAAACGACGTCCCTTCGGAATGAGGTATTCCCATTCTTTACCGTCATCTGCAATAACCACGATACGCTGTTTGGCTTTGTAGTCTTTACCGAATTCAACCACACCGTCAACATCAGAGATGATTGCCGGATCCTTCGGCTTACGAGCTTCAAACAACTCGGCAACACGCGGCAAACCACCGGTAATATCTTTTGACTTCATGCTCTCTTTCGGCAAACGAGCAATAACATCACCGGCATGAATTTCCGTACCGTTATCAACCGCCAAAACCGCATCAACAGAGAGGTAGTAGCGAACTTCCTTACCGTTTTCAAGTGTAACCGGTTTACCCTTCTTATCTTTCAAGACGATAGACGGACGCAAGTTAGCATGGGCATGGGCATTAGCACCGCCTCTCCAGTCAGCAACGGTCTTGGAAACAACACCGGTTGTTTCATCTTGAACTTCCTTCATGGAAACACCGGCAATCAAGTCAACCAATTCAACTATACCGCTCTTATCAGAGATAATCGGGGTTGTAAACGGATCCCACTCGGCAACTTTCTGGCCTTTTTCAACCTTAGAACCGAGTTTAACCAACATCTTCGCACCATACGGTACACGGTGACGAGATTTTTCACGTCCCTGACCGTCAGAGATAACGATTTCACTGTTACGAGAAAGCACGATGGCGTTTCCTTCAGCGTTATCAACCGTACGTGCATTGTCCAACGTTAAGACACCGGAGAACGGTACCTCAACTGAAGATTGCTCGGCAGAAACGGAAGCCGCACCACCAACGTGGAAGGTTCTCATGGTTAATTGCGTACCAGGTTCACCGATGGATTGTGCGGCAATAATACCGACAGCTTCACCAACGTTAACCGGTGTACCGCGAGCCAAGTCACGACCGTAACAAGCGGCACAAACACCGTGTTCGGTTTCGCAAGTTAATACCGAACGGATTTTAACTTGTTCAACACCGGCTTTTTCAACGGCTTCAGCCATCGCTTCGTCAATCAACGTGCCCTTGGGAACGATAATTTCGCCTGTTTCCGGATTACGAATATCTTCTTGAGCGGTACGGCCTAAAATTCTCTCAGAGATTGAGGCAATAACGTTACCGCCGTCAACCACCGGACGAACAATAATACCACGTTCCGTACCGCAGTTTGTTTCGGTAACCACAACATCTTGTGCCACATCAACCAAACGACGGGTTAAGTAACCGGAGTTAGCGGTCTTTAACGCGGTATCGGACAAACCTTTACGAGCTGAGTGGGTAGAACTGAAGTATTCAGACACCGTCAAGCCTTCTTTAAAGTTTGAAATAATCGGTTGTTCAATAATGGCACCGTTCGGCTTGGTCATCAAACCACGCATACCGGCTAATTGCTTCATTTGGTCTTTAGAACCACGCGCACCGGAATCGGCCATCATAAACACGGAGTTCATATAACCGTGGTCAATTTTAGAAATGCTCTTCATCATTTCATCAGCCACTTTATAAGAGCATGCGGCCCAAATATCAATAACCTTATTGTATTTTTCGCCTTGTGTAATCAAACCGTTTTGGTATTGCTGTTCAAATTCTTTAACCTGCTTAGAAGTTTCGGCAATCAATTTCTTCTTTGCTTCCGGCACGATTAAGTCATCTTTACCGAAAGAAATACCGGCCTTACATGCGTTTTCAAAACCCAAAGTCATGATTTTATCAACCATGATACAGGTTTCTTTTTGACCGCAATAACGATAAACAGTATCAATAATTTCACCGATTTCCTTCTTTCTCAGCAATCTGTTAACCAAAGAAATGGAGATTTTCTCATTATCCGGCAAGATGTCGGAAATAATGATACGTCCCGGTGTGGTATCAAGCAAACCGTAAACGCGTTCACCATTATCGTTAACATAATGCATACGGCATTTAATCTTAGCGTGTAAATCAACAGCTTTGGCATTTAAGGCCAACATAACTTCGTTCACATCAGAGTAAATGCTGCCCTCGCCCAAAACGCCGTCTGCCTCGTAAGAAAGGTAATAAATACCCAAAACCATATCTTGTGACGGCACGATAATCGGCTTACCGGAAGCCGGAGCCAAAATATTGTTGGTAGACATCATGAGCACGCGAGCTTCCAACTGAGACTCAATAGAAAGCGGAACGTGAACAGCCATTTGGTCACCATCGAAGTCAGCGTTAAACGCGGTACAAACGAGCGGGTGCAAGTGAATAGCTTTACCTTCAACCAAAACCGGTTCAAAAGCTTGAATACCAAGTCTGTGCAACGTCGGCGCACGGTTTAACAAAACCGGATGTTCACGGATAACTTCTTCCAAGATATCCCAAACTTCAATGCGCTCTTTTTCTACCATCTTCTTAGCGGCTTTAATTGTTGTTGCCAAACCGTAAAGTTCAAGTTTTGCATAAACAAACGGCTTAAAGAGTTCAAGCGCCATCTTCTTCGGCAAACCGCATTGGTGTAATTTAAGTTGCGGACCAACCGTAATAACGGAACGACCGGAATAGTCAACACGTTTACCTAACAAGTTCTGACGGAAACGACCTTGCTTACCTTTAAGCATATCGGATAATGACTTCAGCGGACGCTTATTGGTACCGGTAATAGCGCGGGCGCGACGACCGTTATCAAACAAGGCATCAACTGATTCTTGTAACATTCTCTTTTCATTACGAACGATAATATCCGGTGCCTTTAATTCCAACAATCTCTTCAAACGATTGTTACGGTTAATCACACGACGATATAAATCGTTCAAGTCAGAAGTGGCAAAACGACCGCCGTCTAACGGAACAAGCGGACGCAACTCCGGCGGAATAACCGGTAAAACATCCAAAATCATCCATTCCGGCTTGGTATTGGAATCAATGAAAGATTCAATAATCTTTAAGCGTTTAACCACCTTTTTACGCTTGGCCTCGGAATTAGATTCGGCTAATTCGGCACGCAAATTGGCGCGTTCTTCGTTTAAGTCAATATTAGCCAAAATCTCTTTAATCGCTTCGGCACCGATACCGGCCTTAAATGATTCCTCGCCGAATTCTTCCAATTTATCCTGGTATTCGTCTTCAGTTAAAAGCTGATACTGTTTCAAATCGGTCAAGCCCGGTTCAATAACGATATAGCTTTCAAAATAAAGCACGCGTTCCAACTGTTTCATCGGAATATCGGTAATCATGGAAATACGGCTCGGAAGGCTCTTCAAGAACCAAATGTGAGCCACCGGTGCGGCCAATTCAATATGGCCCATACGTTCACGACGTACTTTAGAAAGGGTAACTTCCACACCGCACTTTTCGCAAACGATACCGCGATATTTCATTCTCTTATATTTACCGCACAAACATTCATAGTCTTTAACCGGACCGAAAATTCTGGCGCAGAACAAACCGTCGCGCTCCGGTTTAAATGTACGGTAGTTAATGGTTTCCGGCTTTTTAACTTCGCCGTAAGACCAAGAACGGATTTGCTCAGGAGATGCAATGGAGATTTTGATTTCATCAAAAGACTCAGATACAGCCTGCTGACCAAAAAAATTCATAATATCATTCATATCTAAAAACTCCTTTTATCTCTTAGGCTTTTTCTTCTTCGTTCAACATTTCAACGTTCAAGCACAAGGACTTAATTTCCTTAACCAAAACGTTAAAGCTCTCAGGAACGCCGGATTCAAAACTGTCTTCACCGCGAACGATAGCTTCATAAACTTTCGTTCTGCCGTTGACGTCATCGGACTTAATGGTAAGCATTTCTTGTAAGGTGTATGCGGCACCGTAAGCTTGCAATGCCCACACTTCCATTTCACCGAAACGTTGACCACCGAATTGTGCTTTACCACCGAGCGGTTGCTGTGTAACCAAACTGTACGGACCAACCGAACGAGCGTGCATCTTTTCGTCAACAATGTGGTGTAATTTAATCATATAAATGATACCGACGGTAACCTTACGGTCAAACTTCTCACCGGTACGACCGTCATACAAGTCAATCTGACCGGAAGTCGGCAAGCCCGCCATTGTCAGCATACGATTGATATCATCACCGTTCGCACCGTCAAATACCGGCGTTGCCATCGGGATACCGTTCTTTAAGTTACCGATCATCTCTAATTTTTCACTCTCGGTTAACGGTACGATATCTTTCTTGTATTGCTTTTCACCATAGATATCTATAAGTTTTTGGTTCAATTCCTCAATGGTCTTTTCACCGCGCTTATATTGTTCGCAAAGTTCGTTAAGTTGTTTACCTAACTCTTTTGCTGCCCAACCTAAGTGCGTTTCAAGAATTTGTCCCACGTTCATACGGGAAGGCACACCCAACGGGTTTAACACGATATCAACCGGCGTACCGTCTTCCATATAAGGCATATCCTCTAACGGCAATACGCGTGAAACCGTACCCTTGTTACCGTGACGACCGGCCATCTTATCACCTGTTTGCATCTTACGCTTGGTAGCAATAAAGACTTTAACCTGTTTCAAGACACCCGGCAATAAGTCATCACCGCGTTGAACTTCATCAACTTTTTGCTCAAAGTGTTTTTGGATTTTTTCCAAACGAGCATTAAAGGCATTGGTAAATTCTTCAATTTTTGCCATCAGCTCTTCGTCTTTAATCACGATTTTGCCGAGTT
This sequence comes from Alphaproteobacteria bacterium UBA2723, assembly GCA_002353835.1. Lineage (GTDB taxonomy): Bacteria > Pseudomonadota > Alphaproteobacteria > RF32 > CAG-239 > CAG-267. The sequence goes on from DEKL01000049.1 coordinate 14,344, forward strand.
GATATTCCGGAATATTATTCAAGATATCTTTCTTTAAGACCAAATTCTTGGCAATACCCTTCGGTGCATCAACAACCTTTTGGTTTAAAAGCATTTCTTTTAAGCGTTGATTGTAGCTCTTGCGAACGATATTCATTTCGTCATCGCGGTCTTTAGCAAGCTTAGAAATCTCGGCTTGTTCAATTGCCAAAGAGCGTTCGTCTTTTTCAACACCGCGGCGGTTGAAGACTTGAACATCAACAACCACACCTTCAACACCCGGCTGGGCACGTAAAGAGGTATCGCGAACGTCACTGGCTTTTTCACCAAAGATGGCGCGCAATAATTTCTCTTCCGGTGTGACAACGCTTTCGCCTTTCGGGGTAACTTTACCGACCAGGATATCGCCGGCCTTAACCTCGGCACCGATATAAATAATACCGGATTCATCAAGGTTACGCAAAGCTTCTTCGCCGACATTCGGAATATCACGGGTAATTTCTTCCTGACCGAGCTTGGTATCACGTGCCATAACCTCAAATTCTTCAATGTGCAAAGAGGTCAACACGTCATCACGGGAAATACGCTCGGAAAGCAAAATCGCATCTTCGTAGTTCAAACCGTTCCACGGCATAAAGGCCACCAAAACGTTCTTACCCAAAGCCAACTCGCCCATATCGGTACACGGACCGTCGGCAATGATATCGCCGGCTTTAATTTTATCGCCGACTTTAACAAGCGGTACTTGGTTGATACATGTATCTTGGTTGGAACGACGGAACTTAGAAAGTCTGTAAATTTCAACACCCATATCCGCCATATTGTTCTTATCTTTAGAGCGGATAACGATACGGTTGGCATCAACGGCAACAACTTCACCGTCATATTTAGCAACCAATGTTGCACCTGAATCTTTAGCCACCGTTGCTTCAATACCGGTACCGACCAGCGGTGCTTCGGAACGAAGCAATGGCACACCTTGACGTTGCATGTTTGAACCCATCAACGCACGGTTCGCGTCATCGTTCTCTAAGAACGGAATAAGCGCCGCCGCAACGGAAACGAGTTGTTTCGGGGAAACGTCAATAAAGTTAATTTCTTCAGGTTTTGCGAAGATAACATCACCGGCTTTACGGCAGGTAATCAAATCATTTTCAAAATGACCGTCTTCCTTAACCTTAGCGTTAGCTTCCGCCATGATGTATTTTGATTCTTCATCAGCGGAAAGGTAAACCACGTCATTTGTTACCACGCCGTCAACAACTTTACGATACGGGCATTCAATGAAACCGTATTTGTTGATACGAGCGTATGTAGAAAGGGCGTTAATCAAACCGATGTTCGGACCTTCCGGTGTTTCAATCGGGCAGATACGACCATAGTGTGTCGGGTGCACGTCGCGGACTTCAAAGCCGGCACGGTCACGGCTCAAACCGCCGGGGCCTAATGCAGAAAGACGACGCTTGTGTGTAACCTCAGACAACGGGTTGTTCTGGTCCATAAATTGTGAAAGCTGTGAAGAACCGAAGAATTCGCGGATAACGGCGGCAATCGGTTTGGCATTAACCAAATCCTGCGGCTTAACGTTATTTAATACTTCGGAACTCATCTTTTCACGAATAGCTCTTTCCATGCGGAGCAAACCCATACGATATTGATTTTCCATCAACTCACCGACGGAACGAACACGACGGTTACCTAAGTGGTCAATATCATCAACTTCGCCTTTACCGTCACGCAGCTCAACCATGTGCTTAACCACGCGCAAGATATCATCTTTACGAAGCGTATGCAAAGTATCCGGTGCATCAGCAAACGGAATATCCAAAGCGGAGTTCATCTTAACACGACCAACGGAAGAAAGGTCATATCTTTCCTCATCAAAGAACAAGTTTCTGAAAACTGTTTCGGAAGCTTCCAACGTAACCGGCTCGCCCGGACGCATAACTTGGTAAATATAGCCCAAAGCTTCTTCACGGTTTGTACTGCGGTCAATTTCCAATGTGTTGCGGATATACGGACCGACATTAACACCGTCAATATAAAGCAAATCCATCTCTTTGATTTTGGCTTCATCCATTGCCTTTAAGTTATCGGCATTAAGCTCGGCACCGGTTTCAGCCAAAACTTCACCGGTTTTGCTGTTAACAACAGCCTTAGCCAAGAACTTACCGTAAAGGCTTTCTTCCTTAACCACAAAGAATTTCAAACCTTTTTCAACCAATTTGGCGGCAGAACGCGGATTTAATTTTTTGCCTTTTTCCAAAACAACTTTACCGGTTTCGGCATCAACCAAATCATAATCAAACTTAGCGCCTTTCATTTTTTCCGGTTCAAAAGCGATCTTCCAACCCTTCTTGAACTTCTCGGCATGAATAATCTCATAGAAGTAAGCTAAAATTTCTTCTTTGCTCATACCTTTAATTTCAGACGGGTCTAACTTTTTACCTTTTTTCTTAGCAGCGGCAAGTTTTTCTTCCGTTTCTTTGGAATAAAGAGAATAAAAGATTGTTGTTACCGGCAATTTACGACGGCGGTCAATACGCGCGTAAACCAAGTCTTTGGCATCAAATTCAAAATCAAGCCAAGAACCGCGGTACGGAATAATACGAGCGGCAAACAAGAATTTACCGTTAGCAACCGTTTTACCTTTATCGTGGTCAAAGAACACGCCCGGAGAACGGTGCATCTGGGAAACAACAACACGCTCCGTACCGTTAACGATAAACGTACCTTTTTCGGTCATCAGCGGGATATCGCCCATAAATACGTCTTGCTCTTTAATATCGTGAATATCTTTAGCGCCGGTTGCCTCATCAACATCATAAACCACCAAACGCAAAGTTGCTTTAACCGGAGCGGCATAAGTCAAGTCACGTTTCATGCATTCGTCAACGTCATACTTCGGCTGTTCCAAAGTATATTTAACAAATTCCAAAACGCCGTTACCGGCAAAATCACGAATTGGGAAAATAGATTTAAAAACTTCTTCCAAACCAAATTCACAATGGTTACCATACATATCAACATTATTGATAAAACTGTTATATGAACCGGTTTGCACCTCAATCAAACTGGGCATATCCGCAACTGCATCAATTCGCCCGAAATTTTTTCTTACACGCTTTTTGCTCGTATAAGATTCCTTCATCTCTTTATATCCTTTAAGGTTAGAATTCTGCGACAATACTTATGATAAAACCAAGTTTTTCAAGGGCTTTAGGCTTGTTCGCACAAAATACCCCGATTCGCATAGGTTTTTCAACCCCGACCGCAGAAGGTTAATCGTGAAAATTTTCATTTTAAAGTGTTTCAAGAGTCCGCAAACACCCAAGAAATATAAATTATTTCAAAGGGTTACAAACGAATTCTCAAAGTAAGCAAAATAATTTTGTCATGACAAAAATTCTTTATTTAAAAGTCGCGCGTATACTAGTCCAAACGAAAAAACTTTTCAACTGTTTTTTCGTTTTAAATCACAAATTTAGGAAATAAATTTTACTTTTGTTGAAGTTGTTGTTTTTTCATCTGCAAAATCTGTTCGGCGGTAACTCCGGCTTTTTCTTTGACTTGCTCTTGATGCTTTGCCATAACTTCCGGCTCGGCTTTTTTAAGCGCTCCCATATCCGCATCAAACACATCGGAAAGACCGACACGAGCCACCTTTGATGGTGCCGGAATAGCATTTAAATATTCCTCTGCCGTTTTAGCGCTACTTACTTTTGCCACCGTTTCATCAGCTTCTTTACGCATGGCTTTCAGTTCTTTTTTAAGTTGTTTGCGCGATAATTCCTTTTCAGAAACGATATTTTGCCCGCTTTTATCAAGCGTTTGTTGCTTACCGCTGGCAACACCGTCTTCAACTGAAATATCATACTGTTTACCTTTTTGCGTTTTTAAATAATGTTCCTTACCTTCAGCGGTAACCTCTGCAAAAAACTCCTTGTTTTTCTTATTTTCAATAGCCTGAATAACCATCTTTTGCGCAGTCGCCTCTGCACGCAAACTTTTTTTAACTTCTCCTTTTTTTATTTCCGTATAGGCATCCGTTTGTGAATTATAAGAAGAAGACGTTGTTGTTTCATGTTGTTTGATGGATGAAATCGTTTCATCTTTGTTGTATGTTGTGGTCTTAACCCTGTCATAACCAAAACTGTACGCATCCGTTTTATCACCACTGATGGCTAAAGTTCCGTCGCTGGCATTGGTTGTATGTTCGCTCATTCCCTCAACCATCTTCTTAATTTTTTTCTTATCTTTATCATAATATGTATTATCATGGCTAAACTCGGTCGTTTGTGTCCTGTGCCCACCGATAGTACTATATGTATCAATGGTCACCTTTGTATCACTGGAATCCTGTTTTTTTCCCTGAAATTTATGCGAAACTGTCTCGCTGATAATCGGCTTTTTCTCATCAAGTTTATCAACGGTTTTAGATACTTTAACCTGATGTTCCCCCGCTTTGGTTTTAAAAGACTCTTCAGCATTTGTATATTGATAATTAGACATCGGTGTCGGAGTATCCTTTGTTTCAGGCTCAACATGATTAACACCGGCCGTCTTATCAACTGCCGCTTTTTCTTTAATTTCCGTTTTTTTCTCTTCTTCAGCCATGACACCCTCCTAAAAATCTAGCGCCGATGCACAAAGTGATCAATAATTTGATGCATTTCCTTAATTCCCTCTTTAACCCCTTCCTTAGGTGCCGTAATGCAATTAAGCAAAAACTTCCATGAAGCGCATTTACCATGGCTCATAATCTGATTTTCCAATATTTTTGCCTCATGAAATTTATTTAACTCAATCTCTTGCCGGGAAACCACAACATCGCCGACTTTAACATGCGGTGAACATTCAAAACGACGACGAAACTCACCCAAATCCATACCGAAAAAAGCCTCTTTTGCCGAACCGTTTTCAAATCTGTAATTTATACATACATCAGAATTATTTTTATCGCCCTCAAACGGCACTATAACATCAGCAATAATCCCCTCTTCCGCCTTAATTAAAAAATGCATATCGGGATGACCTTTTTCTTTTATTGTATAGTCATAATAAACCGTACACATGACGACACACCTCCTTAAAAGGTTCCATTTGATACATCATAGCACATTTAAAGCAATTCGTCAAACATTTTCCATAAAAAACAGCCCCGACCAAACAGTCAGGGCTTTGTTTTTATTAAAGAAAGGAAATTTTATTTCAAATTAGCGGTTATAACTTGTCATAAAAGCCACATTCATACGGTTTTGCGCATGCCTTGTCTCGTGGCGCAATGTTTCCAAATATCTCTTGCCGGTACTTTCACCGCGAACCGACAACATATTAGCTGCGATTTTACTATCTCTAAACATTTTTTCGGAAACTCTGTATTGTCTGATTGAGCAATCTTCACCGCGCTCACGCAACTGGGCTGATAAAAAGTCTCTTTCCACATCTTTACCGACAAATTCTTCCCTTAGAGCACCGTTTTCCAAACGAAATTCCAAACATTCGTCCGGTGTTACCCGTGTATCTCTGGCAAGAAATAAATCATCAATTTTGTAATCTGTAACTTTCAGCATAAAACGATCTGTTTTATCGCCGTTCTTAAAGTCATAAGCCATATAATTTGTAGTCATAACAATTCTCCTTCCTCAAAGGTCTCTTTATACAAAAAATATAGCATTTATCAAAAATTCTGTCCAATAAAATATCTGCATTTTAAGCGAAAATATCTGTTGACATATTTATTTTGCAATTTTTCCTAAAAAAAGTTATAGACAAAAATAGAGAATCGTGATATAGTCCTCTCATCTTGATAAGAATCTATCTATTATTAACCCTTTTAAATTTTAAAAAAAATGAGCACAAATGTATTAAATGGTCCGCGTCGTGCCGACCTCCATTCCACGTTGCTTATCGCCTCGCCCAAACTGAGCCAAGGCAAGTTTTTAACCCTGACCGAGCGCCCGCTGATGATGCCCAACCAGTTTGGCGGCGTAGATGTCATTGACGTCGTTGCCTGGGAATGCAACACCAAGGAAGAGATTCCTGCCGTCATGAAAGAACTCAAAGAAGAGTTTGAGGCAATGGAGGAAACACCAAACCTCAAGAACTCTATCGCCTTCTTAACGAAAATGCTCAAAGAGATTGAGGACGGCACCTACGAGCACGAGGTACCAAAGTACCTAATGCAGGTCATTGAGCGCGACCTGCGCCCGACTTTAAAGCGCGAGCAGCTGATGTATCTCTCCGGTGTCACGAGGATTGAAGCTTAGCGCCACAACCCACCCAAAAAGCCCCGACCTTCACGGTCAGGGCTTTTTTTAATCTTTAATGCTTACCAGCTGTAATTCAAACCGGCACCGGCCGCCTTTGCCTCATACCCATGTTCGCCAAAGGTATAATTAGCCCAGGTATAGCCGGAAAGCGCATTGGTAAAGCCGACACGTCCGCCGATTTCAACCCGTCCCAATGTCTGATTATCACCGGTATCGGCCTTTAGCTTACTAATCTTAACCGAATTGCCGTCACGCCAGGTCTGGATAACACTCGGTTTGATATAAAGCTTAGACTGATATGCCAACTGTTTTTCAAGTTTAAGCGCCAACTCTGCTTCGGCATATTGTGTATCATCCCACTTGTATTCTTTACCGACATTATCCGTGGCATCATCAAAGCTGATATAATTATAGTAAAGTCCCAAAGACGGCTCTAACAACAGACCGTTGGCAATTTCAAAATCATGCCCCATGGCAAGTCCCGCACCGAGAAGATAACCGTCTGTATCATATTTGGCGATATGGTCGTCGGTAGAAACATCTGCCTTAAGCGCACCGCCGTAAACCAATGCCAACAACCAGTTCATATTTTTATCAAAACGATAATACAAACCGCCCAAATAGCTGTCCATATCTATATCACTGCCGACTTTGGAATAATACTTATCGCCACTACCGTTATATTCGTATTTACCTTGGCGATAAGAACCGAAAATACCTAAGGCATTATATCTGTCTGCCTGCAAATCAAAACCGGCATCAACCGCCCAAATTTTGCCGTCCATATCAACCGGTTCCTCGGTTTCCATCTTTTCCCCTTCAGCATTTATCCATACGTTTCTCTGCGGGAGATTTCTGGCATTATAATTAACCATACCGCACCCCGGACAAGATAACTTATTATCCGCCAGCTTTGTGCCTACTGTCCGCCCCAAGTTGCGTACTTGCGAAATAGCTGCTTCCTGCATACCGATACCGGCAATCACTTCCGGTGTTACTTCACGTGTCGGTGCCGGTGGTGTCGGTCCCGGCGGCGGTGTCGGTCCGACCGGTGTTGTCAAATACCATACCGAACCGCTTTCCGTACCTTCCACGTTACGAAGCGCTGACCACACATACGGACTACCGATAACACGTGTCACATTAAAGCTTTCATCATTGGCATTACTATCATTCGGCGCATTGACAAATACTGTTTTTGCGCCGTCATACCCCTCGCCTTCCTGCGTTGCCACAATCACATTATAATCGCCAGAAAGCTGGTCGCTGACGTTAATCACGCCGGAATTGATGGCGCCGTCATCACTGCTTAAAGTATGTGCATCATCATTGTTATTATGGTTAAACCAAAGGTCAACCTGCAACGTTGGTTTAGCCCCGTTATCCGTTTTCATACTTGTCGTATTGATAACCGTGCTGTGTCCCAAATTTAAGACCGCATTATTGCTAAAGTTCAAATTATTGACATTATTTGCCGTGCCGGAAAGACGAACCATACCGCTTTCATCACCATCTATCAACCAGTTATAATGATCGCCGTCAAGGTCATCATAAATATTGACTTTACCGTTATTTACGGCACGTGTTTTCAAATCAGCCTGTTCCGTATAAATAGAGCTTGATTTACCGTTCACATTATTGCCGGAAAATTCAATTGTGTTGTTATCCGCATTAAGGAATAAATCGGCCTTGGTATAAATTGCACCGCCTTTTGAATTTTCTCCGCCGACAACCCTATTATTCATAAACGTGGCATTATTGATTTCCGTGATTTCGCCATCATTATAGATTGCGCCACCGAATGCATCACCGTTTTCGGAAACCGCTTCGTTACCTTCAAATTTTCCTGAAAGAGTACCAATCTCTGCACCATTGGCATTGGATATTGCACCACCGTAGGCGTTACCATCTTCGGCATGAGAAGAATTACGTATGGCGCTCATATCCGCTTCCCCGATTATTGCATGTGAATCATTAAAAATAGCCCCACCTTGTGCAACATCTCCGCCTTCAGCTGCATTTTCATGGAAAAATATATTACTGATTTCGCTGATTTCACCACCGTTATAAATAGCACCGCCATAGGCATTACCATTTTCGGAAACAACTTTATTTCCCTCATTATGCACCCCGGAACTGTAAGTAGTATCTCCTTGAATTGCACCAATCTTAGCACCACTTCCGTTAGAAACAGCACCGCCAAACGCACTTCCGTTTTCGGAAGAAGCAACATTTTCCATAAATTCCGTATTATTTATCGCCTCAATTTCAGCACCGTTTGCATTAGAAATTGCACCACCGTAAGCATCATCATTTTTAGCCTTTGCCTGATTTCCGTAAAAATAAGCATCTATATTACCGATAGTTGCTTCAGTATCATTGGAAATAGCCCCGCCTTCGGCATAATCACCTTCGGCCACATTATAAAGGAAATCAGTACCATCTACTATTGTTCCTATCCTTCCGCCGCCGAAGTTTGAAACAGCACCACCATACGCTTCTTTGTTTTCGGCAATCGCTTTATTATTGTTAAATCTACCGTCCAATTCACCGATGATAGAATCATAAGAGTTGGAGATAGCCCCGCCGTAAGCGTTATAAAGTGTGGAAACAGCTTCATTTTGAATAAAATACGCATCCAAACTTTCAATATTCGTATCATAATAATTAGAGATAGCGCCACCCTCAGCATAATATCCTTGCGCAACATTACCGATAAACTTTCCGTTAATATCAAAAATTTTCGGACCTTGCACATTAGCCAGAGCGCCACCATACGCACCGGAATTGCTGGCTTTGGCAACATTACCAATAAAATCACCTTTCAATCCCAAATCAAGATAATTATCGCCTTCATTGTAAATAGCGCCACCTTTAGCATTATCCTGCACACCTTCGGCACGATTAGCAATAAAATCCCCACCGAGATACCCGTTTAAGTTCCCGGCATTGTAAATAGCACCGCCCTCGGCATTAGCACCCTTGGCAACATTTCCCATAAAATTAATCCAATCACCGGATAATGTTCCCTCATTATAGATAGCCCCGCCTTTAGCTTGTATCTGCACACCTTGTCCATCACCGTTTGTTTTAACGGAATTACCGATAAAATTACTGTTATCAACATCTAAATAACTATCTTCACCATTATAAATAGCGCCGCCTCTGGCTTGCGCATCTGCTGTAACATAGTTACTGACAAAACTCGTATCCGTCACCTCATTATGGCGACCGCTTTCATTATAAATTGCTCCACCTGAGGCATAAACACTACTTGATGAAGATGCATTATTGCGTAAAAAGTTTTTATTGGAGATATTACTCTCATCACCTGTATTATAAATAGCACCGCCATTTTCCGCATGGTGATCGGAAATAATACTTGAATGACCGGGAGTTTCTACATAATCAAAAAGGCGCGTATCATTGTTGGGCAATTTAACCTGTACGGTTGTGGAAGTGCTTAAATCAGTTTCTTCCCAAGTAACACCGTTATTAGTGGACATAGCATTTTTATCAAGCACAATCCTGTAATAGAGAGGAGAGGTAGTATATAGATATTTTTCATAGTTTGCCTCACTTAAGCTGCTAACTTCTTCATCTCTTCCCGGATACACGGGTTTTCCGTCTTTTGCCCAAGAAGATGTCAGTGCCGTTGCCGAAAGCAACAGCGTTAAAAACAAGCCCTTAGATTTTGTTAAATATGCCATAACGTGCACCTCTTTATAGATATCATTTTTTGTAAAGATAGCACGTGTTTCTTAATATAGGCTTAAGATTCAGTCTCTTTTTTCTTTAAAAAAAGCACTTAAAAGCTCGCCGCACTCTTCGGCTAAAATGCCTTTAACAATTTGCGGTTTATGGTTACAAGTCGGGCTTTCATAATATTTAACACCGTTAACAACCGCGCCTCCTTTCGGGTTTTCCGCCCCGAAAACAACGCGTTTAATCCGCATAAGGGAGATAGCCGCCGCACACATGGCACAAGGTTCAAGCGTTACATAAAGGGTACAATCCCAAAGGCGTTTTTGTTCGTTTTGAATAGCCGCGATAGACATAGCCTGCACTTCGGCGTGCGCCATGGCATGAATACCATGTTCACCGGTATTATGTGCGGTTGCCAAGACATTACCTTTGTCATCAACCACCGCTGCCCCGACCGGCACTTCGTCTTCTGCCACCGCCCGCCGTGCTTCTTTTAACGCCATCAGCATAAATTGTTCATCTTCTGTCATTTGCCACCAGTACCACAACAAACCATCTAGCCATGGGTGAGATAAATTATGGTGCTATCGTTGTGAGCCCACCAAGGCGCACGAGCGTACAAGATGGTACGTGACGCGCCGACGAGTGGCTTCCTCACAACGACATGACCATGATTTAGCACGCCCCCTATCCCCTAATTAAACTTCGTCCACTCGCGGACATTTGTCCTCATCCACTCCGGCAACTCATCTAATCCGGATGCTCCCGAGGCCTTCTTATGCCCGCCGCCACCAAGCGTTGCCGCAATCTCTGACACATCAATATCATCACGCGTGGTACGGAAAGAAAGGTTCCATTTATTGCGCTTATTTAAGGAAAAACTAATCATAAAATGATAGTTTTTGATATTATCCAAAGACTCAAAAAAGTCTGATCCGGCCTGCGCCATATTCGCGGCAATAAAGCGCAAATTTTTATACGTTCCCTCAAAGGCCATATTACGCACCAAACGATAATCCCGATGCTTGATGTAAGAAAGAATGGCAATACCTTTCTCCACCATTAAAGGTACATCAATATTTCCCTCAAAGAGGTCCCGCCAAACTTTTTCATACGGCCGGTTAAC
>DEKL01000089.1 GCA_002353835.1 Alphaproteobacteria bacterium UBA2723
CGCAAAAAACAAGGTTTTAAAAAGTAAAATTTTTTCTTATGGAAAATCAATAAGTTACCAAGCGATTAAGTGCTTGATTTAAAATATTTTTCAAAGTGCCCGATTTTTAAAAGTTCTAATATTCGAGGTTTGATTTTTTTCGCCTCACGGAACGGGTTTTGCAAACCCTAATTTATCAACCTTTATTTATTAGGATTATATTAAAATGTATAATGATTATGTAAAGAAAATCGTGGGTGATTTCAAATGTGAAAAGCCAACGTACTACACTTCTCTATTCCAATCTTGTGGTATTGGGGAGTATTACCTGAAAGAAAATCTTGGTCTTATCGCTGCAGTAAGCAACGAATTGTTGCCGAAACGAGCAAAATGGGCTCAAGAAATTTACCCTGACTGCGAAGTGGTAGTCGGAGATATTTGGAACAAAGATATCTTCGAAAAGTTGGTGCAACTTCACAAAGAAAAAGGTTGTACTGGAGTGATGGCCAGTCCTGCGTGCCAATCGTACACGTTAAGCAACTCTAAGCGCAATCCTTCGGATAAGCGTGGGCACCTTTTTGAACCTACGCTTGAATTTGTTCATCGCACGGATCCTGATTGGGTTATGATAGAAAACGTGCCTCAGATGTTAACTGTCAAACTGAATGACGGTCGTGTTGTTGGTAAATTTATAGCCGAACAACTTGAGAAAATGGGATACATCGTACGTTATGGTGTACAAAATGCCGCAAATTTTTTCACTCCTCAAAACAGAAGACGCGCAGTTATATTGGCTTATAAACACAAGGTTTGGGACTTACCGAAACCTTTTGATGAGGTTATTACCTTAAGAGATGCCATCGGAGATCTTCCATCACTTAGATGCGGTCAGAAAAGTCATTTGAAGTACCACGTCGCTCCTATGTGGGCATTACCTCAAATTACAGTAATGCAACACACACCATCCGGATGTTCAGCGCATGATAATCCGGTATGGAAACCAGTTAATGTTGATGGTAGTCCGAGTAAGGCAAAATTTCATAGCAGTTTTCAGCGTAAGGCGTGGTATGAACCATGCAATACGATATTGTGTGATTCCAAAAGCGTTTCAGGTTTTCGGACATGTCATCCTGGAAGATTGCTTCCAAATGGCTTATACAGTGATGCACGTCCTTTAACCGTTCTTGAGTTGCTCCGTGTAACGGGTTTGCCAGACACATATCCTATTCCGGAAGGAGCAAGTGATAAGCTTATCCGTGATGCAATGGGTGAGTGCTTTGCACCGCTGCATGTTCTTGCAATAATGAGAGGCCTTTTCGACTAATCTTGATTTAAATCGAACGGAAGGTGTCGGTATCCNNTTCGGATATCGGCACTTTTTTTGACCAACAAATGCAAGAACCACTTTGTCAGACAAAACAGATTATCTTCGTATTAAACAGCATATTGGGACTAAAAAACGCTTCTTACGTATGGGGCACTCTTCGGTCTGCGATTCTTCAGTAGCTTTATTACTGTTTCAAACGAATAGTTAACGCATAAACTATGTCGTTTGTATAGATTTGTCAAATTTTGGGAATGGTTATTGCAAAGAATAAAAGGGAATGAAGCCGAATACAAGGAAGTTTTATCACAATTTGAAAGATGGTACCAGTGTGATCAGTTTGATGCTGAATGGATAATTAATCAAATTCATAATTTAGTTATGAATTATGATGTTCCGATACAATTATTCATGATTAAGGACAATTTATTAAGAGATTTGCCGAAATTTCCAAGAAAAATTTTTGATATTGTATCTGTGTTGGTATGTTCTAGACAGCAAAGATTATTTATTTCTGATGAAGGTTTAGTTGAGAATATAATCAAATATATTCATGAAAATGATTTTCCAGATGACCCAACATTAAAATCTGATAAAGATGTCTTTATTAACAAATATCTTGAAAATTGTGAAGGGTGGCAAGTGGAAGCAGAATCTGAAAAACTTATAAAATATATGGAAATAGCAAAGGACTAATTTTTTTAAATAACTTATTGAAAAATAATACAGATTAGTCAACCATATATAAAAAAGGTAGGTGGCTACTTTGCTGTTTTCATAATCTTTTTCCATTTTGCGAAGTGGGCAGATAGAAAATCGTAGTTGAACTTGTTCAACTCAGCATTAATCTGCTCCAAAGTATGGTTGGAATATGACTGTTCCATTGTATCTTTTCCTTCCCAACCGATTATATCCTTAATATAGGTATGNNGGTATGTCCAACACCTGCATCTTGCATGGCAATGCTAGCATTTTTGCGGAAAGAGTGAAAATCGTAGCTAATCTGTTGTCATATTCTTTAATATCTCTCTTGCTTCATAAAAGTTACTCGTATGCAGAGATATCCTTTTGTATCTCCGTTTATTATTTTCTCGTTTGAGCTCGATTCTACAATAGAAAATATTATTTCTCAACCATAAATGATAGCCATTTATGTTTTGGTCCGCACCATGTCGTGCATCACAGTTTGCAGCACACTTTTTCATCATTTCAACCTCTCTTTGTTCAGATTAACAAGATTTAGGCTTAAATGCTTGATTTGTAATGATTTTGCAAATTGGTCGGTCTGATAAAAGACGTGTTTTAAAAACAAAAAAAGCCTTGAAAAACAAGACTTGAAATTGGAGCGGGTAACGGGAATCGAACCCGCATTAAAAGCTTGGGAAGCTCTCATTCTACCATTGAATTATACCCGCACCAATGGGAGTTTACCATGAACGTTTCTTGTTTAAAAATTTTTTTTGCTAAATGCAAGTAAATTCTTTAAAAATGTGCATAATTTCTGCTAGGAATTGAAGTCTAAATTCCAATCCGTATAACGCGCTTTGTCTTCTACCCAGTTTTCTCTTACTTTCACAAATAAAAACAGATGTATCCTGTCTTCCAACAAATTTTCCAGCTCTAATCTGGCGGATTGTCCGATTTTCTTTATCATAGAGCCGTTTTTTCCTAAAATAATCTGCTTTTGGCCGTCTCTTTCAACATAAATTGTCATCTCCGCACGAACAGAGCCGTCCTCTCTACGTTCCCATAATTCCGGCTCTACGGTTAAAGCATAGGGTAATTCTTGGCGTAAATATAAAAACAGCTTTTCTCTGACAACTTCTGCTGCCAAAAGTTTTAACGGCATATCAGACATTTGCTCTTCCGGATAAAACCACGGGCTTTGAGGTAAATTATCTGCCAGATAATTGTAAAATTCTTCCGTTCCCTTGCCGGATAAGGCTGATACCATAAATGTTTCCTTAAAAGGATACAAATCGTTTAATTCTTGTGCTAACTGCAACAAACGCTCTCCTTTAACCAAATCGCTCTTGTTTAAGACTAAAACGGCTTTGATGTCCTTTTCTTTTAATTTTTCAATGATGGCTTTCGTTTCATCATCTAAACCACGCTTGGCATCTACCAATAAAACGGCAATATCGGCATCCGCCAAACCGCTCCAAGCTGAGGCAATCATGGCTCGGTCTAATCTCCGTTTGG
>DEKL01000004.1 GCA_002353835.1 Alphaproteobacteria bacterium UBA2723
ATAGTTATAAAGATTCGGCGGGTAAATACCGCAATGCAGATAAGCGTTAAAATCTTTAAGGTAGTAAATCGGCATATCCAAAATATCTTTAGCCGTCCAATTTCCACCTAAGACCTGAGCCACTAAAAACGCTCTTTTCAATAAACCGATAGGTTTTCTGAAACCGCTTAGTTTACGTTGTTGTTCTTCAAGCGGTTCTCCGTCTTTGATGGATTTAAAAAAGTTTGATTTAACAAAAGCCTCTGTTCCCCAACAATATCCTGAACCGATACAAGCCAGAATCTCGGTCGGTAACAAACGCCTGCCGACACTATCGCCTAAAATTGAAGCAAACTCATTCTGCACATAATCCCAACAGCGATCAACATCTTCCTCGGGCGTAACCTTATCCCCCAATTTTACTTTTGTCAGTGAGCCGTCTTTTTCAATTTTTACCGTGCGCCCTCTTCCCACGGTCGGGTTTTTACCACCCTCTAAAAAGGCCTCGTCAGCATATCCTTCCAATCCGACCAGAATCGCCATAATTTCCGGCTTTAACTGTTCCATCAATTTAAGATTACCGAGTGTATCGCTGTAAACTTTCCCCTTAAAATCGGTATAAGTTTTGGTGGTATCTTCCGGAACCATATACATTTCATCTTTAACGATTTCTGTTGTCTTATGGGTAACTCTATACCCCAAAAATGCTGCCGCTACAACCAAAAGTCCGAGTTTAGCCCGTCGCTTGATTGAGTTTTTATCAACATCTTTGGTACTTTCAACTCTGTAAAGATATTTCCTTAAAGCCGCCGAAGAAAAGTCCGCCGGTTGTTTATCCATATTTTTTGCCGTAAGTTTTTTATGCGCTTTAATAACCGCATTGTATTTAACATAAGCCTTAGAAAAAGCATCATGTCTGATAAACTCCGGTGAAATAAATTTAGCCTCGCTCAATTCTTTGGGAACAACATAATCTCTCCCGTAAATATTCAAAATAAGCGGCAATTCACCGGCATCTTTATATTTTCGTTCTTCCTCTTTTTGAAAATCAAACAGCGCATTCTTAAACCGTTCCACAGCCTCTTTGCCGTCTTTGGCATCAATGGTATATTTATAAGGCACAACAAATGTTTTATCCCCGATATCGGTCAACAAATAATCGCCGTCACCGAATTTCTTATATTCGTTGATAAGATATTTATCGTAAGCATTGGGAACAAACTCTTGCATATCTTTCTCCTCATAGGAAGATTATACACTTTTTAACGCCTTTGTTCAACAACTTTTTTACTTAAAAAAAGAAAAAAATACCCCTTAATTTTCCTGATTTTCTTCAATGTTATTTTCTTCCGGAGTATTCTCTGCGCCGTTATTTTCCGGCTGGCTTTCTTCCTGAGCATTTTCCGTACCGTTATTTTCTTCCGGTGCGTTCTCTATATTATTATTTTCTTCAACCGGTGCTTCCTCAACCACACTTTCAACAACGCCGCTTTCCTCGGTATTTTTAACTGTTTCATCAGCATTATTGTTTTCTTCATTAACAACTGCCCCGCTCTCATCAGCATTTTGTTGTTCGGTTGCAACATTTTCTTCCTCGTTAACACTTTCCTCGGCAGCCGTTAAAAGTTCTTCCCATCTTTTAATCACTTCATCTAACACCACATCAACCACTTTTGTAAATTCGGCTTCCAGATGATAGCTGTCATTTTTCCCGATAATCTTAAAAGCAACCGGCGTTGTTTTACCGTTATCCAAAACAGCGGTCGCCACACATAAACGTGTCTTTCTGCCTCTGTCATATAAGGATTCTTCCACATTTTGCAAACGTGTTATCTTAAACCCGAATTCGGTCGCCAACTGGGTAGAATTAAGCGCATCCGTCACTCTGGTAATCACACTGGCATGAGAAACGCAGGTCGGATATTTCAGCATATACGCCTCATAGAAAAAATACCCGATACCCGCCAAAATCAAAATAGAAAAAACACTTACAATCGTTCTGACAAAAAACTTCCACATTTAGCTTCTCCCGATAAGCAATACATTTAAACTTTAATTAACCTTATCCGATAAAAATTAAAAATAGCTTTAAATTAACAAATTTTATCCCATACGCCTAATTTTAAATAAGATTTTATCATCATTATCCACTCGCTCCAACACTTCCGCCGTGCGATAAATTTCAGCGATTCTTTTTCCGTCGTCGGCATTAACCACAACTTCCGTTTCCACCACGTTTTTTCTGAAATAAACTTTCAACATATTAAGCAGTTTATCAATTCCCTCGCCGGATAACGCAGAAACGGAAATTTGCCTGTCATTTAAGCGTTCGTAAAGGTGCTTTCTCTCGCTTTCGCTTAGCAAATCCGCCTTATTAAAAACCTCAATATAATTCGCTGCCGATTCAATTTTTTCCAACCCCAATTCATGTAACACTTCAATCACATCATCTCTTTGTTCTTTGTAAGACGGGTTAGATACATCAATCACATGCAAAATAACTTCAGCCTCTAAAACTTCTTCAAGCGTTGCCCGAAACGCCATCACCAGCTCATGCGGCAGGTTAGAAATAAACCCCACCGTATCCGAAAGAATAATATCCGTTCCCTGCCCCAGACTGACTTTACGCATGGTCGGGTCAAGTGTTGCAAACAGCATATCCTTGGCAAAAACTTTCGCTTTGGTAATAGAATTAAACAAAGTAGATTTTCCGGCATTGGTATAGCCCACCAGCGCCGCCGTCGGATACGGCACTTTAATCCGCGCCGAACGTTGTATGGAGCGCGTCTTTTTAACCTTTTCCAACTCTTTTTTAATTTTTAAAATACGCTCGTCTAAATGGCGCCAATCTAATTCTATCTGTGTTTCTCCCGGCCCGCCTAAGAAACCGCCGCCGCCACGCTGTCTTTCCAAGTGGGTCCAACTTCTCACCAATCGTCCGCGTTGGTAAGTCAAATGCGCCAATTCCACTTGCAGTTTACCTTCTTTGGTCTGCGCCCGCCTGCCGAAAATTTCCAAAATAACCGCCGTGCGGTCTATCACCTTAATCTGTAATTCTTTTTCCAAATTTCGTTGTTGCACCGGCGAAAGCGGTTCATCCACCACCAAAAGCTCTGCCTCGTATTCACCGCATTTTTCTTTTAAGCGCGCAATCGTACCTTTACCGAAAAAAGTACCGGAAATAATTTTAGAAAATTTAATCGCTTCACAAAAAACAGCGGTCTGTCCCATTGCCAAAACCAAACCTTCGGCTTCTGAAAGCCTCTTTTGAATATCATCATTGCTGATAACATTCTGACCGGTTCTTTCAATCGGACAAATAACCGCTGTACGAGTTTTCTTGTCTTTTTCAATAACAAGCAAAATTATTCTTCAACCACGTCTATAGCTGTTGCCGGCATAATAGTTGAAACCGCGTGAGTATAAACAAGCTGAGTATGCCCGTCACGTCTGAGTAACAAAGAAGATTCGTCAAACCAGGTAATCACACCCTGTAATTTAACGCCGTTAATCAAAAAGACGGTAACTGAAACTTTTTTATCTTTAATATCATTTAAAAAATCAACTTGTGCATTTGTAGTCATCTTTTAATTTCCTTATTATAATTATACCAATCATGCGGCACGAGGTATCTCCCCCCTCACCTGCACAGATATATATAAGCCGGATTTGGTTAATATAATCTAAATAAGGTCAAAAAAAATGCATACACATTTATTTTATAAAATCAAAGACCGTTTTCTCTTGCGTATTCAACAATTTCTGCCGAGCATTTTGCGCTCTTTGTTCACGAGCTTTATCACTTTCATTAAGCGCATCAACAAGCACTTTTCCTAAATCATCAGCCGTATCAAAAAGATAAACATCACTCCCGAATTTTTGAACCAAACTCTCCCGCAAATTTGTAACAAGCGGTCTGCCGTAACTGATAATATCATAAGCCGCATAAGGAATATAATTCGTATCATCACCTTTGAAGAAGCCGGAAAAATAAACCACGGTTTTTGCTCTTGCCAATTCGTCCTGTCTTTCTTTTTCGGAAAGTGCGGCAAATCCCATACCGCCGTAAAGTTTATGTTTATTAAATTGCGTGACGATATTTTCATATTCCGGCGCATAATATTCATAAATATACAGCACATCATATTGGTAGTTCGGTTTAAGCACTTCATGCGGCACCGCCCCACCCTGAAAATAAGTCATCTGCCGCCTTTTATCAAAGAAATTTATAAAAGTATGTTGTGCGGATGAATAATAATCATACCCGTTAAATTCCACCTCATGCACATCCGTAAAGCGGTGCAAATAGCAAATATTAAAAGCATTTTTCTTAAGACGTATATCTAAAAAAGGATTATAAGCCCTGACAAAAACATTAACATCAGCATTATCGGCTTCATTAAAATAAAAATTCCCCGGATATTTTGTTTCATAGACTTTATAACCGTTTTGCCTAAACAGGTATTGCATATAATTCATACCTGCCAGCAAATCATAATCTATTTTCTCCCGTTCCATACTTACGCGCATCACAACGGATTTCTGCGGTTGATAATAATTTTTTCCATATAAAAACCCAACCGCAAACAGCAGCAGCAAAATTCCTAAAAAGAAAATCTTTTTGCCGGTCTTTTTCATCTGCTTAATCCTCAACCCCTTTTAGTTTGCGCTCTTTCCGATAAGCTTCCATTTTTTCAACCATTTCTTTAACAATTTTTTCGGCACCGAAACGTTCTTTGGTTATCTGATAAGCCCGTTCTGCCTTTTCACGACGTTCCTCGGGGTGCGCCAGATAATAGTCAATCAGCGCCTTAAATTCTTCTTTGTTTTTATACATCGGAATACTGTCGCCGTAAATTTCCTCAATCTCGGCAATATAATCAGAAATAAGGAACCCTTTGCACGCCGTCACATCAAAAATTCGGTTACTGATAAATCCGGCTTCAATCATATCATGACGCGTATCATTTAACACAATATCCGCTGAAGAATAGTAATACTTCAGTTCTTCATTGGGAAGCTGTTTTTTCTTCCACCAACTTTTTTTATCGCCGGTTAAAGCCTTTCCCCACCCTTTACCGTAAACCTCAAGTTCAACGCCGGTTTCTAAGGCATAGCGAATAGTTCTTCTCGTTTCCATCCCCGGCCATTGGTTAGCCACATAAAGAATTTTCGTTTTGTATTCTTCCTTTGCTGCCGGATAAAATTTATCAAATCGGGTAAATTGCGGCAAAAAATGCGAAACAATGCCCTCTTTTAAATATTGCTTATGTTTTTTAAGCGAACCGGTAAACACCATATCCACATTATAAACTTCGCCGGATTCATAAGGTATCGTTTCAAACAACACCGCAACCCTATCCTTATCAAAACTCTGATGAATATTTCCTTTATTTAACTCGGGATAAGCCCGCATATAAATTTCAAATCCCTCATTAAAATTAAGATTGGCATAGCTGTCTTCTAAGGTATAAACCTTTGCCTTCATCCCGTATTTAGCCATCTCTTTAGCCATATCTTCAGCCAAAAATCTTTCGCCGATACCCAAAGTCGGCACATCCAATTCATTGCGATAGGCCACTAGGATATTGATAACCGCTTTATGGTAATCCAAGCGATACGGTTTATTATTCTGCCTAAAGAAATAACCGGACGTACCGCCTGCAATAAGAGCGATTAAAAAGAACAGATATTTCAGCTTCATCCCCCTCAAATCAGCTTACCTTTTCTTTAATGTCGGGAATAAGATAACATCACGAAGCGTTGCCGCACCGGTCAAGAGTTTAGCCAGTCTGTCCATACCCATACCCATACCGGTTGTCGGCACAAAACCGTAAGAAAGCGCATCAATAAAGCTATCATCAAGCATTTGCGCTTCCTCGTCACCGTTCTCACGCTCTGCCATTTGTGATTTAAAGCGTTCCAACTGTTCCAACGGGTTAGAAAGTTCGGAATATGCACACCCGAGTTCCATACCCAAAAGGTATGTATCAAAGTGTTCCACCAAACGCGGATTATTGCGGTGCGTTTTTGCTAACGGCGAAATATCTTTCGGCATATCGGCAACATGTATCGGCTCAATCAAAGTATGTTCCACTTTTTCGTCAAACACTTCCTGCACCACCTTGCCCCAGTTAGAACAATGGTCTGCCTCAACCCCGATAGACTGCGCCAATTTTCTTGCGTCTTCCACCGTTTCAACCGAAAGGAAGTCAATACCGGTTTCTTTTTTAATCAAATCAATAATGGAAACCTTCGGAAACGGTTTAGAAAAATCAATTTCATGCCCGTCTAAAACGACTTTATCGGTTCCGAAAACTTTGTTAACCACAAATCGTACCAAACGTGACATCAAATCTGCCATATCATTATAATCGCCGTAAGCCATATAAGCTTCCAAAGCGGTAAATTCCGGCACGTGGTTTTTATCCAACCCCTCGTTACGGTAGTTTTTACCGATTTCAAACACACGGTCAATACCGCCGACAATCAACTTTTTCAAATAAAGCTCCGGTGCCACACGCAAATAAAAATCATTATCCAACGCATTATAGTGTGTCACAAACGGTTTCGCATTAGCCCCGCCCATAATCGGGTGAAAAGTCGGTGTTTCAACCTCCAGGAAATCTTCCGAATTAAAGAATTCGCGTACGGCAGAAACAATCTTACAACGTGTCAACAGCACCTCTTTGGCCTCGTCATTGATAATTAAATCAACATAGCGTTTACGATAGCGTGTTTCCACATCCGTCAAACCGTGAAATTTCTCCGGCAACGGTTCCAAAGATTTAGCGATAATATCAAACTTTTCAGCAGCCACCGAAAGCTCACCGCGCGGTGTCCGGCGAATAAATCCGGTAACGCCGACCACATCACCGACATCCAAACATTTTAACAATTTTAAATTTTCTTCCGGCAAATGGCATTTATGGCAGAAAAGCTGAATACGTCCGGTTTTATCTTTCATATCAATAAACATACCGTCATTTCTGACCGCCATGGCACGCCCGGCAACGGTCACTCTGTCCTCGGTATTTTCGCCGTTAGCAAGGTCTTTATATTTATCCTGCAACGGTTGCGCAAAACTATCCGGCACAAAACGATACGGATACGGGTTATACCCCATTTCTTCCAACTTAGCGAGCTTATTTAAGCGGCTCTGACGCTGTTCACTGATTTCTTCTGTCATCTTAAAGTACCTGTCAAATAAATAAAAACTGCCGACAGTTATAACATATCGGCATAAATTTGCAAGCAAAAATTATTATCTTTATCAAACAAAGAAAGCAAAGAAATTATCTGAATTTCCAAACCACCGAACAGGTGTTTTTCGGGCAATTACATGCCCTGTTCAACTCCTCTGTCGTAATTTGTGACAGATAATCGGATTTGAAAATATTAAAACTTTTAACATCTTTCTGTTTTGTCATGGTATAAACTCTGTTTAAGATATCACTCGGTTGCGCAATCGGAAAACCGCCGACAACAATCATGGTAATATTTTGTCCCTCATCCCACGGCATCGTCAAAAGAGTTCTGCAGGCATTGGCAGAAAGCCCTTGGAAAGAAACGGAAAATGCTTTATCATCATTTTTTTCATGCAAAGAAGAATAATAGATATCAATTCCCCCATTGAAAGAATTAAGCGCATCATGACTATCCTTCTTAAACATTTTCTGCGGAATAAGCCTCATTTTAACCGCTTGATTATAGTCAAGCGTACCATAGTTATATTCTGAACGATAAGCAT
>DEKL01000006.1 GCA_002353835.1 Alphaproteobacteria bacterium UBA2723
AGATTTTTTATGATAAAATAATTGCCTATATAGCAGAAAAGGGAGGTCTGATACGATTGGCTAAAAAGCTTGGAGAATATGTTCAAAAAGGTGATGTATTATATTATTACTATGATAATGACGACCTAGGTAATATTCAAAACATTATAGCCAAACACAATGGTATTGTATTCAAAATATCACCGACACACATCTATTGGACTGGTGATGAAGTTGTGCAACTTATTGAACAATAGAAAAATTTATATTTTTGCAGCTTTAATAAAGGAGTATAATATGTTTTCTGAATCTAAAAAAGAGAAATTAAGACAAGCAGTGCAAGCTGTTAGAGATATGAATAGAAATTATTGGGATATGAGAAGAGATAATACTATTGGAGCTGATGATTATTTTCATTGCAAAGCAAACTATGAGGCTACTCAACGAGGACCAACTGGCGAAGGAGTTGCAGAAAGGTTAGGTAATGCCAAAGAAGATTTTGATTTTTAATGATAATTTTAGCTTGCACAAAATAAGAATATTTCACCAACCTCTGCCCTTCAAAAACTTCAAAATTTAATCACTTTCTTTAGAATAGGTATATTTCGCAATATAAAAACATCCCCTCAAAAGAATTTTCTTCAAAGGGGATGTTTTAAGTTTGTCACAGAAGACAACATTCACTTAACACACTTAGTGAATATTCTCTTTACTTTCAATGTCTTCTATCACTTTTTGTTTTTCTGCTAATACACTGTCTATATAGTGTTTATAGATTTCCGGATACTGCTCCGCAACGACCGGCAACTGTTCGGCAAATGCATTAACGTAGCGGAAGCGATTGCCGCTTTTCATCATTTTTAAAGCCGCATCCACACGTTCTTTCTCAGGATTGTTTTCAACCCGCATATTATCACCAATCATCATCTTTTGACGTGTTTCATTATTGTAAACCGGCCAAGCATATTTTTCGGTGGACGGATTACCGGTTTTTACAAAATTGGCAATCATTTTTTGAAATTCCAATGCTAAGTCCACTTCTTCTTTGGTGCCCTTCACATCAACTCCGTCAAAGGTACCGAACATATAGAAACAGTCTATGGCATGCGCCGCTCCCAAATATTCAGGATAGTCATATTTCTTTTCAAAGGTATAACTGTAGCTGATACCACCGTTTTTAGCATGTTCTAAAGCTTGATAGGTATTGCCGACGGAAAGTGTTTTATCATCCATATAACGTCTGGCAATTTCTTTACCGGAATAACCTAAATTTTCCAAAGCTTTTTTATACTGTGACAAATCCGTTTTGAATTCTTCTGTTTCCAGATTTTCATCCATATCCATTGATATCTGACAAATAGCATCGAACATCGGTTCATAACCAAGAAAAACATTTATGAAATAAAGAAATTCGTCAGCAGTGTGTCCCTGCATAACGATTAAATCTTTACTCATCCCGTCTTCCCAAAGCTTAAACGGATCATTTGGTATAAATTTACCGTCACGCACAATCAGACTATATGTATTTAAGGCATTTTTATCCCAATAGTCATGAAGTGTTTTGAAGTCAATTTGCTGTAAATCTTTGACAGTTTTCACTCCTAAGTCCTTTTTGAGAGCTTCCGGCAGAGCTAAAGTCTTTTCAATATCATTTCCCTGATTAACCGAACCGCTCATCGGAATCGCTTTTTGAAAAAGACCTTTTGCCTCAGGCAATGTGCAAAGTGTTGAAACTGCCCCGCCGCCTGCTGATTCACCGGCAATCGTAATATTATTCGGATCACCGCCGAAAGCCGCGATATTTTCCTTAATCCATTTAAGTGATTGGACTAAGTCAAAAATACTATTATTGATAGATGTTTCGTATCCTTCTCCGTCAGGGAATTCCGAAAGGTTAATTATTCCCATCATACCCATACGATAGGTAACCGTAACCAATATCACATCAGGGTTATGCTGAACAAAAAACTGTCCGTTGTATAGCGGGTCGGCAGTTCCGCCTTGCAACCAACCACCCCCGTGGATAAACACCAAAACCGGTTTTTCTTTTTCCCCATTAACATTTTTCCAAACATTCAAATTCAAGCAAGCTTCGCTCTGCTCATAAAGCGAGGATCTTTCCCCCGTTGGATCAATCGGTTGCATACACGATGGTCCGAAGTAATAAGCTTCATAGACCTTATCCGATGATTCAGGATCTGTTGCCTTTTTGAAACGTTTATCACCAATCGGTTGCGTTGCAAAAGGAACTCCCTTCCATGCAATAACATCATCTTTTTGGGTACCGACAAAAATGCCGTTTTTACAAACAGCCGCCAAACTTTTATCATATTCGCCGGTTATTTGCTGATTGGGATGGTATTCTTCTATCTTGTTACTTTCCTGCCATTGTGTCGGCGTTTTGTATGGAGAAACATTATTATCCCCATAACAAACATTGCTGATACCGCTCAATACCAAAACGGCTGCACTTAAAATAGTTAATTTTGACATATAGTCCTCCCTCTATTGTTTACCACAGGGTAATGCTATATTGTTCTATCAAAATATGCAATATTTTATATCATTTTATTAAAAAATTGACTATTAAAAGTATTTAATATAAAAAAATATTGGGCAAGACTACAAACAAAAGGAGGAAAAATGAAATTTTTAGCGACAACTGTTTTAGCAGCAGGATTATGCTT
>DEKL01000069.1:0-2348 GCA_002353835.1 Alphaproteobacteria bacterium UBA2723
GGGCCGATTAAAGGTGCGCCCGATTGGCAAGCTCAAGCCATTAAAGACTTGGCGGATTTAGATGTGTATGTTGCCAATCCGCGCCGTGAAAACGTGCAGAACTTTAACCTTGATTTGCAAGTTAATTGGGAAAGCCGTTTTTTAGCGGCGGCCGATGTGATTATGTTTTGGATTCCGCCGAAAGAGACAGATGTTTCCGGTCGCGACTATGCCCAAACTTCGCGCTTTGAATTGGCGGAATGGATGGCGAAAACCCATTATAACCATACACGCAAGCAAGTGGTGGTCGGGATTGATGATGCCTTTTTCGGCAAAAGTTATATAGTCAAGCGGTTACAAGCGGAAAATGTGCCGGTGTATTCCACTTATGCCGAAACCCTCAGTAAAGTTCGCTCGTTATTAAAAAGCGGCGGGCGGATTTTCTTTACTTCCGATACGCATTTCGGAAGTTCGCGGGCGATGACTCTTTCGCGCCGCCCATTTATGACGGTTAAGGAAATGGATGCCGCGCTTATCTTAAATTGGAACAATGAGGTGGCTTCCGATGACGTGGTATATCATTTGGGCGATTTCGGCGACTTGAATGTCCGTCCGTATTTGCACGGCAAAATTCACTTGATTTTAGGCAATTACGAAACCGATGCATTGAAAGAAAACGCCAATTTGGAGCAACAACTAAAAAAATGCTTTGCCGACGTTTTGCCGCACAATACCTTGACTTTGAAAAATGGCGAACCGGTATATTTAACCCATAAGCCGAGCGAGTGCAAAAAGGATATGTTCAACTTGTTCGGACATATCCACGGCTTAAGAAAGGTAAGTACCAACGGCTTAAATGTCGGCGTTGATGCCAACCATTTCCGCCCAATTAGTGAAGATGATGTACTGTTTTTCAAAAATGCCATATTAAACCATTATGACTATGAGGTGTTTCTATGATAACCGATGAAAGATTAACTCACATCATTAAAGTTGCACGCACTGCACAACGCTTGGCCGAGCGTTTACGTCCGAATGATAAAGAATTCCATGAAGATATGTTTTTGCTTGGCTTTGTTCATGATGTCGGTTATGAGTTCAGCGATGGCGGCAAGTTTCATTCTAAAATCGGCGGTGAAATTTTGCGCCGTAATGCGTATCGATATGCCGATGCCGTTACCAAGCACAGTTATTTAACGGACGGTGAATTGCCGGACGAATTGTATTTGCTTTATTGTGCCGATATGATGGTTGACACAAAAGGCATTGAATGCACGTTGGAAGAACGTGTAGAAGACATTAAAAAAAGGTACGGAGCTCAATCCATACCTTATAAAGATTCTCTTGTAAAAATTGAGACTTTAAAGTCTGATGTGCGCTATTCTGTTATCAGCACGGCTCAGGCAGAATAGGAATATCTTGAATATCCAATTCCGGATAGCCCTCAGATTTGAGCAGTTCACACATTTGGTCTTTTGTGTAATATGACGGCTCAGTTTGTTTATAGTGCGGCTTGCGGAAGTTGTTAGCAACATTCGTCCCGTTAATAATCTGCAGACCACCCATGCCGTCAATACACATCATACGGTAGTGATACGGCACAAGGCGGTGGTTGCCGCAATCCATCACGTTTTTACCCTCGGTTGAGAAATAAGCCAAGCCCATAGAATTCGAGATAAACAGCGAATCATTGGTCTGAAACTCATCTTCGCCGATGTGGGCGAGTTTGCGCATTTTTGGTATTGAAAACGCTACGTCGTCATACAGAGGATTGTTGCTGTCCGCAATGTCTTTGAGTTTGCCGACAAAATCTGCAGGCATTGCATCATCATTGTCAATGCGGAAAGTCATAATGCGCTGTCTCTGGAACTCTTCCGGCAGTATCAGTTTTGCGCCATCAATAAAGATGTTTTTCATAAACGGATATTCTCTTTCAAGCTCAGCAAAGATAGCTTTTTTATCTTCCGGCATTGCCGCGGAATGGTACACCAAAAGCACGAAATCTTTACAAGTCTGTCCAGCAAAGCTTTTGAGCGTGATGCCCTTAAACATTGCCAAACGCTCTGAAAAATACGGATCTTCAAACACTTTGTGCTTAACATCAGGTCTATCTGGGAAAGCAAATGATGCCGCCACCGAATAACGAACCATACCTACGATAGAAACCATATTGAATACTCCTTTTTATTCCTTTAACACCGCTAAAACCTCGTCAACATGGCCGGGGACTTTTACTTTCCGCCACTCTTTAATGATTTTACCTTTTTCATCTAAGATAAAAGTTGAGCGTTCAATCCCCATATATTTGCGCCCGTACATGGATTTTTCTTTCCAAACACCGTATTTAAAGGAAAGCTCATGTTCCACAT
>DEKL01000069.1:2358-12226 GCA_002353835.1 Alphaproteobacteria bacterium UBA2723
CCACATCAGCCACTAGCGTAAAATTAAGGTTTTGTTTCTGCTGAAATTTTTGATGGCTTGCGATGCTGTCCGGACTAACACCGATAACATCGGCATAAGCCGTTAAGCGGTTTATATTATCTCTGAAATCACAAGCTTCTTTAGTACACCCCGAAGTATTATCTTTCGGGTAAAAATATAACACTGTTCTATGACCGACAAAGTCCTTTTCGCTAAAGGTTATCTCTTTGCCGTTTTTATCTATTGCTTCTAAAACCATTTTTCCCTCCAACGGATGATACTTTAAAGAATTATACAAAGCAAAGAATAAATTTAAAGTAAAAAAATCCCCCGCGGCGGTTAAGCGGCGGGGGAACTTAGAAGGCAAAATTAAATTCATTTCTTCTCTTTTTTGAACTCTTGAATCTTCTTATGGCAGATTTCAACGGCCTTGTTCACGAATTCTTTGAGGTTCTTAATCTTTTTCATACGCTACATTTAAAAGTGATGACATCTGTAATATGGACTGCTCTTGAAAGAGCGTAATCTCTTCGGCTCTTCGATAGAAAAGCCCATAGCTTCCGTTTCTTCTGCCGTATAGGCTTTTCTTGCCGGGTGTTTTGTCGGAGTAATAGCTCTTTTCATACTTTAATTATGCTTTAAGAGTTCTTAATGTTTCTTCCAAATAACCGAGAGTATTTGGTCGCCTTGATAGACAACCGTATCACCTTCGTCGAGAAGCATCCAATCTTTGGTAACATCTGTATTGTGAAACTTTACAGAGAATCTCTTACCATTGTCCAAAGCAATGGCAATGTAACCGATTTCTAAATTACCAAAAGAATGCGTTTTCACTCTCCAAACGGCTGATGTATCGCAATGTTCCGTAAAAACTGGATTTTGCCCGAAGTTCTGAACTTTTTTATCTTCACATCCGAAGAAAAACAGACACATCACAAAAAATAATACCATTTTCTTCATACGCGTTTATGTTTAGAGTTTAACAATCATTCGCATCAGAACGGTAAGTCATCATTGACATATTCCGGCTCAACGTAATCGGCGGGTACTTCTTTGGCAAAGCGAATAATTCCGTGCCGACAGAATTTGTCGCGACAATCAGATCTGAAGGAATATTTGAAAATATAGACTTCCAAACCCCACAAATCTTGTCTGTCGGTAACGATTGTGTATTCCCTAATCGGAACATCAACCTTCTTGTCACGACACATACAAACCAGCTCATAGTCATCATTGTCATCAAGCTTCAGCCTGAAATACTCATCATAGTCATCATGCTTTAACCACACTTTGGCCGCATGATACCCTGGCAAAGTTTCCAAAAACTCTTTTTCCTTTTCTGAAAACGTACCGATAGTTTCAAATGCCGCAGACAATTTTTGATTACCAGGAAGCATTTGGGTTTTGCTAAACGGGAGGAATTTATCGTGGCGATAATATTCCAGCTCCATGAGAATGTCGTACCAAGACGAATTCTCATCACATTTTTGACAGTCTTGCGCATATAAGCGTTTCCACGCCTTAACACGCTCTTTAACTTTTGTAAGCATAAGCAATAATATTTAATTTAGTTAATAATTCGAATGATATAATTATAAGTTTTCTGAGGCGTAGATTAAATAAAAAATCTTTCAGAGTCAAGCGTTATGCTTTGAAAAACAGGCATAAAAAAAGCGACACAACTTAATGTGTCGCTTTTTTTAGAGTGTAATTTGTTCGACCAATGTTTCCAACTCGGTCATTTCCTTTTCAAACAAGCGCATACCGTCTTGCCAGAAGGTCGGGCTTGAGGCATCTATGCCAAACTTGGCAAGAGCCTGACGATAGTTCGCGATACCGCTGTCGGTCAGCATTTCCATGTACTTCTCGGCAAAGTTCTCTACCATGCCTGACTTATAGACCTCATACAGTGAATTGACTACACAGCATGAGAAGCAATAAGAATAAACGTAGTAGTCATACTCAAAGAAGTGATGAATGCCGGCCCAGATAAATTTCAGGTTACCGGTATCAACGCTCGGCCCGAGATAATTGTCCATAACAGACTGGAACATCTCTTGGAACTGTTGGGCCGAAACTTCGCCGTTGGCTCGTGCCTCGTGCGCCATGTCCTCAAAGCGGTGGAACGCTATCTGGCGATAGGTCGTGGCAATCATTTCTTCGATATGTTTCGCGAGTAAAACAAAACGGCGTATCGGATCAGTTTCTGCCTTGAGAAGAGCATCAAACACCAACTGTTCGGCAAAAATCGAAGCAGTTTCCGCCTGCGCGCAAGATTTCTCACGTCCGAGTTCGCCGTACTTCTTGCTGACATACTCGTGCACAGCGTGCCCAAGCTCATGTGCCAACGTATCAACATCTATGACATAACCGTTGAAATTGACAAACACGCGTGGCAGAAAACCAACCGGCATTTCCATACAATAAGCCCCATCAGCCTTGCCCTCGTAGGGGTAGAAGTCGATGCAGTCCTTATCGAAGAACATCTCGGCTATCTTGGCAAACTCCGGCGAGAATTCGGCAAACGTCTTCAGAATCAGCTCTTTGGCTTCATCAATCGTGTAGCGGGCTCCTTCTTCCTCAAACGGATAAGGGGCTAAGCGATCCTGATACGGCAACTTGTCAACACCTAACAACTTAGCCTTGAGGGCATGGTAGCGATGAGCTAAAGCTCGAGCCGGAGAATCTTCTCGGGCAAACGTATCAACCAAGTTGGTTAAATCGTCGCCGTTGATGTCATTACTTAAGTTGGCGGCTTCAGCCGGATAAGCATAATGTCGCCACTCTTGTGCAATAGCACGGCTCTTAAGCAAAGCGTTGTAAATAAGAGCAAACAAATCCTGACGCTGTTCGTACCACGCGTTACGCTTAGCTTCGGCCTCGGCACGCAAAGAAGGATCTTGCGAATTGTAAAGCTCAAATAGCTCGCCTTCGTTGTACTTCTTGCCGCGCACCTCGATCGAAAACTTGGCGCGTTCCTCATTGTAGAGACGCACCCAGTAATCGGCAACAGACTGTTGGTCACAGAATAACTGCTCCAACTCGCTTGAGAGAGTGTGTGGCTTGAACTTCAGGCATTTTTTAAGCCACGCCTTTAAGCCAAGACCAATTTCATCATCTGCCAGATACGAAGAAACCTTGGAATAATCAAGTTCTTTACAGATCTCAACCTCCAAGAATGTCAACTCTTTCTTGCATTGCTTGACCGTGTCCTGCATATCCTGATAGAATGCACAGACAGCCTTGTCATTCAGGTTGGTAGACCAGACAAGATAATCGTAACTTTCCAGACCACACAACAGTGTGCAGGTGTTGGAGTATTGAATAAGACAATCCTCAAATACCATTGGCTCTAACGAGGCAACTTTTCCCTCAAACTCTTTCCGGAACTGCTCACACCGTGACAATGCTTTCTTACTGACACCAATCGCTTCATCCAATGAATCGAAAATGTCCGATAAATTCCATTTTTCGCTCATAAGTAATAATTACTCGTGCCTTTTCACGAGGATTTTAATAATTAAACATTATAATTTGATTTTGAGGGTGATTTTAGACGAAACTTATCGAAAAAACAAGCAAAAAATCCCTTGCTACTACAAACACAAAATTATATAAAAACAGGCACCGAATTGGCGCCTGTCTTGGGGTTTGAAAGAGTACTGATAATTAAGCAGCTTTTCTTGCTTTTTTAGCAGCAAACTCGTTCATCGTGTTAATGATATATTCTTGAGCTTCCGGCTCCAAATACGGATGCATCGGGATACTCAAAACGGTCTTGGATAACTTCTCGCAAACCGGCAAGCTTCTGGTGTTCCATTTAGCATAAGCGGTCTGTGTGTTAACCGGACGCGGATAGTAAGCACCGCAAGGAATATTGTGTTCTTTCAAATAGGCCATCAATTCATCACGGTCTTCGCAATTAATGGTGTACAAACCATAAGCAGATTTTGCATTATCCAAAATGCGTTGACGACCATAGTAAGAGCTTAATTTTGCATCATAAGTTTTGGCAATCTTTTCTCTCTTAACCAATTCGTCATCAAAAATCTTCAATTTTTCAAGAACAACAGCGCCTTGGAAAGAGTCCAAACGACCGGTAACACCTAAACGAAGGTTGTCATAGTGGTCTGTTTCGCTCATACCGTGAACACGACAAGAAACCAACAGCTTATATTCTTCTTCAGAGTTTGTGAAAGTTGCACCGCCGTCACCATAGCAAGCCAAAGGCTTTGTCGGGTAGAAAGAGGTTGCAACCATATCGGCATAACCACCGGCAGGTTTACCGTTGTATCTTGAACCGTAAGCTTGAGCGGCATCTTCCAAAACTTTCATGCCGTTTTCGTGAGCAATCTTCATGATTTCATCAAATTCGCACGGAGAACCGAAAATATCAACCGCAATAACAGCCTTAAGGTTGAGCTTTCCTTCTTTTTTAACTTCTTCAATAGCCTTTTTCAAATCTTCCGGGTTCATATTGTAGGTATCCGGTCTTGAATCAACAAATATCGGTGTGCCGCCTAAAAGGGCAATACATTCTGCAGAAGCAACAAATGTGAAAGAAGAAACAAATACGGCATCGCCGGGTTTAACACCCCAAGCCATCAAAGCAAGAGTTAAAGCATCTGTACCGGAAGCGCAGGTTGCGCAATATTTCGTGCCGGAATATTGAGATAATTTTTGTTCCAATTCTTTTGTTTCCGGTCCTTGGCAGTATGCGCCGTGGTCCAAAATCTTCTTAAAAGCGTTTAAGAATGTTTGTTGTCCGATAACAGTTTGTGCGGTTGCACAGTCAAAAAGATTAATTTTTCCGTTATAAGTATTCATAATGTCTTCCTCTTAAAAAATTACAACATTACCAAGCATACTAGCCGTTTAATTTTGTTTTGCAAAACACAAAACATTTCAAATTGTAACATTTAATTAAACTTTATTGATATATAGAAAATTAGTTGTTGATTTATCTGACAATATCGTTATATTACAGTATAACCAAGAATACAATTTTAAGAGGTAAAAGTGAAAGCGCGTATATTTAAATATTTGTTTTTATGTTATTTTGTCGTTTTAAGCGGCTGCGCAACATCAACTGAAAATGGCGAAAAAACGTCGGCATTAGAAAGTTATAACCATGCGATGTTCAAATTTAACCACGCTGTGGAAAAAGGTGTTATACGTCCGGTTGCGAAAGGATATCGTGTTGTAACAAATGAATATGTGCGCCAAAGAGTAACCAATTTCTTTGATAACTTGGAAGAACCCGTTTCTATGGCTAACCATATGCTCCAAGGGGAATTTCATGAATCCGGAGAAAATTTTGCCCGTTTTGTTATAAACACAACACTCGGCGGTTTAGGTCTGTATGATGTTGCCGCCAAAGCCGGATTAGATAAAAATCCGACCGGATTTGATAAGACAATGGCAACATGGGGTGTGCCGGATGGTCCTTATGTCATATTGCCGATTTTGGGACCGAGCACGCCGCGTGCCGCAACCGGATGGGTTGCAGATGGCTATTCCGCCCCGGCATATTGGGTTGCCCAAGGAAGTGCTGATGATGATGCAGACCTGATATATTTAGGTGTTAGCAGCTTGAAATACTTGAATAAATATGCAGAAAATATTAAAGTGATAGAAAGTTTGGAAGAGGGCTCCGTAGATTACTATGAAGCTATGAAGTCAGCATATTTGCAAAATCGCGCTAAAATAAACGCCGGCGGAAAAAAAGCCGTAGAGCAGGCGCCTGATTATGATTTTGATATGGATGATGAAGACTAAATTCTTGAAGAAGGGACTTTGTGATGAAGAAAATTTGTTTGTTAATCTTAAGTGTTTTAACCTTTGCCAATGTTGCTGTAGCTGATATTAATAAAGATGCCGCAGTGCAAATGGTAAAAAATGTAACCAAAGAAGGAATAGAACAAATTATAAATTCAAATTCTTCTGTTGAAGAAAAGGATAGAGTTTTCAGAAAGTTATTTACCGAAAATTTGGACTTGGACTTTATTGGGAAATATGTGCTTGGTCGTTACTGGAGAACGGCAACTCCGGCACAAAAGAAAGAATTTATTGAACTTTATAAGGAATTTAACGTTAAAACGTGGTCTAAGCGCTTTGATGAATTTAAGGGTAAGGAATTTATTTTTGACGGTACAACGCCTGCCAATAATCCTAACCAAGTATTTGTAAATACGAGTGTTCCTATGCAAGAAGGCAAGCCCGCAAGTGTGAAATGGCGAGTTAATGATGTTAACGGAAAATTAAAAATTATTGATATAATTATAGAAAACGTAAGTTTGGCGCAAACGGCGCGTAACGAATATACGTCGTTTATAGCAAAATCTCCAAAGGGAGTGGAAGGTCTTTTAGAAAATTTACGCGCCAAAATAAAGTAAATTTTACGCTCATATTTTAAACATTTTTTTACGATTCTCTGCTACAAAAAGGTTGACATTTGTCAAAAAATATGGTATCTTTACGAAGATATTATTCTATTTGAAAAGTAGGTATGAGATGACTAAAAAGCTTATTCTTATTGCGGTTGCTGCGTGTGGACTGCTGTATTCCGGAGTCGCAGAGGCTAAGGTGTGCCGACTCGGAGATGAAGGTTGTGATACTATTCAAAGAAATTACGGCCCTGGAGAAGGAACGTGTGATGAAAGTGTCTATTTTGAGTGCGAACAACCGCGTGCTGGCGCTACCTACTGTATGTCATCTGAAAAAGGCGCCTTATATAAAGCGGAAGATTGCTGTTTCAATTCAAGTGGTGCTCATGCCCTCAATGCCTCGGGGTATTTAACCTGCTCAGCCGACGATAATATGGTAGGCTATGGTAAATCTTGTACAAGTGCTAATAATCATAAAACATACTGGCAATATTGTGGTTGCGCATACGGCTTCGTTGATATGAATCCAACGGGGTCTATTGTCGGTTCTGTTATAGGTAATATAGAAGACGAAAGCGATTATACGATACCTTACGAAAGCCGTTGTGGCACCTACTCCACAAATACTAATGCAAAGTGTCAATTAGCAATATGTAGAAACGACAGACGTTGGTTCTATCAAAATTCAGGAAGCCACTGCAAATACAGATATGAAACACGTTGCGGTGGTTTTGGTTGTATGCAGTTATATGATTGTAATAACGAAGAAAACTTCTACAGAAATGATGATGAGAAATTGAATATAGACGGTAGCGGTAGCGTTGATAACTTTATCAGCTATTTGGAGAGTGATTTAAGGGGTAATGAGAAAGATCAAAATAAAGATGTGTGGCGCGTAGGTGTTGATAGCGAATACCGTTACTATAAAGATAGTGCAAATAAAGTTATTCCTTACAGCACAAAGATGACACTTTTATCCGGCGGAACAATAAAACCCGAGCTGTATAATGTAGTTAACAGAATCGTTTGCGGTTACGAAGGAAATTCAAATACAGGTACGGATTCTGGCGGTGGTAAAACATGTAACGGCATACAAAACTACTGTTATAAATATACAGGGTGTAATAATGTTCGCGGATGGTATAATACAAACCCAAACCAAGCTATTCTCTATGATACACCGAGAGTTTATGGAAATTACCAAACACCTGGTGCTTATGAACATTGGATGAACGAGGTAGAAAGAGCCTCCGGTTATAGCTTTAGATCTCCGACATCTGCTATCGGTGATTCTATGGATATGAACCCGACAAATAAGAGTCTCCGTTCAGCGTTCTATGCTAAAGCAGGCGCTGGGACATCTTCAAATGCAGAAAGAGGTTGTATATATTTGGCGCACGCTTGTCATGCAAGCGGAAATGCTTGTTACAGACGTATCGGCTGTAATGAAAATGCTCGTTTCTATCACTCCTTCGTCAATGCAGCTAATGTAGGGTATTTCAATGGTAGCAATACGTTATCATCTATAGCAAACGAGGGTCTTTATAACAAATTATATAATTCATCATTAAACGGTGCCTATTTAGATGATTTCTATGTACATAATAAAGATGTAGGAACATTGGCGGCTAATGAAAGATATCCGGCCTGTGTTTATGAAATTAACGCCTGTAACGATACGCCGGATGCCACAAAGGGCGGTGGTTGTTATCGTAAATCTTTGGTCAAAGGTTGTATAGATAACTTTGAAGACATAAGAGAACACCTCAATCTGGAAAATGATTGGACAAACTGGTTTAAGGAATGGAAACCGATTTGTAATGATGGTACGCGTTGTTATCAGGCATCTTCTTGTGATACGGAAAATGGTGCATACAGTTCTGCTCCGAACACATCATTCTTCTTAACAGCTCACTCAACAGCGACATCATCAACATGTTACCGTGGTGCAACATGTCACATTATTGCCGGTGCTTATAGTTCTACACCAAATACATCATTCTTTAATGTAATCAGTTCTTCGGCTTCCGGTTCATTGTCTTATCGTGGTCAAAATTCAAATAGAGTGGTTGGTGCATACAGTTCTGTACCGAATACATCATTCTTTATCACAATACACTCTGTTGCTTCCGGTTCAATGGCATATCGTGGCGAGAGCGTTCGTGTTAATGCCGGTGCATATAGTTCTGTACCGAACACATCATTCTTTATCACGGTAAATTCATCTGCATCAGGTTCAATAACATACCGTGGTCAAGAAGTTCGCACCAATGCCGGTGCTTATACCTCAACCCCGAACACATCATTCTTTGTTGTGGTTAGTTCCTCTGCATCCGGTTCAATATCTTACCGTGGTCAGAATTCGCATAAAGAGGTTGGTGCTTATAGTTCAGTACCGAATACATCATTCTTTATTACAATACATTCTGTCGCATCCGGTTCAATGGCCTATCGTGGTCAAGAAGTTCGCACTAATGCCGGTGCTTATACCTCAACTCCGAACACATCATTCTTCATTGTAGATAGTTCATCTGCATCCGGTTCAATAGGTTATCGTGCAAGAGAATCTCATCGTGTTGCCGGTGCATATAGTTCAGTACCGAATACATCATTCTTTATCACAATACATTCTGTTGCCTCCGGTTCAATGGCCTATCGTGGCGAGAGCGTTCGCACTAATGCTGGTGCCTACAGTTCAACGCCGAACACATCATTCTTTATTACGATCAGTTCATCTGCATCCGGTTCAATAGTATATCGTGGTCAGAGTGTAAATTTAGGTGTCGGTTCATATAGTTCTACGCCGAATACATCATTCTTTATTACGATTAGTTCCTCTGCATCCGGTTCAATATGCTATCGTGGTCAAGAATGTCGCGGTTTAACATCCGGTGCATATACATCACGTCCGAATACATCATTCTTTAATATTATAGAATCACATGCATCCGGATCCGCTTGCTACCGTGGTCAAGATTGCGGTTTAAACAGAGGTGTATATACATCACGTCCGAATACATCATTCTTTGAAGCAATCAGTTCATCTGTATCCGGTTCGGTATGCTACCGTGGTCAAAATTGTTATATAGCGGGTGGCGCATACAGTTCTACGCCGAATACATCATTCTTCGTAACGATTAATTCTGCTGCATCCGGTTCAACATGTTATCGTGGTCAAAATTGTAACGGCAGAATTGGTGTATATACTTCAACCCCGAATACAACGTTCTTTGATGTTATCAAGTCAATTGCATCCGGTTCACATTGCTATCGTGGTCAAAACTGCGCTGTAACATCAAATGCAAACCCGAACACCAGCTACTTCAAATTTGTAAATTCATCAGCATCCGGTTCTGTATGTTACCGTTCAAGTGCGTGTCGTTTAGAAGCCGGTGCATATAGCTCTAGTCCGAATACATCATTCTTTGCTGTTTCCATTGTGAAGAACGCTGAGCAAGACTCAATATGTTATCGTTCCGGTG
>DEKL01000069.1:12244-12447 GCA_002353835.1 Alphaproteobacteria bacterium UBA2723
AGTTCATCTGCATCCGGTTCAATCGCATACCGTGGCGAAAAAGTTTGCACAAGTTGTGGTGCTTATAGTTCAACCCCGAACACATCGTTCTTTAAGGTTATAAGCTCATCGTCGTCCGGTTCAAACGCATACCGTGGTCAAGAGTCACACGTGGCTGCCGGTGCTTATAGTTCTAAACCGAATACATCATTCTTTATCACGAT
>DEKL01000137.1 GCA_002353835.1 Alphaproteobacteria bacterium UBA2723
GATTTATGCCGATCTTTCTCCAGTGGATAAGAAAATCTTAAAAGAAGAGCGAATTAAGCTTTTAGAAGAAATGAAACCTAAGCGGGGCGATAACTATAATTATCACTTTGAAGAAAAATTTTTGGAATGTATGCTTAATGAACCAAGTTGGGAATTAGCATACTCAAAAGCAAATGTAATGGAGTATTCCGCTGATTACGGTGATGTGGAATTAAATTTGCCGCCGGCAAAATTTGGCCGATATGTTCAAGAAAAATTCGGTCATTTACGCGAAATAACCGATGAAAAAGAAGCTCGTCTGCTACTGGTTAATATGAGAATTATGCAAAGTACTGTTTCTCGTCAAGCATGGCGGGATTTGGTTAATCAGAGAGTGTTGAATTTATCTCACGGCAAAGAGGATATCGGGCAGACAATACCTAAAGTAATGCTTTTCGGCGAGACAAGATTAGATGACTTTTATCCGGTAAAGCGTGTTCATAACGATATTGTGCTTATGGACGGTAATGAATTGTTTTTGATTGATAAAGAAGGTGTCATCAATGCCGTGGAAAATGATGTCAAAAAAATTCATGAACGCATGATTGCCAACCAGATTAACGAAACCGTTCAAATCTTAAATGATATTCGCAGCGGGCAGGAAGTTGATGATAAATTAAAAGTTAAAACCTTGATCAAGGCTTGGTTGATGAGCTCTCCTGATGTGGTTGATGTCTATCCCGATGGCACAAAGGCGCTTGTTGTTTCTGATTCCAGCGAGATGAGTAAAGGACTTCAAATATTTGGCGATGAGACCTACCTTGGTATGGCAAATATTGAGCCGTATCTGACTGCGGAAGCCAAAGCCTTTTGGAATGAAAGATTTGAGCCGGAAGCTTCTCGGCCGTATGAGCACTTTTTGGCAGATACACTGGTTAAGGGTATCAAAGAGGAATATACCAAAGATGTGCTTGATAATGATATAGAGCTGATGCTGGAAGGTTTACATCGTGAGGGAATTGAAAAGCGACCGGAGCTGACCGAAAAAATTGCTAAGGCCTTCTTAAGCCGTGAAGATGCTATATTTTCTGAAAGCATTGTCGGTAAAATTTCGGCAATTAAACTGAAACAACATCTTGAAGCGGGACATAGCTTAGATGATTTTGTATTTCCTTTTGAAAAAGAATATGAAGCCTATTTTAATCGCCTTAAAGCAGAAGGAGATTATAAAGAACTTTTTGATTATAAGACGAGGACGTATTACACCTATGAATTGCTTAAAAAAGATCCGAATATTGATTTAAGCCAGATTATTGTTGAAAAAAACGAATGGCTTACGGAAAGTGCTTTTGCTTTAAACGAAGTTTCTTTATCATTTGATGACATGCCTGATGAATTTCGTGAGCAACTTAGACAACGTGTTCAAGAAAATATTGATAATCCTAAAAACTGGGGAGACGGAACGGTTGCCGAGGGTATGACAGAGGCGCCGTTTGCCGAGAGATTTTATGAGATTTGTGCGGGATTACAAAATCCATTTGTAACATTTAATCAAGCCGAAATATTGCAAAATGTGGCACTTTCCCTTTATCAGCAAGCTTCTGTGCAGGATAAACTGAAGTATTATGCGGCGGCAGTCGGGAATACAATTAACCGCAAAGTTGAAGAACAAGAACTTAGAAAAGCTAAAGAGCAAATTTGGAAGGTTGTCGGACCGGATTTTGAAAACAAAGATATTACCCTTAATGACCGTTTATCTCTCTTTTTAGTCGCTACCAAAAATGATTTGTTTGATGAGGCGAAAATTCATTACTTTGAAACGCTGGTCGGTAAAGACGGTAACGGCGGTCTGTTGCAGGAAATTGAACATGCGCCGGAACCGAAGCTTAACCTCTATTTGGAACTTTTAAACAATGATAACCGTATTCCGGATCCGGAGATACGCGGCAGGGTTATATCTTTAGCGGTTAAGCAATTTCACAAGGAAAACAGCAGCTATAATGATATGACAGCTTCGCCCCATGACAGAGCGAATTTTACGACACATTTTGAAC
Organism: Alphaproteobacteria bacterium UBA2723; assembly: GCA_002353835.1. Taxonomy (GTDB): domain Bacteria; phylum Pseudomonadota; class Alphaproteobacteria; order RF32; family CAG-239; genus CAG-267. The sequence continues at coordinate 2,034 of DEKL01000137.1, forward strand.
AGACAATAAAACTGATGAATGAAACCTACAATGTGTCCGAAATTGACCGGCATCAATTTTTGCGTGAATTGGCAGAAGTTACATTGGCTCAGAAGGAACTTTGTCAGGTGATTAAACCTAACCCACCGAAAATCAATACGCAAGATAAAAAACTGATTGCCGGCGCATACGGTTTAGATGGTTTGACCATGTTGATGCAAAATGATGTTGTTCGGCGGGAAGATGTTATCAATTATCTGTTGAGCGGCGGCTCGCAGGAGGATACTCAAACGGCATTATCCATGCTTCGCAGCAGTGTGATAAATGCCGGTTACAGGGGCAGTACACTTTATGTGCATGATCATATTGGTGAATATCTGAATATGTTAACGCCGCAATATCTGATGATGGCTAAAAAAGAATTTGATGCGGCGCCGCTGGAGGCAAAAGGGGCTATTATTAACCTAATCAGCGAAAGTGACAATTGGGAAAAGCATTTTGATTTGGTGGCGGATAAATTGTTTCATGATGCCGGTCAATTAGGCGATATGGGTAAAAAATTCTTAAAGGCTTATGTTTCTTCGCGTGAGGGGAGCGAACGTTGTTTTTATCTTTCGGCGATGTATGCGGCGGCAAATAATAAGACGGTTACTTTTGATGATGGTAAAAGCCCGTATAGTAGAGAGCAACGGGCATTGGCACAGGGGTTAAGGCTGTTTTTGGAAAATTCCGGTCCGGCAGGGGTAAAACTGGCGCAGGCAATGAGCTCTTATGCTGATGTGCCGGACTTTATCCGTGATGAGATGCAAAATGCAAAAAACAATGCTAATCCGCCGGCGAGATGGGAAGTTTTTGACTGGCTTGATAATGCCCATGAAAATGATGCGTTGACACATGGCAAAATCGGTAAACTGCTCGGTTCGGCCTCTTTCTTTGTAACCTATAATATGAAAGACGGTAACGGACAGGATAAGGTTATCAAAATTATGCGGCAGGGTTCTAAAGATCTGGCAGATGCAGAGTTTGCGGTTTACAAAAACATGCTCAATAAAATGAAAGATGAATTTCCGGGGATTGAGTCTTTCAAACGTTTGGTGGATAATGCCGCTTCTATGGTTATGGTGGAAACAAATCTTAATATCGGCGAACAGCAACTTCGTGATGCGCAAAAGCTTTATCCGGATAAGGCAAACGGGGACGGTATTGATTTTAAGGTTAATGTCATGGATTGGGAAGCACGCGGCAAAACCTGGGCGGCTATGGAAAAAGCCGAAGGAACTGATTTTAAGGATTTAGAACAGCCCTATAAAAAATCTGTTGCTAAGGCTGTCTTTACCATGGAACTTGCCAATATGCTCTCCGGTGAGCGTTTTGATTCTGACCGCTATGCCGGACAGTATAAGTTTGATACCGCAACCAATACGATTGGAGTGTTTGATACCGGTTCCGTCAGTGTGGTGGAACCGACCGAAAAAGAAAAGCAGGTTTTAGGAACCGTGCTGGCAAATACGGTTAAAACGCTGATGAGAGGGGGCGAAAATACACCGGCCAGTGTGCTTTGTGCTGAGATTGATAAAGGTGTGACCGAGTTTTATCAGCAGGAAATAAAAGAGGGGAAATCCATACCGCCGTATTTGAGCGAATTTCAGCGCGGACTTCTGGCTTTAACCGATTTTCATAAGGAAATACCGCCGCAGGAACTCGGTGTTTGTTTAATGCAGGCACTTAATAACGGCAAACATAAATTGGATAAGAATATTTATCAGGGATTTAAAGAAACCATATTACAGGGCGACGGTGTGTCATTTAATCAAGAATCACCGGAAATGAAAGCGGCAATGACTGAATCTTTGATTTATTCGGTGATTGAGCCGGAAAATTCTTCTGTGATGACAAAAGAAGCGCAGTTGGCACAGTCTTGCGGTAAGTTGATGATGGCAAAGGTTTTGGAAGAAAGCAATATTTACGGTGTGTTGACACACTTGCCGCCAAAGATGAAATCTGATGACGTGCTTGAAGCTTTACAGACAACAGAAGGACAATTCCATTTTGCCAAAGGAGTGGCGAAGGAATTATTTGCGCAAATGGATCCGAAAAAATACAGTGCTGAAGATAAGCGGCAGGTCGGGGCTTTGTTGTATAAAGTCGTGGAGCAGGGCGCTCGGCAGAAAAAACTGAAACAAGAGGTTTCTTTGCCGAAGATTTTTGAAGAGATGGCGGGCAAAGAGCCTAAGCTCGGAAAATATGCCAAAGGTATTCTGACAGTGGCCAGAATAGCGGAAAAATTTGATATGACAACTGATGTTGAGGTGTTTAAGAAAGCGGTTATTTTGGGCAGACTGGCGGATAATAATGTGCAGAATGGTTATGCAGCGGCTTTAAGAGAGAGCCCTGACAGCAGTTTTATTAAAAAGGCGCTTTCTTATGTGTCTCCGCTGTCGTTTGTGCCGAAAAAATCTGCGCGTAAACTGATTAAGTTTACGATGAAAAAGATTGCACCGAAGTGTGGTGAAATGATTGCACAAATGACACGAAACCGTGTACAGAGCAATGAAAACAAAAGAAGTTAATCTTTATGGCTTAAAATATTGACAATGCCGTAGAGGGAATTTAGTTCCTGTTCGGTTAATTCGGCGCGGGTGAAGATGTTATTAACGTTGCGCAACAGGGTTTCGGTCATATCCGGTTTTATTTTTGGATTTACTTTAATTTTACTGTCTAACATGTTGAGAAAGTTGAATAATTTTTCTTTATTTACAACTTCGCCACCGTTGGTGATGAAGCGTTTTCCTTCAACACTAATGGTCGTTTTATAATACTCATAGCAGATGATTAAAACCGCTTGCGCCAAGTTTAACGACGAATGTTCCGGGTTTAACGGGATTTCTATTATCTTATCGGCAAGCGAGATATCTTCGTTTTCTAACCCCGTTCTTTCACAGCCGAACATGACACCGAGTTTTTTATTTTCAGGTGTGTGTTGCATGGCATATTCTGCCGTCATCACCTCTTTGACCTGATGCCTCGGGCGGGCGGTTGCGGCATAAACAACCTCTAAATCTGCCAAGGCTTCTTTGGTGTTTTCATAGATTTTGGCATTTTGCAAAATTTCTTCGGATTTTGACGAAGCACGCAAGGCAATTTCCGCCGTCGGCGACTGCTCGGGGGCAACCACGCGCAATTCTTTAACATTGCAGTTTTTCATGGCTCGGGCAACCATGCCGATATTTTCGGCTAATTGCGGTTTGACTAAAATGATAATCGGGGCAGTGGTCATGCGTATTCCTCTGATTTGTTTTTTTATGGAAAGAATAATAAGGCGCGCAAAAAATTTTGCAAGGCAAAATTTTTTTAATTATACAGCGCGCCTTAAACGGCTACGCCGTCGCCTGCACG
>DEKL01000059.1:0-15144 GCA_002353835.1 Alphaproteobacteria bacterium UBA2723
TTATACTTCGCAACAAAAATCTTACCAAAAAAATGTAAATTAGTTCAAAAAGTTGCATATATTATTTATTTTTTTATGACAACTCCGCGCTCTGTTTGTATGATGGACTTATGCAAAAAGGAGATAGTTATGCTTGATATTAAAAATATGACAGAAGATGAAGCAAAAAAACAGCTTGAGTATCTGGCTAAAGAAATAGAAAAAGCAGATATTGCCTATTATCAGAATGATGAGCCGTATCTTGATGATGCTTCTTATGACCGTCTGCGTCATCAAAATCAAGCGATTGAAGCAAAATTTCCGCATTTGATAAGAGCGGACAGCCCGTCTAAACGTATCGGTGCAAAAGTCAAAAGCGAGTTTAAGAAAATAGAATTACAAGTGCCTATGCTCTCTTTAGCAGATATTTTCAGCGAGGCAGAAGTTTCTGATTTTGTTATGAGTATCAAACGTTTCTTAAACAGTAGTGATGATATCGTTTTTACCTCCGAGCCTAAAATGGACGGCTTATCTTTTTCAGCACTGTATGAAAACGGTATCTTTGTTCGCGGCTCAACCCGCGGAGACGGTAAAATCGGCGAAGATATTACGGCAAACTTAAAAGAAATTGCCGGTTTTCCCTTATTTTTGGATAAAGCTGTACCGCAAAGATTTGAAGTCCGCGGGGAAGTGTTTATGTCAAAGGCTGATTTTCTCGCCTTAAACAGCAAAAACGAAGTTGAACATAAAAAGACCTTTGCCAACCCGCGTAATGCTGCTGCCGGCTCTCTCAGACAGCTTGATGCACGAATTACCGCTGAAAGACACTTAAGTTTTATTGTTTATACTTGGGGTGATGTTTCCGATATTACTTGGAAGAGTCAGATTGAGTTTTTGGAATTTGTTAAAAGTCTCGGTTTTCCGGTTAATCCTTATAACAAAGTTTGCCATAATGAAAAAGAGCTTATTCAAAGTTTCCAATCACTTATGGAAGAACGAGCTGATTTGCCGTATGATATTGATGGTATCGTTTATAAAGTTAATGATTTGGAATTGCAAAAGCGCTTAGGGTTCTTAACCAGAACACCGCGTTGGGCTATTGCTCATAAATTTCCGGCAGAGCAAGCTATCACAAAATTAAACAATATTCGCATACAGGTCGGACGTACCGGTGCGCTTACACCGGTCGCAGATTTGGAACCTATCAATGTCGGGGGTGTGCTGGTTTCTCATGCTACACTGCATAATGAAGATGAAATTAAGCGTAAAGATATACGAATCGGCGATATGGTGGTTATTCAACGAGCGGGTGATGTTATTCCGCAAGTTGTAGATGTGCTGAGAGAGAAACGCCCCGCAAACTTGCCGGAATTTCAATTTCCGACGGTTTGTCCGGAGTGCGGCGCGCATGCTATTCGTGAGGAAGACGAGGCTGTTCGCCGTTGCACAGGAGGTCTCTCTTGTCCGGCACAAGCAGTTGAACGCTTAAAACACTTTGTTTCACGCGAGGCTTTTAATATTGAGGGCTTAGGCGATAAAGTTATTGAAGATTTCTATAAGGAAAAAATTATTAAAACACCTTATGATATCTTTACTTTAGAAGAAAGAAACAAGCCGGCGGATTTGTTTTCAGCTGCCGAATCACTCAATTTAGAACAACGTGAGGGGTGGGGAAAAAAATCCGTTTCAAACTTATTTAAGGCTATCAATGACAGTAAACACATATCCTTACCAAAATTTATCTATGCTTTGGGCATCAGACAGGTCGGCGCCGCTACTGCATATTTGATAGCTAAGCATTACCACAGTTTTAATGCTTTTATGCAAGCGATGATTAACCAAGATATTCAATTGCTCATCAGTATTGACGGTATCGGCGGAGCAATGGCTAAGGATATTGTAGAGTTTTTTAAGGAACAGCATAATATTGTGGTTATTCAAAAGCTTTTGTCGGTTGTTGAAGTACAGGATTTTGATGAAGTTATTACAACAGATTCCCCTCTTTTCGGAAAAACGGTTGTTTTTACCGGCACGTTGACAACTCTTACTCGCAGTGAAGCAAAAAACAAGGCTCTTTCCGTCGGAGCTAAGGTTGCAGGCTCAGTCTCAGCACACACAGATTATGTTATTGCCGGCGAAAGCGCAGGTTCTAAACTTTCCAAAGCTCAAGAACTCGGTGTTAAGGTTATATCGGAAGAAGAATTTAATCAAATATTGGCTTAATTTCAGGCTTTCTTTTGTAAAAAACTTTGTAAATATTTATAAATACGATATTGAAATATACCGGAAGAATAGCGCCAATGTAAATCATTGTATTTACGTCATATATGTTATCTATGTAGTATGAAAGTATAAATAAACTGCTCATCATGGCGCCGTAACCGACAAACTTCCAGTAATTGTGGTGCGTTCTTTTATAGGCATCAACAATAGAACGGCTTTTTCCGATTAAAGATGCTATCCACGCTAAATAAGGACGTAATATCGTATAGGGCGAAATTAAGAGCATAAAAATGTAAAACAGTGTTGTTCCGGTCATTGAATCATGGCTTGCTATCAACCCCATATACCCCTCAAAAAACTCCACATATTTATCATGAAAACCCATAAACATCGGAATAAACGGTATTATGATGATGAGCAAATATATGCTTATGTTGATAAACATTATCTTGCTGACCGGTATCAAGCCGTTAAAAATGCGCACTAACGAAAAATACGGCATATGTTGTTGCATATATCTCACAAAAATACACCAAAAAACATAATATGCTACCAACCAAAGAATGCTTAAAGAGTTTGTCCAGCCATTTGGTATAAAGCTGAAAAGACACAAAAAGGCAAAGTTTCCTAAGCACCATAACAAGAACGTACGCTTAAAGAGTAGTACAAATTTGGTGCTACTCTTTAAGACAGATACGAGAGATAATTCTCTGCTTTCTTGTGCTTTTTTAGGCTTCGTCTTCCTCAAATTCACTCTCTTCTTCTGCATTCGGATCATAATCTATTCCAAGTTTGGAAAGAATATCCTCATTTTCATCCGTACGCTGTGCAACAATCCAGTCCGGAACATTCGGGGCTGCCGGTAGGGCTGCCTGTGCTTTCATCTTTTTATCTAAGTACCAACGTGGCGCATCTGCCATAATCGGCGTTTCTATCGCACCTTGCATTAAGACAACTTGTTTCAGCATAGGTAAGCTTAACAATTCATTTGTACTAATCGCGGAAACACCTTGCAATTGATAGCTAACGTTTTTAGAAAACGGATTAAAGTCTTTATTGCTGATACCACCTTCATTTCTGGAATAAGAGGTGGTTTGAACGGTTTTATTACCAATCATCTTAGAAAAACGTTGAGCTGTCTGCTCGTTGTTTTGTGACAAGATAACTTTACATGCCGTTGTAGAGATAACTGTTTCCAAATCGTCCTTACCATATTTACCGGAAATTTGGCCTAAATCTTGTCCGATTAACAGGTATGACACTTTTTGACCACGACCAACCGCCGGTCCATCAATAACCGCTTTTAATTTAGGCATTTGCGGAAACTCGTCAAGCACAAACAATGTTGGGAATGGTCCCATTTTCCCATCCGTTTTGTTGACAGAGTTTGGAGGATTAGAAATTAAGTAAGCACTCATCAAGTCCACAAATACCGCGCTAATCGGGTTTAAAGCTTGAGCATCTGTCTGGTTAACGGAAAGATATACGGATATCGGTTTCCATTCGCCGGTTACAGGGTCTTTCATGCCTCGCAAATCCTTAAACTTCAAATCAGAAAAGCTGGTACGCGCAACAACCGCTGCGTTTTTAAAGATACGAATACCGTTAAATGCGGTTGAAAGAACTGAACCACGCTCTTTATCCGGCTTAGCACGTAAACCTGAGAGCTCCGTTACGCAACGACGTGAATAACCATAGTCGTTGGCCTCATTAACGGCCGCATCCAACAAATCACCCATAAGGTCGGCCATCGCCGCCATTTGGTCACCTTCGTCCATACGGCGTTTAATTTCATTACTCTGTTCAATTTGCGCGGTGGTAATCCATTCCAAAATCATCGCCATACAGGGTTCATGATTTATCCATTTTTCAGGAAATGAGTTCCATGTACCGATAGGCAAATAATTTTCTATGGTTAAACTGTCACTTTGAATGTCCGCAATGGCACGAGCCGCATTGTTACGCAGGTTTCCGCCTTGCATCTCGGTGTAATGTTCTATTAACTCTTCTTTATCCTTAGCCGTTAGCGTTCCCTCATAAATTTTTTGGATATAGCGCTCGTTAGCTAAAGCCTTTTCACATTTAGAAGCCACAAAGTGTATTAAACCGCAAAGCGCACTACGACCGGATTGTGACCAGTACGCATCACCACCGCCTTTAGGATCTTCAACTAAAGTATTGCACATAGAGTCAATATACAGGTCGCGTTCAGGTCCCGGTGCCGGCAAAGCGCCCGGAGAAAGCGGATTCCAACTCGGATAATACTCTCCGGTTTCCGGATTATCTTCTTTACCCCAGTTAATAACGAACACCGGTCCTACTTTGTTTCTGGCACCTGTCGTGCTGTAACACAACTCCGGCTTCGGGTCGTTTACGATAATACTCAAACCTTCTGAATTAAAAATTGTCGGAATAACCACACCGGCAGTTTTACCGGTACCAGGAGGCGCACAACATAAGGTTGAAAGTGTTTCTTTTAATTTAAGTAATCTTCCTTGGAATCTGCCGACAACCATACAAAATCCATCAAAGCCGAGTAAAGGCATATTTTCAATATCTCTTAGCGTTGCAATATGCGCCGAACCATGAACATTTGATTGGAATTTATACGGGCACTTAATACCGCCTATAGCCAATATCAGCGGAAAAGAAATTATAGGCAATATCGGCAACCATAAACTGAGCCTAAATTCGCCATGGTATCTTATAACCTGCTTAAACCATTTGATATATCTGTCATATAAAAAACCCGGATCCGAAAATGATTTTTTTAAGAATCTTATAGCAATATCCGTATTTTCTTTAGATAATCCTTTTTGTATTAAAAAAGTAAGCGGTTGTGCCAAATACGCCAAAACAATGGTGGTAACAAGTGCTATAATAAATGTTGTTGCCATCCACCGCACGGCGTTATCATATTCTTCCCACTCTCTACCTCTTTCTTTCGTCATTTTTCCCTCTACAAAATTATGCTAAGCTACGGATAAGCTTTTTAAGTTTTTCAAGACTACTTTTATCTGTTCTTTCTTCGCAATTATCCATCACTTTTGAGAACAGACGGATTTCTTTCGGACTACCGCGATTTATACGCGTTACATTTATATTCATATTATCCCAAATTTCAAACATATCTTCGGCATTGATAATGTTTCCGGATTGAATGATAACATAAGATATAATTTCATAATTCATGTCTGATACAGCCAATTTTGTTTTTAAGATATCTCTGGCTATATCCATCTTGCGTACCGGAGATATTCTGTGACTGCTTTCGGAGAACCATAACGGCTCTTCATCATTAAATTTCTCCTCATCTGCCAACCAATCACCAACCTCTTTGTCAACCAAGCATAAAATCAACTGTTTTTGAGACACGGCTACATAGTCAATGGTTGTGTTTTTAATGATTGCAGCCGGAATAACATCATAACCTTTTTGCTTAAGAATATCCAAAACCGGCGTATGAGATTCTTTAACCGGCGAATCCGCATGAGGAGCCGGTGCTTTTGCTTTCGGTTGTGTTTTTTTAGGAGCTTCAGATTTATGACTTGTCTCGGATTCTTGAGACTTAACAGTAACCTTTTCCGGTTTAACATCAATAACTTCCGGCTCATCAACAACTAAAGCGGATGGGATAGAATCATCAATTTCCGTTTTATTTTGCTTTTCAAAATCAAAATCCAAATCAAAATCATCTTCATCAAAATTGAACAGAGCGTGATTTGTGGGCATTTCCGGATTCTTTTTGCTTGCCGCCGTATAAGGCGAAGCCGGACGAGATGAAACAGATGCTACATTATTGTTGATGTTTGATTGCATCAATGTTGCTGATGGTAACGGCGGACGTTTTATCGGAGCTTTTTTAATAACAGGTGCCTTTTGTACAGTCTTTACCTCTTCAACAATAGATTTTTTCTTTATAACAACCGGAGCCTTTCTCTTTAAGGTCAATTTTCTGAATAAATACAGCGGGCTTAGGAATATTCGTTTTAAGAGCTTTTCCCATTTTACCAGACATAAACCTACCCAACCGGCAAACCATAGCGGTATAGAGCTGACAATTATTAAAAAGAACGCTAACTCTGATTTGCTTATCGGCGCACCACTGTTCCATTTATAGCTTAAGAGGTGCCAATGTTCTTTTAAGAAAATATCAAAATGCCAATTTATAAGTAATACAACTCGGATTCCATCAATGAAGACGATACTCCAAAGATAGCCTATAATCAATGTCTTAAATATTATTAGTAGTGGTCTCAAATTATTCTCCGAGTTTTTTTATTTTCTGATTATAAGCATGGATTAGTTAACAAGTGATTATTGTTTTTCGTTTTCTCCGATTTTTGCAGAAATTTGTTGTCTTAAATCTTTTGATGTATGTCCCAAACCGGTGCTTTCGCCATGTTCCTTGATTTTATCGGCGATAATTTCATCCAATGTTTTATCTTTTGAACCTAAATTTCTAATAGTAACATGTTCTATTTCCATATTTTTTGGTCTGGTTAATCTGCGATATAATTTAATGATAGGCACGGTTAAAAATTTTTTTAGACCGTATTTATACAGTTTATAGCTGGCTATAAGCCAAATTACCGGCATAAGAACCAAACCGGCCAGTAAACTGCAGTCTTTGGTCGTATTGAAATTCCCCCCTTTATTCCAAAAATCAATGATTTTTTGGTATGGTTCCCAGCTTAAAATATCAAAATTCCATATTAAACGGAATAATGCACGGAAAATAAATATAAAAACGACTAATACAAGTGCGCTTATCATGCTAAAGCGCAACATTTTCTTCAATTTTTTCATCTAGGGTCTTCTTTCTGCAAAATTTTTAATAGATTCAAGCACTTGCGCTTTATCTCCAGCCATCGGATTGCTACGTACGGTATCTGTCCGACGAATTGAGCCTATTTCGCGACCATTGAAAACAAAGTTATCTATAGCTTCCTTAGCGGTAGTCAATTTTTCGTTTGCTGTTTTCTTATATGTGGTACCTCTTCCGGTTTTTTCCTTTATTTTCTCTGTTATATCCTCTCTATGTTCAAAGAAATCTTTAGAAGTTTTCTCTAAATCATAGACAGCCGTGAACATGTGGGTCATATAGCCACGAATGTTGGTGGTCATAGCATCCTGATCATTTGCATATGTTACTGCAATTTTTTCAATGTTTTGCATTAAATTGTCATAGATAAGCTTGCTGGCATCTTCTATTCTTTGAGAAACAGGGTTAATCTCTTTAATTTCGCCTATAGATTTTCTAAAACTGTTCTTTAAGGCTTGAGTATCTGTTTCCGGACCAATGACAACCCGCTCCATTTTATCTAATTTTTCAGTTATCTTTTGGTTAACATAGTCTGTTCCCGTTACCTGCGGACGTAACTCTGTTACTTTTTCCTTAATTTTATCTTTAATCTTCTGGGCATCTGTTTCATTATGCAAAATTGTTTCCATTTCTTTTATTTTTTTAGAAACATCCTCAGGAAGTTTGTATTCATCAGGATTGTTAATGCCTTCATCTAATGCCGCAATATGTATGGACAAATACCGCAAATCTACTTCTTTCTCAAACATATTTTTCGCAATTTCCGGAGTTGTTTTAAACTTTTCCCAGAACTTTGCTTCGTCAGAATTAGGATCTGCGGCTGCTCGCGCTTCTATTTGCACAAGACGTTCAAAGAAGTTCGGTTCTTGCCGCCATGTACGCCATGTTTCCGGCAAGCCTGCTTTTCGGTTATCAATATTGGTCATTATCTCATCAAAAGACTTTTGAAACAAACCGGCATTTTTCATAGCTTTTTTAGAGTAGGTTTCATACAGTTTATCGCCATAATAACGGGCATCTTTTTTCTCTAATTCCTTTGCCTGGTTGGCTAATTTATGTTTTTGAAAAGGTTCATATATGCCAAAATTAAGTAAATCTAACGTCCAATCTACGCTCTTACCGAGGCATAATTTCCAGATATGCATCCATAAACGCCAAAGGTCTTTCATAATGTCGTCACCTTTGAGTTCCAGCTTTTCTGTTCTTTTAAAATCTACAGGCTTTGCATCCAACCCGTCCTTCGGGATAAGATTTTTCTTCTTATCTTTATGCAAATTATTAAATTCAAAACCGCCATAAGCATTTGATTCAAAAAGCGCTTGACCTTCTGTTGGGTTATCCGGTGTCGGTGGTTCGGGATTATCCGGCGTCGGCGGTTCCGGGTTATCCGGTGTCGGCGGTTCAGGATTTTCTCGCGTTGAGGGGTCCGGATTCAACGGATCGGGAGCATTATAGCTGGCCCAATCTACACCTTCTCCGCTTAGTGATGCAAAACCGGCACTTGTATTGATGTAGCATTCGTAGAATTCATGGTATTTTTTTCTTTTATCTTCTTTAGATAAAATTTCGTTTACTTTATTTATTGCTTGGAATTTCTCATCACAACTGGCATCCCCCGCGTGTCTGTCAGGGTCATATTGTAAGGTTAATGCTCTGTAAGCTGATCTTATTTCTGCGGCATCGGCTTTCCAATCAACCCCGAAGAAACTATATAAATCAACACTTTCTGCACCGTTGATGATTTCTTTTTCGCTCATGCGATTAATTTTTTCAACGTCACTATCTTTCACAGCCATTGCTTTTCTCCATTGATTTTATTTATTCTATCATACCATCAAAAGAAAATTTTGTCCACTTTAAAACCGCCAACTGTTATACTTTTAGTTTCTTAATAAATGTCCCTATTTTTTGATTTGCTTTTATACCGTCTTCCGGGGTTACTTTTATCAAACCGAAAAATTTCGGGTGCATTTTTTCAAACTGTATCGGCGAAAACATTGCCGGATTCTTAGTTAAGGCCTCAAAAGAACCATCCGGATCTTTTTGTGCGGCGCGAAAATAGTTATTGATAAGTTTATCTGCATCTATCGGGAAATTCTTTTCCTTAAGTTTTTCAATAAACAGTTTTTTTCTTTCTTGAAGTTCCATATATTCTTCATAAAGTTCTCTTTTTATCCTGTTTTTAATGGCTAATTCCTTCTTCTGTTCGTAGCTTGTTTCGCATATTTCCAAATTTATCAGAATTTCGACATAAGAAATTATTGCAAGTTGCATATATGTGTCGCTTAAACTTTCCGCAAAAGAAAGATATTCTTCATCTCCAGCTTCCGGAGACAGTCTTTTCATATTTTCCGGATCATATTTATTAATGATATCCCAACAATCCAATAAATATTGTGCTATTTTTTTGCCAACACTCGGTTTATAGTTCGGTTCAAGCATTGTTTCATTATAATCTGTTTGCGGCATTCTTAAATTTTTACTGCTTGCCATTGCCTCAACACCGTCTTTAAAATTGGTTATCGCCCGAGCCAGTTCCTGCTCTTCGGCTTTTAATCCGCCTTCTTCCGAAGTTTCAGCAGATTCTTCCTCCGGAGAAATCAAAGTATCTAATAATTCTCCCGAATCGGTATCTTGGAAATCAGAGAGAGATTGTTCTCCGTCTGATTCTGAAGAAACAAATCCGTCTAAACCACCGCTTTCCGACGGAGAGTTATAACTATCCTGATTATCACCCTCAAATGATGAAGATGCAAAGCTGTCCAAACCATCTCCTTCTGATGGCGAAGAACTAAAGCTATCCAACCCGTTTTCTTGTGAAACGGTTTCTTGTGTCATAAAACCATCCAAGCCACTTTCCATACTTTCATTCGGTGTGTTTGTTGCGGTTTGTTGCGGTTCGCTTGGAGTGGAACTGCTACTGTCTTGAGAAATAAAATCATTCAATAGTTTTGTAAATTCATCCTCTAAGCTGAAATTTTCCGTCGGTTTTACTTCTTGCTGAGCCGCCGGCTTATTGTTTTCAACATTTTTTGTTTCGCTCGTTGATAAAAATGAATCTAAGCCATTTTCATTATCAGCCATTACTTATCTCCTTGATTTTATGTCTTTTGTTATCCTAAATATATTCTTGATTTATGGATATCTTTGTTGTAATTTAACCTTAAATTTGTGAAAATATACTTAATGCAACGCTGATGACCGATAAAAATAATGAAATTTTTTATACTTCCCCTGTTCCGGATAATTTGGTAAAAACCCGGATTGATAAGTTTATAGCTGATGAAATTTCTGAGTTTTCACGTTCTCAGGTGCAGCGTTTGATTGAAAACGGATATGTTTTTGCAGATGATGAGTGTATTTTAGATAAAAATTTTAAGACCAGATTAGGTGATATTTACCAAATTACTCTTCCCGAACCGACAGAGGCAAAACCTCAAGCTGAGAACATTCCCTTGGATATATTGTATGAAGATGATGACATTGTTGTCGTTAACAAACCTGCCGGAATGACAGTTCATCCGGCTGCCGGAGTATCTCATGGTACACTTGTTAATGCCTTATTATACCATTGTCGCGGTTCTTTATCAGGAATCGGCGGGGTTATTCGTCCTGGAATTGTTCACAGAATTGATAAAAACACCAGCGGTGTTTTGGTGGTGGCTAAAAATGATATTGCCCACCGCAATTTGGCTGAACAATTTTTTTTCCATACAATTGAGAGAACATATTATGCTGTTTGCTACAATGTTCCTAAACCTTTGGCCGGCATTATTGAAGGAAATATATCCCGTAGTCCTTATGACAGAAAGAAAATGGCTTTGGTTTTAAATGGTGGAAAATCCGCAATTACGCATTACGAAACGATTGAAATCTACAAAAATGCCGCATCCCTTGTTAAATGCCAACTGGAAACGGGAAGAACACACCAAATTCGTGTTCATCTTTCCAGTATCGGTTGCCATTTGATAGGAGATGATGTTTATGTTAAACCTAAAAAAAGCAGTATTCCATTAAACGAACCTTTGAAAAGTTATGTCAATAACTTTTTAAGACATGCTTTGCATGCTTATTCCTTAGGTTTTGAACACCCGAGAACAAAAGAGCGTCTTAATTTCTCTGCTGATTTCCCGGATGATATGAAGGAGCTTTTGGAAAAGCTTCGCCTTTATAAACTTTAGTTTTACTCTCTTTCTTTAATTCTACATAAGAGTCTTACCGCAATAGAACTATTGTCTAGGTTGTGGAAAATTTTTTATGTTTATATTATGGCGCTTGGTCAACTATTAGGAGAAAAAGTATGAGCACTCAACTTAGAACTCTGAACGGACTTGACTTTACACCAGAAGAAAATCTTACGCGTTATCTTCATTCTATTAAACAATTTCCTATCTTAACGCCTGATGAAGAATATGAAATGGCCTTGGAATACCAAAGAACAAAAGATAAAGCTATCGCTTATAAGCTTATCACATCTCATCTTAGGTTGGTGGTTAAGGTTGTTTCAAAATATCGGGGTTATGGTTTACCCATCAGCGAAATGATATCAGAAGGAAATGTGGGCTTATTATATGCTATTGATAAATTTGTGCCGGAAAAAGGTTTTCGCTTCTCTACCTATGCTTTATGGTGGATAAAGGCATCCGTGCAAAAATATATCTTAAATTCGTGGTCTTTGGTAAAATTAGGCACAACCGCCGCCCAGAAAAAATTATTCTTTAATCTGCGTAAAATAAAAAATAAGCTTAATTTAGTTGATGATAGAGAGCTTTCACAACATATCTTAGCCGATATCGCCAAATCCTTAGATGTCAGCGTTCAAGAAGTGACAGATATGAATATGCGGCTTAAATCTCATGACGGATCGCTAAATGCCGTTGTTGACGGAGATTCTGACGGCACCACCGAATTGATGGATTTTATTTCCGATAATAAGCCCAATCAGGAAGAAAGCTTATCTCATATAGAAACGCTCAGATATCGGCGAAAAATGTTTAACCAAGCTCTTTATGTGTTGAATACGCGTGAAAAAGATATTCTTTTTAAGCGCAGATTATATGATAAAACGATTACTTTGGACGATTTAAGCAAAATGTACAATATTTCCAAGGAGCGCGTTCGACAAATAGAACTTAACTCCATAAAAAAAATTACAAAAGCCATAGAACTTATGCAGTAAGGGTTGAATAAGAGCTAAAGCAGATTATCTATTTTCCGAATTTGTTTCAGATTTTAAGGATATATCATGGGTAAGAGCTTTAAACGTCATATTTATCAACTTATCATCGGCTTTTTGGTTTTTGTTTCTTTGGCTTTAAGCTGTTTGTTGTATTGGCACTTAAGAAAAAATGTTTCGGATGTTTTACAAAAAACAGTTACTCTTAAAGCTCTCCCGATTAAAGGCGAAGACATTGCCGTTACCCGTAATTATGTCGGCTATACGGAAGCAATAAATCAGGTACAAATTATTCCTTATCTAAGCGGCTATTTGGATAAAATATCCGTTAAACCGGGACAAATTGTAAAAGAAAATGATTTATTGCTAACAATTGAAGATTCTGAATACAAAGCTAAGCTTGATATGGCAAATGCCTCTGTTTTACAAGCAGAGGCTTCTTTTAATTATAATAAGAACTATTATGAACGTGTGCAAAAATCAGGTACCCAAGCTTTTTCAGCTGTTGATATTGAAAATGCACAAAATAATTATCTGCAATCGGATGCGGCGCTAAAAAGTGCTTATGCCAATAAAAATCTCGCTGAAGTAAATTATAATTATACAAAAATTACAGCGCCTATTGCAGGTTTGGTCGGTAATTTTAATTTAAGTCACGGTCATTATGTTACCCCAAACGGAGAATGTTTGCTCAATATCGTGCAAACCAACCCTATCCGCGTTGTTTTCTCTTTAACAGATAAGGAATATCTTGAACATCTGGAACAAGGGACCGCCTTTAAAGACAGCGTTATAAATTTAATTTTATCTAATGGTAAACCGTTTAAATACACCGGTCACATTAAATATACCGATAACCAAATAAATAAGCCGACAAACTCGCTGGCCGTTTACGCTTATTTTAAAAACAAAGATAATGAATTATTGCCGAACGCCTTTGTAACCGTTGAAATATCAGAAACCTTTAAAGACAGTGTTTTTATTGATAGAAATTTAGTTAAAATGGAAGCTGACGGAAATTATCTGCCCATCGGCAGAAACGGGCAAATCATCATTGAACCGGTGCAAATTCTTGCCGAAAAAGAAAATAAATACATTTTAAGAAATTCTTTTAAGCCGAATGATGTCATCATTTTAGATGATATAGCAAACCTCCCCCCACAGACAAAAATTCATTTTAATCTCATAAAATCATAGTTTATGGAGAAACGAATGTTTTCTAAATTTTTCATAGACAGACCGCGTTTTGCTATTGTTATATCTCTTGTTCTCATTATATTAGGGCTTTTAGCAATTAAGGTTCTTCCGGTTTCTCAATTTCCGAATATCACCCCGCCGCAAATAACCGTTAAAACGAATTATCTAGGTGCAAATGCCGAGGTGCTGGTGGATACGGTTGCTGTTCCTATTGAAAATCAGATGAATGGGTTAGAAGATATGCTTTATATGTCATCCACTTCTGATGATAACGGAGCTTATACCTTAACGGTTACCTTTGATATCGGCACCAACCCCGATATTGCTCAGGTTAAAATTCAAAATCGTTTACAACAGGTAAATAGTGAACTTCCAGATGAAGTTATCCAAGATGGCATTGATATTTCCTCTGAAAATGCGGATATTTTGGGGTTAATCGTTTTACGTTCTAACGATAATTCTTTTGATGAACTTTATCTCAGCAATTTTGCTTATACTAACATTAAAAACAACTTAGCACGTTTGTACGGGGTTGGTGATGTACAAATATTCGGACCACAATACAGTATGCGCATTTGGCTTGATATCAACAAGATTACGGCTTTAGGTTTAAGCAGTTCAGATATTATTCAAACCGTTCAAAAACAAAATATTCAGGCGGCTCTTGGCAGTATCGGCTCAGCGCCGAGCACACAAAAAAATAATCTTGTCCTTCATCTGACAGCCAAGGGTTTATTAAACAGCGTGGAAGATTTTTCAAATATTATCGTCGCAACCGATAAAAACGGTGGCGTTATTTACTTAAAAGATGTTGCTCAAATTGAATTAGGACGAGATTCTTACAATATCAAATCTTCCTTTGATAATGCGCCGGCGGTAATTATTTCGCTTAATCAAACACCCAACACCAATGCTTTAAAAACAATGCTCAATGTCAGGAAGGAACTGGAAAATTTATCTAAAACCTTTCCTCAAGGTATGGAAATCAGTGTTGCCTATGATTCAACGGATTTTGTGCGCGCCTCGGTTAAAGCCATTATTGATACACTGTTTATTACTTTCAGTTTGGTGGTGTTGGTTACCTATTTGTTTTTGCAAAAAATTCAAACAACTCTTATCCCGCTTATTACTATTCCGGTTTCACTTATTGCAACTTTTATCGTTATTTACCTTTTAGATTTTGATATTAACATTTTAACACTATTCGCAATGATATTGGTTATCGGTTTGGTGGTTGATGATGCTATTATTGTTGTTGAGCGCGTTCAATATCTGATGTTTCATGAAAAACTTAAAGCTTATGATGCAGCGGTTAAAGCAATGAAGCAAATCGGCAGTGCCATTATTGCTACAACGTTTGTTTTACTTGCCATATTTGTTCCTGTCGGTTTAATGGCTGGCATAACCGGAAAAATTTATCAACAATTTGCGGTGGCTATTGCAACCGCCGTTATCTTCTCGGCTTTTAACGCATTAACACTAAGCCCGGCACTTTGTGCCATTTTTCTAAAGAAAGAGAAAAAACAAAAATCTCTGCCCGTTTTTTTCAATTATTTTAATCACAAACTAGATGCTTTTAACCGCTTTTATGTTCACTTTGTCGGCTTTTTTTCAAAACACTTGAAAATAACTACCAGTATTATACTGACGGTTATGCTTGTTATCGGCATATATTTTAAGCTGACGCCAACTTCTTTTATTCCGGAAGAAGACCAAGGGATTATTTTTGCAAATATTCAATTAA
>DEKL01000059.1:15185-29648 GCA_002353835.1 Alphaproteobacteria bacterium UBA2723
TACTGCCAGTATCAGCCAGACCGATATTGTGCTTAAAAATATGACGGAAACAATCTTAAAAATGACAGGCGTAAAATATGTTGTTACTGTTGCAGGATACAGTTTATTGGGTGGCGGCGGAGAAAATGTCGCTTTAGGTGTCATCGGACTTGAAGATTGGGGTAAAAGAACTGATAAATCCTTATCTGTTGATGCCATAACTCAACAACTTACTCTAAAATTTTCCTCATTAAAAGGTGTGCAATTTAACTTTTTTGCCCCTCCGTCCGTACCGGGAATCGGACAAAGTAACGGTTTAACATTAGAGCTTATCGCCAAAAATACCGATTATACCCCCATAGAACTGGAACAAGCGCTAAAAAAATATCTTACAGCACTTAACAATGAAAAATCCCTTACCTATGCTTTCAGCACCTTTAGGGCAGATACACCACACCTTTATTTAGATTTTGACCGCACCAAAATACTGTCTTACGGCGTTTCCATCGCCGACCTTTTTAACACCTTACAAAGCAATCTCGGTGCTTTTTATATAAATAATATCACCCTTAGCGGACAGATTAACCGTGTTATCCTGCAGGCGGATTATAATTACAGAAATAGCATAGATGATATCAATAATCTCTACGTTAAATCAAATTCCGGTGATTTGATAAAAATAGGTAGTTTTACTGATATCTCAACAAAAATTGCGCCGAAAATGATATACAGATATAATCTTTATACATCTGCCGATATTACCGCACAAGCAAAGCCGGAGGTCAGTAGCGGTGATGCTATGAATATCTTGGAAAATACCGCTAAAAAAACTTTAGATAAAGGTTTTGACATTGCATGGACCGGTCTTTCCTTACAAGAATCGGAAACGAAGGGTTTGATTGGTATTTTGATTTCTCTGGCAATTGTTTTTTGTTACTTGTTTTTGGTAGCTCAATACGAAAGTTGGATGTTGGCATTTTCGGTTATGTTCTCAACGGTTTTTGCCATTTTAGGCGCTTTTTTAGGGCTTCATTTATTTGATTTACCGTTAAGTATTTATGCGCAACTCGGACTTGTCTTGTTAATTGGTTTGGCAGCTAAAAATGCGATTTTGATTGTTGAATTTACTCAAAATTATCGTGGACAGGGATATAGCATTGTGCAAGCCGCACAAAAGGGTGCAGAGGAAAGATTTCGTGCCGTATTGATGACGGCTATGACGTTTATTCTCGGTGTTTTCCCGATGATTATTGCCACCGGACCCGGCGCTAATTCGCAAATTGCCATCGGTGTTCCCATTTTCTTCGGAATGATTATTGCAACCCTTATCGGTATTATTTTTATACCGGCATTGTTTGCGTTATTTGAGAGCATAAAAGAACATTTCTACCCGATAACAAAACCTGCTCTTAAAAACTCAAAGGAGAAGGTTAATGATTAGATGTTTCTTATTTTTTTATCTTTTGTTGCTGTGTGGGTGCAAGGTTGGAGATGATTATGACACAAAGCCTTTTATCAATGACGAGAAAATCAAAGATGTTTTGCATATTGAAGGTAAAACCACCAAAATTGATGAGCTCCCCATTTTTAATGACAATGATTTAAATACACTGCTCAAATTTGCATTAAAAAACAATCTTTCCCGCAAGAAAGCAATTGAAAACTTGCAAAAAGCACGTTATCAGCTTGCCATACAATCAAAACAAATGTTTCCGATGTTTAACGCCCAAGGGAATTACTCTTTTAATAAGGCAGACAATGCTCATAATTTCAGCGAAAACGTAAATGCTTTTAAGATGGGATTTGATGTTTCTTGGGAAATTGATATTTGGGGAAAAGGGCAATATATTTCCGAACAATATTCGGAATTTGTGAAGAACAGCGGATATTCGCTTATCAATACAGATGTGTCACTTATTTCCGAAATTATGCTAAACTATATAAAACTACGTGAAGCTCAGGAAAAGTTACGTATAACGCAAAAAAATTTATCCTTACAAAACGAAATTTTACAGACCGTTAAAAACAAGCATATCTCCGGAACAGAGGACGACTTGGCACTTAATCAAGCACAATATACGGTTGAAAGAACACGTACAAGTATTCCGGCAATAGATTTACAAATAACAACTTACCAAAATAATTTGGCTGTTCTTTCCGGCGTAATCCCAGGCGAATTACCGATTAATTTAGATATAACTCGTAATAATATCACTACCAAAACCTTTAAATACAATGTTAAAAAACTCTATAACCTACCGCTTAATGTTATCAGAACGCGTCCGGATGTTTTGGCAGCGGAGGCAAATGTTAAAGCGCAAAATGCCACTGTTAATACTGCTATTACCAACCTTTATCCGACAATAGATTTAAGCGCAGCATTCGGTTATTTATCTAACAGCGGACACACTCTTTTTAATACGGAAAGCCAAGTTTACGGATATTCACCGAGCCTTTTGTTACCTATTTGGAATTGGAACCAGCTCGCCAATAATATTGAGGTTCAAAAGCATCAGCGTGAATATTATCTTTTAGATTATAATGAGATTTTTTTAACTGCTCTGATTGAGCTTAAAAACGCCATTTCTGCCGTAGAACAAACCTATCGCCGAAATGTCCATCAACAAATTACCTTATCAAAGATGAAAAACATTTTTAATCTTACGCAACAAAAATATGAAAACGGTTTGGTTGAGTTTACAGATGTTGCCATGGCTGAACAAAACCTCTTGGATGCAGAGTTAGCGCTCATTGAAAGTAATACGGACATATTACAAAATCTTGTCGCATTTTACAAAGCAATCGGCGGCGGTTATAATTAAGGATATGTGCTATCCAAAGGTGCATCTTGATTTACACTTTGCGGCTTATATACAAACAGGTTACTTGCTTCCGGCACATTTGCCGTTCTTTCAACATACCCCTTTTGCAACATACATTTTTGATATTTTCTCGGGCTCGAGTCTGTATCATCACGCACGGAATTTACCAAAATCGGCATAGCCCCCGGATATGGCACAAAACTCGCCCAAATACCATGCTCTTTATGCCATTTTACAACAGTATTGTACCTTTGTTCCTCAGTATAAAACCAGCTTTTAAAATTAGGCCAAAACTTAAAGGCTTCCGCTTGACGCATACATTCAGAATGATCTCGGGCAAACTTTATACCACCGGTATTATATCTGTCCCAATGAAAAACGACTTGACCTTTCGGACCACCGCATGCGGCTAAAAGTAAAATCATTATGCTCAAGAATAGTTTTTTCATGTTAAAAATCCAAATTAGCATAGTTTTCAGAGGGATAAATTCCTTTGATGTTGTCTTTTAATATATCTTTGAAACTCGGGCGCGATTTTATTTTTGCATACCAAAGTTTGGCATTTTTATATTCTGACCAAGAAATATCACCCAAATAGTCTATAACCGAAAGATGTGCTGCAACAGTTAAATCCGCTAAACTCAGTTTTTTACCTGCAATATAGTTATTTCTGTCTGCTAAATAGTCTATGTATTCCATGTGGTATTTAAGATTATTTAATCCTGCCTTTAATATCTTGGAGTTTGGGGCTTGCTTATATTGAAATCTCTTTATTATCTTTTCGGCAACAATATATTTATAGACTTCATTATAAAATTTGACATCAAACCACTCACAAATACGCCGAACCTCGGCCCTTTCTTTGAGATCTTCCGGAAGAAGTTTATATTGAGGATTACTTTCTTCCAAATATTCGGTAATTGCATTATTGCCGGAAATAACATTACCATCAAAAATAAGTACCGGCAATTCTCCGGACGGATTTATTTTTGCAATATCCGGTGAAATATTCCACGGTTCTTCTTCTTTTAGTACAAAAAGCATTTTCTTTTCAGCCATAATCAACCGTATCTTCCGTGACTGCGGTGATATACTATGATGAACTAAAAGAACCATGTTTATTTCTCCCTAATCTTTTTGCATGCTATACTTTTAAATTCTAATTTTCAAGTTTTTGTTGTTCTGTCACACTTGAATTTTCGGAAACACTTTCTGTTACGTTACTTTCTTCGCTTTCCGGTTGTTTCTCAGACTCTTCTTTTACAACGCTGATGTATGTTGGCGGAACAATGCCTCTTGTATTATTTTTGTAAACCTCAATAAGCTCGGCAAAAGCATCATCTCTGGCCTTTTTATATGATGAACTTTTCAAATATCTTACAAAATTTTCCATACGAGGGTGCCGCATTACTTCCGGACGAACACGCAGGAATAAAGGTAATTTCCAAACAGGCTCCTGACTATAAGCGATAAAATCCCTAATGCCTAATTTGTATGCCTCTATCAAGCTCGGGTAATAGCTGGCGGCAATATAATCTGCTTTACCGGTTAAAAGCTCTTCAAAAGCTGTCGGATAATCCTTAACCCCTCTTATATTTAATTCAGCATAATCTCTTTCCGCAATATCAGCAACTTTATCTTTTAAAACTCTGATTCCTTTATAATTTTTAAGATTATCTTTGCCGGTTATGTTTATTTTATTCTGCAACGCCGAAATGATATAAATGTTGTTATACATAAAAGAAGGATAGATATAGCGATTGACAGAATATGGCAGATCTTTGTAATAAACGCCGAAAATTGCATTTATGTTATCAACTTTTCCTCTCTCAAAAGCAATCGCTTTTTCATCATACCGCCCTTTACGATAGGTAAACATTATATCGGCATGAGCCAATTTGGGTGCATTTTCAAATATCTTATAGAAAACAGAACCTTGTTCTACGGAAGAAAACGGAAAATTGTCATCATCAGCAAGGATTACGAGATTTAGGTTATCTTTCTCAGCTTTGTCAATAAAATCCGTTATATATTTCGGCTGACTGAACCCATTTTCTTTTTGGCCGAACATTTGCATAGTAACGGCTGATGTTGTTGATATAAATAGAAAACTTAACAAAAATAAAATAACGAACCTCATTTATAACCCCTCTTTAAAAGAATCTTTGCTATTTAAATATAATGTTATTATATTAAAAAATAATTTATTGGCAATCTAAAGAATTTTATATATCCGGAGGTGCTGTGGATAAAGATTTTGATTTGGTTTATAAGCGTCTTTTTTTGGAAAGAGATGCAAACCATCGTGTTTTTGTATTTTTTTCCGGCGCTCAACAGATTGGTACCTCATGGTGTGCTTTAAGCTTAGCTCATGCCCTTAATCAGTCTCATAAAAAAGTGTTATTGGTTGACGGTAATGGCAAATTTTCCAATATAAGTTCCTACATACAACTTCATAACCCGCTTTATTTAGAGGATTACGCAGAGGGGAAAAAGACACTTAATCAATTAATTACCGCTTATAAAAATAAAGACTTCAATATTTTGACAGCTCAGCAGGGAAATAATTATTTCAGTGAGTTATCTTTGGGAAGAATACGTATTTTCATGGATGATTTGAATATTCTTTCCGAAAGTTATGATTACACCATTATTGATTTGGGCTCTGATTCAACCCCAAAAAATTTAGAAATGTGTCGCTTTGCAGATGATTTATTTCTTATGTGTTCAGAGCAAAGTGCAGACCTTATCAAAACGTTTGAATTTATCCGTTTTATGCATAAAAACCATATTTCCGCTAATTGTAATTTAATAATTAATCGTGTAAATTCCTTTGAGGACGGATATAAAATATATAAAGAACTTTATAAAGCCGTAGATCAAAGCGGGCTTCCTGTTCCGGAATTATTCGGAATTGTTCGTTTTGATACACGTATTCGTGATACGATTAGAAATAAAGAATTGCTCGTATCGCGGTATCCTTCTTCAGAGGCAGCCGTTGATATATTCAACCTGGCTAAAAAAATTATTTCGGAGAATGACTATGAGTAACCAAACTTACGACAAACTTGACTATTATAAAATATTAGAGATTTCTTTTGATACTCCTGATGACGTTCTTCGCCAAAAATACCGCGAGCTTGTTAAATTTTGGCATCCGGACCATAATGAAGACCCGCGTGCCGTTGATATGTTTCAAAAAATTGCCGTTGCCTATGAAGTCTTAAAAGATACTAAAAGTAAGTTGAAATATACCCTTCTTTCTATGATTTATGATAAAGATAATTTTCCGGATATGAATGCTTTAAGCCTTATTCGTAATATGCACGGGCAAGAAGATATCAACTTAAGAGCTTTTCACTTAACGGAAGTTACCGGTAAAGTGTTGCTTCATTCCGCTATTGATAAAATATATTATTGCAGTCCCATTGAAGCCGGTGGCGTTATAAAAAATATTTCCAAACATAATTGGACACAGGGTTTTCTAGGTGTAACTGCAATTTTTGCTAACATTAAGGCGATTATTCAAAATATCACTCGCCTAAACGGTAAAAAAGAAAATTTACAGCTGTTGTTGCATAATTCCATGGTTTACGAAGCTGAGGGAAAAACAGACGAAGCTGCAACTCTAGCAACATTAGCCAAAGAGTACGCCTCAAAAGATGAATTGCCGTATATTGAAAACTATATAGGAACGCTTGGACAAGCTTCTTTATTGAGCGTAAAAAAATGGAATTATCAAAAGTTGCTCAGAATACAATTGTATTATCCTTTCCTTCTCTTTTTGGCTCTTTTGTTGGTCTTTGGTTTATGGACGTTAAATTCTGCAAAAAACAGCTTTAATGACAACTCTAATGTTAAAGAAGTTGTTATTTATAAAAACGGGCAAAAGGCATATAGTGACGTTGCCGTTGCTAAAATTTTTGATATTCCGGTTGATGTTTATGACACTCAAAAATTATACCATACAACAGAAAAAACTTCGGCCATGCATGGTGCTGACAAGAGTTTTGATGTGTTCAAAGTTGTTGAAGAAGGTACAACTGTTCGTGTAACCGGCTATACAGGGGATAAAAAGTGGTTGCGTGTTATGTTTGATAATGGTGAAATGGCATTTATTGAAGCAGATAAATTACAACAAGGTATCGGTAATGAGATACCTCTTTGGAGTAAGATTTATAAAGAAAATTAGGAAAGTGACATGGCTCTTAAATATGAAATTATAAAAAAATACAAAAAATCACGCTTAGGTAAACTTTATACCAAACACGGCATTGTTAATACGCCGGCATTTATGCCTGTCGGTACTTGCGGAACAGTTAAAGCAATGTTACCTGAATCCGTTAAAGAAACAGGGGCAGAAATTTTACTTGGTAACACTTATCACTTAATGCTTCGTCCGGGTGCAGACTTAGTACAAAAACTCGGTGGTTTACATAAATTTATGAATTGGCCTTATCCTATTTTAACAGATTCCGGCGGCTTTCAAGTTATGAGTCTTAAGGGATTGCGTAAAATTACCGAAGAAGGTGTCAGCTTTAAGTCACACATTGACGGAAAACAATTCTTTTTAACTCCGGAGGAATCTATTTTAATCCAACATAAGCTTGATTCCAATATTACCATGAGTTTAGATGAATGTACACCGTTTCCTTCCACGCATGAAGAAGCAAAAAAATCCATGCAACGCTCTATGAGATGGGCAAAAAGAAGTAAAGATGCTTTTGATAATCGTGACGGTTATGGTATTTTCGGTATTCAACAAGGTAGTATTTTTCATGACTTGCGCCAAGAATCTGCAGAAAAATTAAAAGAAATCGGATTTGACGGATATGCCATAGGCGGCTTAGCGGTGGGCGAAGGCCAAGAAAAGATGTTTGAAGTTTTGGACTACGCACCGGATATGCTACCTGAAGATAAACCACGATATTTAATGGGGGTTGGCAAACCGGATGATATTGTCGGTGCCGTAATGCGCGGTGTTGATATGTTTGATTGTGTTATGCCAACTCGTTCCGGTCGTACAGCTCAAGCTTTTACAGAATACGGACCGATAAATATTCGTAACGCTCGGCACAGAGAAGATACCAGACCGGTTGAAGCCGGTTGTGACTGTCCGTTATGCCGTAATTATACGCGAGCTTATATTCACCATTTGCAAAAATGTAATGAAATTTTAGCCGTTATGTTGCTCAGTTGGCATAACATTCGCTATTATGAAAGACTGATGCAAGGTATTCGTAAATCTTTAGCCGAAGACACTTTTGATGAATTTGTTAAAGAGTTTTATCAAAAACAAAGACAAGGTGATATTGAGGAGATTTAACCATGGACCAAAATGACACTAACGATAAAGAAGATTTACTTTCCGCTTTTATTAAAGAAAACAAGAAAGACGGTATTCGTGTTTTTGTTGCCGGAGGTTCGCGCGGCGGTAACAGCCCCATTTATGTGCGTGAAACATATAACCTCGGTAAAAAAATCGTACAAATGGGATTTAAGTTAGACTTTGGTCTTTCTAACTCCGGCATTATGGGCGCGGTGGCGCATGGTGTTATGGATGCATGGAACGAAAAACATCTTAATCAAGACCTCCCTATTCAAGGTATTACAACGGAAGAATATTATAAGCTTTACGATTCTCAAGATGATATGCTGAAACACATCAATGTTATCTTTGCTAAAACGCTTGAAGAAAGAAAACAACGCCTTTTAGATGCCGATTTTGTGGTTTTTGCTCCGGGTGGTGTCGGCACATTGGATGAGCTTGCTTATGACTGTGTGGCCATGCAAGACGGATTATTACAGAAAAAGCCCTTTATTTTGTATAATATCGGCGGTTTCTTCCATCACTTATTAGAATTTTTAAAGGCTATTTCGCTTAAAGGTTTTTCTGATCCGGTACCTTTTATCGTTGTAGATAATGCTTTTGAACTGGAAGTTGCTTTTAGTTTATTAAAATCACAATACAACAAAAATAAGGGTGATGTTTATACAAGCTCTCGCGAATTAGTGTACGAATTGCCTTATTTTATCAAGCGAAAGCAAAATTCTAATGCTGATATCATTGATATAATTCGTGATGTCAGTGCAACCAGAGGATTCGGCTCCGAAGAGGAAAAAGCTGACTTAGAAAATGATATAGAAACAGCTTATCTTGAAAAGGAAATTGAGCGCATGTATGACAGATTGGCGAAAACCGGCCGCGATACATCCGTTGTCAGTTATAAATTAGCCAGATTAAAGAGACGACAGGGTAAATTGTAGTATTATTGGCATTAAAGTAATACTTGTTGCGGTTCTTTGTTCAGTAAAACCTGAGCGGCGGCGCGGGCCTCGTCGGTTATTGTTTCACCGGCAAGCATACGCGCTATTTCTTCTTCTTTGCCTTTTTTATCAAGCTTTTCTAATTTTGTTGTGGTCACGTTGCCAACTGTTTCTTTTGATACCTTAAAATGTTCGTCACTAAAAGCAGCAACTTGCGGCGAGTGTGTTACAACAAAAACCTGCTCATTTCTTGCCAAACGAGATAATCTTTCTCCAACTGCTTCTGCCGTTGCACCACCAATACCGGAATCAATTTCATCAAAAATCAATGTTTCCTGGTCACTTTGTTGCGCTAAATTTACTTTTAGAGCCAACATAAAACGTGAAAGTTCACCACCTGATGCTATTTTATTTAATGGACCTAGAGGTGTATTCGGGTTGGTTGAAACTTCAAAACATACGTCATCCCACCCTATTTCAGACCAATCTTTCTCTGCCTTTGGTGTTATATTTGTTTGAAATACGGCTTTTTCCATTTTAAGCGGTGATAATTCCTGCATTACGTTTTTATCTAGTTTTTGTGCGGCAACTTTTCTTTTTTTGCTTAATTTTTCAGTTACTTCAATATATTTATTTCGCAGTTTTTCTACTTTTTCTTTAAGTTCTGCTAAATTATCTTCTCCTTTTTGCAAGCTTTCTAACGCATTTATCATTTCTTGAAGTTTTTCCGGCAACAAATCCACCTCTGTTTGATGTTTCTTTGCTAAATTTCGCAAAGCAAACAGTCGTGTTTCAATGTCGTCTGCTTCGTTTTGGTTTAAGCTTATATCGGCAGAACAAGCTTCTATTTGTTCCACCGCGTCATTTAAGCTATAGAGTGCATTTTCAAGATTTTGTTCTATTTCCGCATATTTATTGTTAACGATCTCATTTGCTCTGGATATAGCGTTGCGCGCCTTAGATACGCTATCTATAACCGAAAAGCTTCCATTTAAATTAGCATAAGCAGAATTTAATCTTTCAATAATTTTCTCTGCGTTCATCAGTTCACTGCGGCGAATTTTTAGGGTTTCTTCTTCACCCTTTTTAGGAGCAATTTTCTGCAATTCAGCCACCCAATGCCTTAAGTTTTCTTCGTCTTCACGAGCTTTATTTATAATATCTTCTTCCTTTTTAAGCTCTTTTTCGGCATTTTTATAATCCGCAAAGGTATTTTTAACCGATTTAAGCTCCGTTTCATACCCACCGTAATTATCCAAAATATTCCCATGTGTTGAAGAGTTAAGCAGACCGATGCTATCATGTTGACCATGAATTTCTATTAAATTTTGCGCCAGTTCTTTTAATAACTTTAGGGTTATAATTTGGTCATTAAAAAGGATTTTGTTTTTACCATCGGCAGTTATGGTTCTTTTAATAATAATATCGCCGTCAATATCCAAATCATATTCTTTTGCTAAAGCATATATTGCATTTTGCGGTAAAACTTCAAAAACACCTGTAACAGACAGTTTATCCGTACCGCTACGTATAAGCCCTGCTTCTGCCCGATTACCAAGCAAAAGCCCTAGAGAATCTAATAAGATGGATTTACCGGCACCGGTTTCACCGCTAAAAACAACAAGACCTTTAGAGAAATCTATATCAAGACTGTCTATTAAAACAACATTTCTGATAGATAGAGATTTCAACATAGGATATTATTTTTCCTTTTTAATCAACTTCTTAGCCATTGATGTCCATTTACTATCCGGATATTTTTGGCTTAAAATTTCTTCTTTGTTTGCTGCTTCCGCTGTTAAGCCGAGAATGGTGTATATTTCAACTTCACGATACAGCGCTTCTTCAATTTGTGCTGTTTTTGAATAATTATCCGTTACCATTGTAAAGCGGTTTAATGCTGAAATATATTCCTTATTTTGCAGATAGTAGCGCCCAACACTCATTTCATGTCCGGCTAAGTGGTCTTCAATTAAACCCAATTTTGATTTTGCATCTTCTGCATATTCACTATCCGGAAACATTGTGATAACCTGCATAAAAGCTTCATACGCTTCTTTAGAAGACATTTGTTCTTTCTGTGAAGGCGCAATCTGGTCATAATAACAAATACCTTTCATATAATAGGCATAGGCAATATCCTTGTTCCCCGGGTGCAGACGAATAAATCTATCCAAAGAAACTATTGCATCATCATATTTTTCATCTTTGTAATAAGAATAGGCAGCCATTAACTTAGACTTTGTTGCCCATTTTGAATAAGGGTGTTCCATTTCAACCTTATCAAAAGTTTCCGCAGCTTTTTGATAAGAGGTCTTCTTCAAATATTTATAAGCTTCGTTATAGAGTGTTTCTGCACTTTTATCAGCATCTTCATCATCCTTGCTATGACTTGAGCAAGCAGACACAAACATCAATGCAACTATCGGCAAAATATATAAAAACTTTTTCAAAGCTTTTCTCCCTTCTTATAAAATCTCATAATTATCCGTTGATGAAAACAATTGTTTTAATATCTCATTATTATGATAGTGTCCAGTTTTATTGGCAACAACTTTTGCTAAAATATGGTAGCCTGAGGTGTATAAATCACCAATGCAATCCATAACTTTATGGTTTACACACTCGTTTTTAAGGCGAAAACCTTCCGGATTAAGCAGCGTTTCTCCGTCTAAAACAACAGCATTTTCCAGCGAACCACCCTTTATCAAACCGATAGACTTCAGATAATCTACCTGGTATTTTTCACAAAACGTGCGACAAGGAGCAATCTCTTTGGTAAAAATTTCTCTATCTATGTCTTTATCAAAAGTTTGGTGTCCGACAATTTTGGATGGAAATTCAATATCAAACTTTATATGCAACTTGTCAGCCGGTATTAATTTTATATCCCCACCTTTACCATCAGAAAAAGATATTTCTTTTTTTACCTTCAAATATTTACGTTTTGCTGTTTGTTTTTTTAAAGCGGCTTTTTCAAGAATTTCCAAAAATATTTTGCCGCTACCGTCAAGAATCGGCACTTCCGGATTATTTACGGAAATTTTAGCATTATCTATTCCCAAAATACTCAAAACTGCCATTAAATGTTCTATTGTGCTGACGATATTTTGTTGAGATGTACCGATACAAGTACAATTTCTTAAGTCAACAACCTGAGAATATAAGGCGCGAATCGGTATTTCATTTAAATCGCTGCGTACAAATTGTATGCCAAAATTTTCCGGAGCAGGCTCTAAAACAAGTAGCGACTCGCAACCGGAATGCAATCCTATCCCTTTGATTTCAACTTTTTTCTCTAAAGTATGTTGCATAAATCCTCCCAAAATAAATTAGGTGGTCTGTAAGCCGAGTTCTGTACTTATCATTTGCTTCGCAAGCGAAGATTCTAAGCGATAGCTATTCATCTAGACGAACCGTTACCAGCTCGTTCAAGCGACCTACCTCTGGAGCAGAGTGGAAACACTCCGTTATACGGAAAACCGTTCTCCTAATTTGGTCTTGCGTCAGATAGGGTTTACCTTGCCAGATATATTACTACATCTGCGGTGAGCTCTTACCTCGCCTTTTCAACCTTACCAAATGAATTTGGCGGTAATTTTCTGTGGCACTATCCCTTGGATTTCTCCAGCCGGACGTTATCCGGTACCCTGTTTCCAAGACGCTCGGACTTTCCTCATCAATGTTATTGACGCAGCTATCCGACCACCGTGTCTTGATTTTTAGCATTTACCTTCTAAAAAATCAATATTTTATTAGCTTTTAAGGGCGTGTCTTTAATTTTTTTTACGTTTTTTGAATTTTTTGCTTGTTTTGTTTAAATTTTGTGTTATTTTGTCTAATGAACTTATTTAAAGACTTTCAATTGGAGTTTTATTTATGACAAAAAATTGCAAACTTTTTTCAATCATCCTAATGGCAATTACTTTTTTTGCCATGAAACCAGCATTTGCCGAATGTGACGGGTTTTATCTTGCTGCTCGTGCCGGTGCGACAAAGTATCACATTGATAATAACCATACCACAAATCTTTCTGATTACGCTATTGATAAGAGGAGATTTTTGGCAAGTGGTGCTCTCGGTTACAGATATAAACATATCAGAGCTGAAGTGGAATATTTATGGAGAAGAAAAAATAAGGAAACCGTGATTGGAGTTTCTGAAGCACGTTTTCAAGCTCAATCCCTTATGTTTATCCTTTATTACGATTTCTTCCCTTATTACTGGTTTACACCATATGTTGATGCAGGTGCCGGTTATACTCATAACAAGACAAGATATCGTGACAAAATTGCAAACACAAGCTTTAGCTCTAAAGACGATAATTTTACATGGTCTTTGGGTGCAGGTCTCTCAGCCAAGATTACAAATCGTTTAAATCTTGATGTTGGCTATCGCTACTATGATGTCGGTGAGATTACTTTCCATAACGGTAAATCAGATGCTAACGACCAAGAAGTCTATGTTGGCTTAAGATACATTATGTAATCTGACCATAACTTGACCGAAGCTCTTGCAATATCCGTTTTAAGGCTCTATTTTCTTAGCATAATATTGTTTAGGAGCTTTGGTAGATGGTAGAAAAATTATTTGGCACAGACGGTGTCAGAGGTGTAGCAAACACATACCCGATAAATGCTGAGTTTGCATTTGGTTTGGCAGAAGTTTTAGCCTCTGAAGTATGTCATAAAAATAAGCGTGTAGCTATCGGTAAGGACACACGTGTTTCCGGGGATATGTTAGAAGCCGCTCTTAGTTCCGGTTTTACGGCAAACGGTGTTTCTGTTATTTCTCTCGGCATTGTTCCGACACCCTTGGTTACCTTAAAAACACCGTCTTTAGGAGTTGATATGGCTTTGATGATTACCGCATCTCATAACCCGTATCAAGACAACGGCATAAAGCTTATAGACGCGTCCGGAGATAAATTTCCTGATGAGTTTTATGCCAAAATTGAAGGGCTTTTAGCTAATAAAAAAGAAAAAAGAATAAATAATAACAACAATACCAAAAATGATAACAACCAACAACCAATTAAAAGCCCTTCCCCCCTCGGGCGAATCCAGAAAAATGATAATGTTGTTGATGCATATATGGAAGATATGCGCCGAATTGCCCCAAATTACAACGCATTGAAGGGGTTAAGAGTTGTTATAGATTGTGCAAACGGCTCTTTTTACTATATTTTACCGCAAGTATTTAAGGATTTAGGTGCCGGTGTTATTACAATAAATAATTCACCGGATGGTTACAACATTAACCAAAATTGCGGTTCACAACATACGGAACAATTAGCTGAAACAATTAAAGGCTCACATGCCCACTTCGGTATTGCTGTTGATGGCGATGGCGACAGGGTTATTTTGGTTGATAACGAAGGTCAAACCATAGACGG
>DEKL01000059.1:29664-35063 GCA_002353835.1 Alphaproteobacteria bacterium UBA2723
GACCAATTACTTTGCTTTTTGGCGCAATATTTGAAAAAACATAATCAGCTTAAAAATAACATTGTTGTCAGTACAGAATGGTCTAATTTAGGACTCGGGCGCTATATGAAAGATAACGGCTATACCCTATTTAGAAGCAAAGTCGGTGAACGATATGTTATTGATTTAATGAAAGAAAACAATGCTAGTTTAGGCGGCGAATTGGTTGGGCATATCGTTATTTCCGATTATGCCAAAACCGGTGATGCTTTGGCAACAGCCATTGTTCTTTCTTTGGCCTATCTGGAGGACGGGCGTAAAATGAGCGAAATTTTCCCGATTTTTAAGCCTTATCCCTGTATTATTGAAAATATCCGTTTTTCAAATAAAGAATATATGGCAGAAAGCGTTGAACATACGGATGTTAAAGAAGCTCTTGAAAAAGCTAAGTCTGAGCTTGGCGAAGATAGCAATTTAATTGCCCGTAAATCCGGCACCGAACCGGTTATCAAGCTCAGAGTAGAATGTCCTGATGAAAAATTGGTACAAAAATGGTCTTCTGAGTTAAAAAGGCTTATTGAACAGTACAAAAAATAGCTAACTGCAGAAAATTTATTCCGTTATATCATTTAAGCTATGGAGACTTTCCTTAAGCGCTTTATCTTGAATTTGCAAAGCATTTGTCTTTTTTAGTCCGTTCTCTATTTTATATCTGACTTTTCTTCTGTTAAGCTCTTCTTGTTCTTCTTTTTGCTTTAAGGCCTGTTTCCATAAGAAAACAGCCTCATTTTTACGCCCGCCTTGCCAATATGCATCACCAAGATGATCGCTGATGATGGCATTTTGAGGGTTTAGCTCTGAAGCTTTTTCCAGATAGAGAATCGCATTTTGATAATCTCCGGTTTTAAAATACGCCCAACCAAGACTATCTATAATAACGCCATCATTGGGCTCTTTTTCGTACGCTTCTAAAATATAAGCAATTGCTTTATCCGTATTCGTTTCATTTTTAAGCCAGCTATAACCCAAATAATTCAGCACTTGCGGGTGACGATTACTTAACTTTAGGGCTTTTTCAAGATTTTCTTCGGCTTTCGGCCACTCGTTATTTCTGTCATAAGAAACAGCTAAGGCGTAATATACCGGCCAATATTTCTCACTTTCGTAAAAAATAGACTGTATCGCCTCGTTATAATATTTTATGGCATCCGGTTGATTATTACTCATCCTTAAGATGTCGCCCAAATTAAATAAAATTTGAAAACTTTTAGGATTATCACGCAAGAGTTTTTTTAAGACCTTGGCTGCTTCATCATATTTTTTCTCCGCAGTCAAATTATCCGCTTTTTTTATTTGTGCCGGATAGTACATTTCGGATTTTTTACTTATCGCATCATAATATCTGTTTGCGTCGCTATATAAACCACGATCTTCCAAGATATCCGCCATAGCAATTTTAGCAATATCATTATCCGGATTGAGATATTGAGATATTGCCATATATATCTGTGCGTATTCGTAACCGGAAGGAATTGATTTAAATAAAAGAGCCACTTCCAAGAAAACTTCACTTCCGCCGATATCTGTCGTTTTAACAATAGGTTCTGTTTTGGTGCTGCCTTCTCTTATTTTTTCATTTAAGCTTGAAAGCATTTCTTTCATATTGCTGGAGCCGTAATATTTAGCAATAAGTCTTAGCGCTTTATCCTTTTGCCCCTGACGCACTAAGAAATTTGTTATTAACTGCAAAGCGCGGAAAGATATATCCACTTTTTCATCTTTAATAATTCTGCTGTAAAAGGTATCTGCCTCATCATTACGGTTAAAATATTCGGCAATTAAACCGCGGTGTAATTTGTAAACCGTTTTCATTTCTTCGGTTTCAGATATTTTCTTTAATTCCGCCACCGCTTGTTCATAATTATTCTCGCCGACAAAACTCCATGCATTAAATAACGGAGCAATCAACTCTTTATATGTTTTTTCCTTTATTTCGTTAACTTGACTACGAGAGAATCTGTAATTTTTGTTCTTAAAGGCATGAACTGCATTGATAACGTCTATAAAACTATTTTTATCCCCTTTTTCACGAGCAAGATTAGCATATTTTACAGCTTCATCAATTTTTCCCTGTGAAACGAGAATCATATATGTTTTGCTTAAAACGTCATTGCTTACATACCCTTTATCCATGGTCTTGATGTAGTATTTAGAAGCATTTTGGTAGTCTTGACGTATTAAAGCCACACGGCCGGCTAAGTAGTTTCCATAGACAGAATCCACTTTCTGAACTTCGGCATACTGGTCTTGATACTTTTGTAGGTTTATAAAATTACCCGTACAAGAGTTAAATATGCCTATGCTGCTTAATAGTGTTATAATGTAACTTACTTTTAACATTTTCTCGTCAAATTCCTATCGTTTTAATGCATTTTAACATTTTTCTCTTAACTTTAAACTAAATTTATTATATTTGTGTAAATAATTGCTTTATATTGCAATAAAAAGTGTAATATATATAATCTGATAGTAATGAATAAACAAATTAACATAAAAGAATCTTTAGATTGGTACATCTTAGCTGGAGTTACAGAAACTTGCGCCGAGGGTGTTTGTCTTTTAAATACGGAAAATCACTTTGCACAACCCAAAACTGTAACAAAAACAGCCACCGTTTCCACGAGCCCAACTTCTGCGGTTTTAAAAAATGCTCGTGATGTTTGTGCTTCAGCCACGTCTCTTGATGAATTAAGAGATATTCTTATGAAATTTGACGGCTGTAATTTAAAAAACACGGCAGCCTCTACCGTATTCGGCGATGGTGATAGTCATGCAAAAGTTATGCTTATCGGCGAAGCTCCGGGGGCTGATGAAGACCGGATGGGAAAACCTTTTGTCGGCAGATGCGGTAAATTATTAGATAAAATGCTCGCCGCCATACAGCTAAAAAGAGAAAATTGCTATATTACAAACGTTCTTCCCTGGCGTCCACCGGGGAATCGTACCCCGACTGATGACGAGATAGCAATATGTCTTCCGTTTTTAAAAAAGCAGATTGACCTCATCAAGCCGGATTTTATATTACTTTTAGGGGGAATCGCACTTAAAGCGGTGATGGATAATCCTGATTCTATTTCCAGAACAAGAGGTAAGTGGTTGGACTATGTTACCGATAATAAGAATATACCTGTTTTAGCCACGTATCATCCCTCTTATTTATTGCGCAGTTCTGCCCAAAAAGCAAAATCTTGGGCTGATTTTCTGCGCCTGAAAAAGAAAATGGATGAAATTAAATAAAAAATTGCCGCATTAACAAAAATTAAACTATCTTTGTTTATTATGACCTCATAAACAAAAACTTATGAGGTTTAAGATGAGAAAAACAACCAAGATTTTATCTGTTTTACTGTTCGGATGTGTTGCTTTGGCTTCTACAACGGCTCGCGCTGTTGAAAATAAGTCAGCCACTCCAGAAAAAGAGGCAACCACACGTAGAGACGCGGTTATCTTTAAGGTTCACGATATCAACCCTGTTTTGGATGATGGAATCGTTACCGGTTGCGATTATACCGTAACCCTTTATAACAGAACATCTATAAACTTCAGATCTTTTACCGTTAATTTGGCATGGAAAGATGTTGTTGATGAGCGTTTTAAGTTTGATCATTATTTAGAGACTTTACTCAGCCCGGAAGAAATTGCACAACAAAGAGAATTCATGAGTAAAGATGCAACAACAAAGCCTTTACAGACAGCTGTTACCGTTAATGCTTTCGGTGCCGACAAGCAGATTTCCGTTCGCGGACACGTTAATAACGAAAAGTGCTACTTAATGTTGAGTAATGCTGCTTATACTGTTTCTCCTTGTGATATTGCTCGTAATGTTGACAATATAAACACAAAAGGGCTTGAAAACAACGAATGCACGGCCTTGTTCCAGTTAGTTAACACCTCAAATCCTGAATATTTCGGTCAATTTAAGAATATTTCAGCAACAGAAATTGCTGCTCAAAACCAATCAATTCAGGAAAATGAACTTTCTGACATTGACACGGTTATCAGTAAAATTGTTGAGAACCTAGGTACTTCTGATAAGACTTTAACCGATATTAACTAAAAAGGACAGCTTATGAAAAGCTCTGTTTCTGCTCTGTTTCTTGCTTTAAGTTTTGTGTTACTGCCTTTTGTTGCGGTAGCACAAATTCTTGATGATGATATGCCGGCATCTTCCGATAATTCATCTGTATCAAGCGAGGCTGACAATGATGAAGCACTCTTTAACGAACTTTTTAGTGATTACTCCGAAACAGACCGTGATATCACTAAAATTAAAGATTTTAATGATGCTTTAGATCAAACGGCTAATATTATTCAAAATGCAGACCCGCAGATAGCTCAGACTCCGGAGGTAGAAAAAGAAAAACTGCCGCCCGTTGAAGGTGATCTTCTCATCGGCGTAACAAACGGAACTTTTAGAATAACCAAAAACGCTTTAGGAGAACCGGCTTGTTCTTTCAGCATTACGTTAAAATCAACATTAAACAGAAAAATTCGTACGATTGCGCTTAATTTAGTTTATCCTTACAGAACTTTTGCCTTTATCTTTACAAATATTCCGGAAAATGGCTCGCAAGAGAAATTTATCCGTACATCCGGCGATATTTGTTATAATTTGGTCGGCGTGCCGGATATTGATATCAATAAGTGTCGTATTTGGGCAACGGACAGCAAAGAATGTGCCGCGCGCATGAAATGGGATGAAAACCTGAAAGTGCCGGAGAATCCGGACCCTAATAGAAAGTATATGCTTACTTACTAATTTTGACCGCGTGCGAATCCGCTTGTAAATCCTTTAAAAATATGGTATATTTAGTAGTGAAAACTATTAAATATATATAAGTATGCCTAAGTGGATTATGTCGTTAATCTGGTCTATCATTTGGGCTAGTTTAACAACTTGGTTTCTCCTCTGGTTGAATACCAAGCTAGAATTTACGGGATGGATCTTCATCCCAAGTGTTATAGAATTTATTCATAGCTGTGGTTTCATGGCATGGAAGGTTCTATTTGCGATACTAGTGGTGTTTTATTATCTAACAAAGCTATATGAATTTCCCAATGTTGTTCTTTTTGCTGTTATCGGCACAGTAACATGGGTGGCTATAGTTTGTGTTGTTCTGGTACTCGCTTTAGGGTTCGGAACGTTAATAATAAACGCACTATGTAACTAAAGGAGTTGTTTTTTGGGCTTTCCCCCAAAAAACAGCTCTTTTTTTGTATTGGTTAATTGATTCTTTAAAATTATATGGTAAAGCTTAGGCTAACATACTATGCATTGATTTTGAAAAGAGGAAAAAATGGATACACAAGTTGCTAGTGAAGCTGCCAACCAACTCTCTATGTGGGCAATGGTTTGGTCA
>DEKL01000025.1 GCA_002353835.1 Alphaproteobacteria bacterium UBA2723
TCTTATCAAACAGCTCTTTTAGGATAACAATAAAACCGTATAATAGATACGACCTAATAAGAACTTTGTACGGGCATCATAACATTAAGAAATAAAAAATCAAGAACTTTTTGTCTAAAAAGATTGACAGATTTTATTTCATCTGTTAAAAGGGGACACATAACAACTATCACTTAAATATATATCTGTTTTATGGACTACAAAACATCTTGTGCTTTGCTTCTTAAATCAGAGGCAATCACTGAAAATCAAGCCGAAGAAATCTTAAGGATGTGGGCAGAAAAACCGCGTTCTTATCATGATTTCTTAAAAAAGCCGGAAGCATCTCTTGTTCTTCGCTCGTATTTGGGCGTTATCAAAGAAGCCACAAAGCATGAATTTATTGATCTGGAAACCAAAGTGCCGTCCGTATCGGTGGCGCTGAAGTTTTTCTCTCTTGATGATGATGACATCAGCAAAAACTTCATCAATGTGGCAAGTAACTTATCTTTCAGTAATACCGGACGTGAAATCTGCGCCTGGCCTTATTTGACGGAAAGCTGTATGCGACATTTAAGCGAGGAAGTTATTACGAGAATTATTGTCGGGTCGGAGTATGTTTTTGATTTCTCTGAGGATAAACGGGGTAATCTTTATGACAGCTTGTATAAGCGTTTGAGGGATACTTATTCCAGAGAGCTTTTTGCCGCCAACAGCTTTAATGTATTAGGGTGGATAAACAAAGCAGCTCGTCATCCGGAAGAAGAAGTCTTAAAGTATCTGACCATGAGTTCGCACTTCCTTAATGTCGGTATCGGGCCGGAAGCTATCTTGCGTAAGTTTTACATTCGTTATCGCTATGATATCCGTAATATAACCAGCGAGATGAGACAATTATCCAGTAGCGATATTCCGAGTTATATCGGCAAGAATTTTGCCAACTGAACTGAAATAAAAGCAGACCGAGAAATCGGTCTGTTTTTATTTTAAATCCGCTTGAATTTTGATTTAAAAGCCATAACAATTTGCTATATTAAAGCGGTCAGCAAATAAGGGAGATGAATGATGGCATCATTATTAGACAGTATAAAGGTTAAAGCACAATATTTTTTACCCAAAAAGTTACTCTCACGCGGTGTTGGTAAATTAGCCTCAGCTAAGTTAGGCAAATTCACCGCATTTTTGGTTAAAAACTTCATCAATTACTATAAGGTTGACCTTAAAGATGCTGAAATAACGGATGTTACCAAATATGAAACATTTAATGCCTTTTTTACCCGAGCCTTAAAAAAAGGTGCCCGTCCGATTGTGGCAGAAGCTAAAGCCTTGGCTCATCCGGCAGACGGCACTCTCAGCGAGTTTGGCGAAATTTACAAAGATGCCGTTCTTCAAGCCAAAGGGCATTATTACAGCTTGGAAGCCCTGTTAGGCGGGGATGAAAAAGACAGCCGAATTTTTGAAAACGGCAGTTTTATGACCACTTATTTATCGCCGAAAGATTATCACCGTGTGCATATGCCGTTTGACGGTAAATTGGAAAAAATGATTTTTGTTCCCGGCGAGCTGTTTTCCGTTAATCCCTTAACCGCGCGTAACGTAGATAATCTTTTTGCCAAAAATGAACGCGTTATTTGCTTTTTTAAGAATGAAAAGTTAGGAAACTTTGCGGTTATCCTAGTCGGTGCCACCATTGTTGCCAGCATAGAAACGGTTTTTGCCGGCGTGGTAGCCCCGTCTGCCGGTAAAGAGAAAAATATTTATCATTACGAAAAAGATAAAATAACCTTTAAGAAAGGCGCAGAATTAGGCAGATTCTTGCTGGGAAGCACGGTTATCTGCGTTTTTGAAAAAGATAAGATAAACTTTGCCAAAGGCTTAAAATCCGGCATCAACGTTAAGATGGGAACTCGCTTTGGTGAAATAAACTAAGCCCGTTTTTTGAAAAACTTTCTGAGAAAATGAAAAGAAGCCGGTGCCGCCCAAAAAGCGATATTGACTTCTTTAACATTAAGCTCTTTGCAGATACCGATACGGTGATGCCCTTGCAAAAGTTGGTCTTTGCACCCGAATTTGCGATTAAGCATCACATACATCGGAAAACGCTCATCATATCCGTGCTTTTCAATGGAAGAGCGTAGTTTGTTATAGCATTTCTGCGCCTCGTCATGGTCTAAGTGGTAGCGCCTGTTATTAAATTGATAAGCATTTTCGGCATTACGCTCACCGCGCGGCAATTTAGCCGCTAATAAATCCGCCAAACGCACCCGAAAACTTTCCATACTTTTAATGTAAAAACGTCTTTTTATCGGCTTAATGATATTAAGGAAGAAACTGATAAATGTCGGAAAAGAAACATAGACAATTCTTGTTTTAACAAAGTCATCATCCGGCGCTGTATCAATTTTTTCCTTGCCGGCATAAACGGTTACTTGCCCGTCATGATGTAATTTCAAATAAATGCAGTCATCATTAAAATCGGCACCGACTTTTTCCTTCACGACAAGTTTTTTCAAGTCCCGCGCTTTAATAAAATAAAACTCTGAAGAAAAAGCCAGTTGTTTCATAAGTTACAATACTCCGTCATCATAAAAAATGATACAAAACAGAGGATGTATCTACAATAATTATGTTGAAATGTCCACACATATTTGTAAAATAGATGAAATTCGTGTTTATAGATGGATAATTGCGTTGCAAAACAAATCCGTCCGTTTAGACTTAAAAAAAAGAGAATAGGGAGGGAAAATGCGCCCGTTACGAATCATACATTGTGCTAATTTTAATACCGTTCGCCTTAAAGGGTGTTATATGGCCTCCATGGGCTATAAATTAAATAACGGTTTGGTGCGCTTAGGACATCAGGTCTTAACTTATAGTGACAGAGATATGGCGCGCCTGTTCGGTATATTCGGTAAGAAGTGCTTTTTAACTACTAAAAAGAACAATGATAATTTTTACAAATTCTGCCTTAATTTAAAGCCGGATATTATCTTTTTAGGCCATGCGGATACCATCAGTGCGGATACTTTATTAAAGATAAGGGAAAAACTTCCGAATATAAAAATTTTACAATGGAATGTTGATGCCATCAATCCGGTTTTGGAATCCGGACGGCGCAATATCAAAAACATACAGAGCAAGCTTGCCGCTGTGGATTATACTTTAATAACCACGGCAGAAAGAAAATTATATGCCCCGTTTAATCCGGATAAAAATAATATCGGTTTTATTCCCAATCCGGTAGATAAATCCATAGAAACCGCTCGTGTGTTTGAAAATTCGTCACCTGAATATGATGTCTTTTTTGCCTCAAATCCGGATGCGGAAAGGGATATCGGCGGCAAATTGCTGAAAGCTAAGGAAATAGCCGAAATGTTGGAGAAAAATTGTCCGAATACCAAGCTGATGTTCCCGCGCTTAAATGCCCCGTCTGCTGATGGTATCGCTTATTTGAATTTAATTGCCAAATCTGCCATGGTCTTAAATTTATCGCGTATCTCGGAAGATTATCTCTATTCATCAGACAGAATGGCCCACGCCATGGGTAACGGCTGTCTGGCATTTATTGACCGTCGTACCGGTTTTACCGATATTTTTAATGAAGATGAAGCCGCTTTTTATGAAGGTCAGGACGAGCTGGTTGATAAAATCAATTTCTATAAGCAAAATCCGTTAGATAGAATGGGAACCGCACAAAAAGGTTGGAAAAAATATCACGAATTATTTAATGAAACCAAAGTCGCAAGCTACGCTTTGTCGCTCTTAGACGGCAGTTTTAAGAAAGAAAATTATCCGTTTGCAAGATATAAATAAGAGATTACTCGCCCTTAGAACGTAAGACATTATCCAAGCTTAAAAAGCGGTGAGCCAGTTGTTCCAAAAATTGAAAATCCGGCTGCGGATGGAAAATTTTAGCCTTAAGATAACGGAAGAAATCAGCCGTCCAATAAGGATGATCCAAATTTTTCTTAACATATTTCCAGTTGGCTGAAAGCGCTTTCATATATAAAATAGCGCAAGTGTCTTTGTCCAACGTATCATGATAATCCAAAAGCAAATTGTAATGGGCAAAGAAACGGTCATTATCAAGCTGATTGGTGTTTTTGCTCAAATTATTTGTTTCTTTCGGCACCAAAACAACCTCGGCAAAAATCTTAATAATTCCGTTGGCAAAACGAGCCGCACGCAGCGGAATGCTCTCATCTTGAATGAAAACACGCGTATCGGCACCGCCGGCTTGTGTCAGAACTTTACGACGAATAAGCTGTCCCATCCGCGTAAAACGACCTTTTAAGACCGCGCGCATCGCATCTTTTTTATAGTAATAATCAAAGTCATCAGGCATTTTTTCATGGCAAATATCCATCGGTTCTTTGCCTGTCTTTTTGAATTTACCGTAAACCATATCCGCTTTATGTTTCAAAGCGAGGTTAAGCATTTTTTCGGTGGAGTCAATCGG
This sequence comes from Alphaproteobacteria bacterium UBA2723, assembly GCA_002353835.1. Taxonomy (GTDB): domain Bacteria; phylum Pseudomonadota; class Alphaproteobacteria; order RF32; family CAG-239; genus CAG-267. The sequence continues at coordinate 4,439 of DEKL01000025.1, forward strand.
CAGAATATCATCAGAATCCAACATTCTCACCCATTCGCCTTTGGCAAGTTTAATACCTTGGTTAATTGTAACCGAAATACCTTCATTTTTATCTTTGGCAACAATCGTAACGTTCGGGATATTCTTCGTCTTTTCGCGAATAATTTCCACCGAACGATCTTTAGACGTATCATCAACAAAAATAAATTCCGGATTTTTCAAACCGGTCTGATTTAATAAAGCTTCCAAAACGGCCGGCAAATAATACTCTTTGTTGTAAACCGTCATTACAAAAGAAACATCAATTTTTTCATTATTTGCGGGCATCACATACTCACATAAAAAAAGTTCCACCGCTACGATACTAACAAAATAAAAAAAGCAAGCAACAAAAAAACTAAAATTTTACACGTTGAATTTCATCACCGTTTTTATAGGTAATCATTTCGGTTAAATTGCCTTTTTTATCAAAATATTTGGAAACCCCGTCAAGCTTATCTTTTTTGCGGTAAGAAAGTACCTTCGGTTTTTCGTTCGGGTAATAAGAAAAAGCCGGTCCTTCGCGCAAACCTTTGGTATATTCCGTGTAGTTGATAAGATGCTTATGACTGGTATAAAATCGTGATGGCCCGTGCAGTTTATCGTTACGATAAGTAATTGTGCTTTTCACAATATTGTTGGGGTAAAATTCGGTAAAGATACCGTTTTTCTTGCCGTTGATATAACTTTTCTTATACATTAAAGCGCCGTTTTTGTAGTAACCGAATTGGCTGCCGTCAAGCTTATCTTTATTATAGTTTAAGACTTCTTGCGGTTTGCCGTTTTGGTAGTAAGTAACGGTTTGCCCTTGGCGTTTACCTTTTTTATATTGTGCTGTCATCAAGAGATATCCTTTCGGACTGTATGCTTTATAAAGACCGTCCGGTTTACCGTTGACATATTGCACTTCTTCCAAAAGCCGCATTTTTTTAGAGTGTTTTTGGTAAACGCCGGTAATCGGCTGATGGTTGGCATCAACACGGATATCGTTTTCTTCAACGGATGTTTCATCATTATAAAGGGTGGTAAGCTGCGCCACCTGACAACCGCATAAGAAAAAGCACAATAAAGTAACAGATAAAAACTTTTTCAACATCAATCTCCATAAAACGGCCTGTTTGTAACGTTTAAATAACTAATAATTTGTAAACATCAAGAAAAAAATAAAAAACGCCTTATCAAATGATAAGACGTTTAAGAAACAAAAGACCGATATTATTATTCGGCAGGGTAACCGGCAGCAAAAGTCATGACGACTTCAAGCTCACCTTCAAGCCCCATGGCTTCTTTCAGTTCTGCACGGTCATACCAAGCGCGTACGACACATTGTAATTTAGCGGAAGCACAATAAAGGCTGGTATTTTCATACATAGAGCCGGCATGAACTTCACCGTATTTTTTATCCTTGGTTACAAACAAGAGGTGTACCGGTGCCGATTCGGCAAAGTTTTGTCCGTGTGCGATAATCACTCTTAAGTCCTTATCGCCCTTTTGGATAAGCTTATTTTGTTTAGCATCATAAAGATACCAACCATCTTTGGTTGCCACATATAAATCCATATCCTGCAGATTACGAGCGGTCGGAACGACACGACGCTCATCATCGGAAGAATAGCCCCAAGCGGTCCAAAGAAGGGTGCTTAGGTCTTTATCTGAAAGCATCTTATCGGCAAATTGGCGCCCGGTGCGACGCGCGGAAATAGCATCAAGCAGAGGCATACCGCCGGTTGTATCCGGTTTAATAAGGTCAATATCTGAAGCATTGGCATTAAAAGAAGTAAGGAGCATCAAAGCGCCCAATAAAAATTTTTTCATGAAAAATCTCCCAAATATAATCAAACAAGGAGAGATTATTAACAAACGCATAAAATGTCAAACATTATGCTTGCGAAAAAGTGAATTTTATGTCATTATATGGGCAATGTTAAATTCCATAAGGAGAACGGAATATGGCAAAAGAGTCTGTATGTTTGGTAACGGGTGCTGCGGGTACGGTCGGTCAGCATTTGGTTGCCGGATTAGTAGCCATGGGTTACAAAGTTATTGCATTAGGAGAAGTATCAGATACTTTTGCCCCTGAGGTATTAAAAAACAGGAACATCAAGATTACGACGGCATTACCGATTTCTGCAACGCAGTTTAAGAAGCATGATGTACAGTTTTGCTTTGGTGATATCAGTGATATATCATTTTTAGCCTCGGTTTTTGCCGCTGCGGATAAAGGGGATATTGAGATAATGTTTTTATTTCATTTATCGGCCAATGAGTTTATTCAAAAGAGTTCACCGGCGGCATATCATCCGGAGTATGGGGATACGGTCAATGTATTAGAGATAGCAAGAGCTTACTGGCAAGGGCATAAGGAGATATTTAAAGGTTTCTTTTATGCGGCGGATACCGGTAAGAAGTCAGCCAAGCAGATAGAGAAGTTAATTATGCAGACTGCAGAGAAGGATGGTTTTCCGACAATAGTATATAATGCCATGCCGATAACTCACATTGGGGAGAATTATCATGGGCGCACGGCATTATCGTCATTATATCGTGTATTTTCGCCGGTTAAGGCACCGATTAAGCCGGAGAATATGGCATGGAAGAGCAAGGCCGATGGAGAGTTGACGTACATAGCGGGGTTAAAGCGTGCTGCTGAGAGAGTTTTGGCGGAAGTCAAAGAGGGGAGAGCGCTGAGTTTAGAGTAAGAGGGCAACAAGTTGCCCGCGCCGCGCGTAGCGGCACCCGCCGTGCAGGCGACGGCGAAGCCGTTAAGGTGCGCAAAGGAAGATAAAAATTTAAGGCAGGGTTAGAAACTCTGCCTTAAATTTTTATGCGCACCTTTACCACTTAATAAAAAAAATTTATGAAAAAAACATTTATAAACTCTTTCCCCCTATGGAAGCAAATTTCATCATTGGCGTTAGCGGAGTGATACCGCCGGAGATACGTCCGTCATAACGTTCTTTAATAAGCTCATAAATATTACCGACAGCAATTTTAGCGGCTTCAACTTCACTTTTGCAAGGTGCATAAACATTGTTGTTGTAGCGATATTCCATATTTTGCCGAATTTTATAGATTTGCATATTAAGTGTCACAACTTCCTGCGGGGTTAACATCCGTTCTTCTTCCTTAACAATAACATCTTTCACCGAAACATCATGTGGTTTACGCGAATCATATAGTAACGTATTACCACGATTTAGCACCAACAAATCCACTTTATCGGCATTTTCTTTTTGAAAAGTATCAATATTTTCAATCATTTTAGGCAGCATATTAACAACGCGGGAGAAATATTCGGCAGAGACGAGTCGCGGGTAGAGCTGTTTATTATGGAAGATAATCTGGTCATAGAGGGTGGCACTGCGATAGATATTACTCAAATAAGCCACATCTTTATTAACCGCCATATAGACGGCGCAAGGTTTATAACCATGACTGATAGCTTTAAGTGCATTGTCTTTAAATTCCACACCGGCACCCATAGAGCCGATAGAGAGGAC
>DEKL01000077.1 GCA_002353835.1 Alphaproteobacteria bacterium UBA2723
CGGCACAAAGAGGCGTATGCTTGAAAAAGCGATACCCAAGAGGAGGCCTTGCATAATCATGATGTTTGTGTACTCGTTCTTTTTGCCTAAAAGAGCGGTCAGTACCAGATTGGCAACCACAAAAGAGGCGGCAGTTACGATATAGGTCGGAATGCCTAAAATGTGCCAGACGTGTGTGCTGACAGCGAGGGTAAAGCCCGTCACACCCAAAGCATATGCAGCTATCGCCACAGATGCCGATAATAATACTTTCTTGTTCATTTTGTTGTTTTTTTAGTTAGTGAATTATATTGAACTTTTTTAACACATAGTCTTACTTTAATAATCTGCAGATACTTAATTTATTCGGAGCTTTGTATAACATAATTTTGTTTTTTCGCAAGTAAAAAATCTGTTTTAATGATAAACGGTGGCAAGTTGTAACGAATATTTTTTAAGCTTGACTTTTTGTCTAAAACTGATATAAGAGCGGTATTGCTTTAAGCGTTATGTTTTATTTCTTAAAAATTTTTATATGAAACAACCAGACATTGAACAGGAGCTGCAGAAATTCAAAGAAAGACTGCAGTTTGCAAATGGGTGGTCAGATGTTTTTAAATTGAACTATCTGACATTGTATCGTCACATTTTGGAGGCAGAGTTGGTGCCGGAGGAAGAACTTATCCGCCGTGCGAAAAACATTAAACCGCTCGTGCGTCTGACAAAAGACGGTGAAAAGCGTGACGACGGTCAGTTTGCGGATGATGACCGGCTGGTATTCATCAAGCCGTGTGACATTCGGCAGAGCTACATCTACAATTTCTCGCAAGATGAGATTGTGATGGAGAATACGAAGAAAGAGGGTTGCAAGCCTTTGACCGTACCGCCCTTAAACAAATTGGCAGAGTTTACCTGCTATCATCACTACGGTGGCTACTATGGGTTCTTCCGCCCCGGTGTTGATGAGGTGCTCGCACAGATTCCTCAAACGGTGGATTTAAATCGGGTATCAGCCTTTGAGATTGTGGTCAGTTCGTTGGATTTTGAGCAAGTCTATGACAGTATGCTTGACCGACATGTGACAACGGTTATTCTCTATGAGGCAGAGGGGGAGCTTCCTTACCAGGTACGGCAACAGCCGGTTATCTGTAACGATACGCCGTACTAACCGTTTATCAGGTCTTAAAAAAACAGCGCTGATAGGTTAATCCTATCGGCGCTGTCGTTGTTTAAACACATGGTCTTTTTAAGATGATACCGCTGCAATCGGGGTCATACTCGTCTTTTGCTTCTTCAAGATAAGCGACTTCACTGCTGTAGTTTCCTTTATACCAGAAACGGCGCGGAAGAATATCATCTCCGGCCTTTTTGCGCATGGCATCCACGGCAGGATAGTTTTTGCGCAAAATCGCAACATCTTCAGGGGTTAAAAGCTCACCGCCGTAGCGATCAATGAAAGGTCTGATGTGTTCACGAAACCAACCGTTACCGCCGGCTGCCATGTTATGAATAACCAACGTCGGGCTGATACGATAACCGACCACCATGCCACCATACTTGTTGTAGGTTGAGCTTTCGTGACCGTTGGCGTAGATGTAACGAGGCTCGGTATAATCCGTTACCACGGGAATTTCCCCTTCCCATTTCGGCTCATCACCCAGACCGTTCCAAGTTATTCCGTCCGGAAAACCTTTCGGCACATTTTTGGATTGGGAAACCGGCTCAACACAGAGGTTGAATACAATACCGCAGATAATGGCAATCGCCATACCGATAAAGAGGATAACGCCACCCCATACAGTGTAGTCAAAGGCAATTAAAACTGCTGCTAAAACCCACAGCAGAAGGCAGAAAACGGGAATCTCCATAAGATGCAAGATGACCCATTCTACACTTTTTTCAATAATTTTTTTCATACATAAAAATTTTTTAAGTTATAGAATATATGCTTATTTTTTCAGCATTGAAATATATCGCTTAGGGTTTAAAAGTCAAGAAAAAAGCCTCGTCAGTATTGACGGGGCTTTTTTGATGAGAGTTATCTTTTTAAGATAATAGCGCATCGGGACGGATTGTACTCCAAGGTGTCTTCATCCCAACTGGTAGCGACAGCGTAACCATGCTTGTCAACCCGCCAGAAGAAAGGTTTGGGTAACGGTGCATCACCGATTTGCTGACGCATTTTAGAGACAATCTTCCAGTTTTGACGCAGAACATCTGCTTCATCTTTGGTTAACAGCTTACCGCCAAAGCAATCCATAAACGCGCCGATGTGCCGTTCGCCCCATCTGTTGCCGTAGCCGACTTGACTGTGAATGACGAGCTCGGGGCCAATTCGGTAGCCGATAACCCGACCATGATTTTGCATCGGTGTTTCGCTTTCTGCCCCATCGCCATACACATAGCGCGGATTGACGTAATCTGTTACCGGAGAGATTGTGCCCTCCCATTTCGGTTCTCGGCCTAAGCCCGGCCAAGATGCGTTTGCAGGAAAACCTTCTGCCGTGTCCGGTTCGGATATGGCCTCTTTGAGATCCTTGAGGCTTTTAATCAGCCCGATGAAACACAGCACTGTGCACACATTTAAGATGAGCTTGTAATCAGAAACTAATGCACTTGCCGTTAAGAGCAAAAGTATCGCGATAAGATAGCCCCAAAATGCCGGGTTCAATTTCACCCAGTTCTTCTTCTTAGTAATAGTTTGTTGCATATATATAGGATTTAAATTTGACAAATACTTAATTTATACAGCTTGCCAAGCTATATTGATTTTTAGTCTTTGTCAAGGTTGTTGTTCAAAATTTATTTTATGCGCGAACGAACCGTTCTAAAGAAACGCAGTAACGGATTAGTATCTACTTCTTCGTCCTTTTTATCTTTATCGGCAGGGGTGCTCGGCGCATTATTCAGTTCCTTAAACTGTTTTTGGTAGCGAACAGTTACCGTGTCACCGGCGACCTCTTGGACTTTCTTCGGCCAATCATCCGGCAACTTTCCGGTTTTATGGTTTCTGACGCTGTGAATACCACCGACGACGGTTTCTAAGATGTCCATGTATTGAATTGTGGTATCATTTTCCAAAACTTCGGGACAAGGGCCGATGCCGGTGATGCAGCGCATGGTAACATTATCCCATTCGGCTTTTCTTCTGGCAACAGACGAGGGTAGGGTTATTTTTACTTTTTGCCCGTTGCGGATAACAGCCTTACCGGTTTTCTTGTTACGTAAAGTCACTTTGCAATATTTATTGAATAAAGTTTCAGCTTTGTTGAGAGCAATGGAGTCTCCGGTTTTGAAAAATTGAGTGTATGCCTCTACCAAACTTGAGGGCTTACCGTTTGAACCTAAGGTCGCCATACCGTTTTGCCACTGAAAACTGTGCCAGCCGTCTATAATGCTTTTGTATTGCAACAGCTCTTTTTCGGTGGTCGGCTTCATATTATCCAGAACTTCTCCTAAATAAGTGGCAAGGTTATCGGCCCATCCGCCTTCTTTGGCAAATTCTTTGTTCCATAAATCAAACAGAACCGTCATATTCGGAATACGGTAGCCGGCCGGTAGTTTTTTGCCGTCTATGGTGGTAATGCCGGGGCCGACGGTACGTGTTCTCTGTCCGCCGGTGCGGTCAACATAAGATTGAGCTTTGATATCCTCAAACTGGGTAATGAACAATAAAAGTTGTTCCGAGCAGGATAAAACTTTTTCCCTAGCGCTTAAATTTCCCCAAGCAATGGCTGCAGAATCAACCGGAATAAAGGTATCTTTCTCATTAAGCGTATCGGCGGTTAATGTATCTTCAGAGGCGGTTGCATCTTTGGCAACAGGCTTAAACTTTATGGTTTTGGCTTTATGGCGCGCACTATCCGTGGTAGCGGTATCGGCAACCGTTTCAATTTTATTCTTAAGATTGTTTGATGTGTTCGTGCCGGATTCCTGTGCGGAGCCTTTCATCGGCATAAAGCCGAGACCGGCCAAAAGCCATGTTTTTAAATTCATTTCTACCTCTTCTTGTTCTTATTTTGCCATGCTCTAAAAATAGCATTTTTGAAACAGGTTTGCAAGTTTAAAATTCTATTTTAACAAAAAAAATCCCCGTTCGTGGTTTAAACGACGGGGAAATGCTTAGCACAGCGGGTCTTTGTGACACTTCATGCGGATGAGGGTGATAACCAAAAATACCGGATAGCCCCAGATGAAACATAAGGAATAGATGGTAAAGAGTTGTTTAACGGAAGCAAATATATCCCAATCTCTGCCGGTAAAACGGTTGACTCTGAAATATATTGTGTTCATCGGTGCACCGCATAGGCGGTAATGCCCCATAACCACCACATTCCAGAAAGTGTAATAGCCTAAGTTGGCTTTGAGCATGTGTGAACGAATGACGCTTTTTTTCATCTCCGTATTCACTTTTTCGTAATCTTCTCCAAAAAACCAACTGTTCGGGCAATTTCTTCTATCCTGAATGATGTCATCTTTATCCGCAATATCAAATGTCAGACTGCGCAAAATTAAGAGATACAGCGAACAAATGACGCTGAGAATAAACAAAAATGCGGCGACAGTCAATAATCGCCAAGGCAACGCGGATATGCCGTTTTCTATCATGTATTGCATATCGGCGAGCCAATCGGAAAAACCATAATTACTGCCCATAACTTTTTATTTTTTAGTTTATAATAATTTGTTTTATGGGAAATTCGTAGCAGTTTTTTGTTGTTTCGTCAACGATTATTTAGGTGCGGTGGGGAAAATGGGGTGTTTATACTGCGTCATTCCGAACTCGTTTCGGAATCTCATGAGATCCTGAAATAAATTCAGGATGACGCTAAAGCAATTTAAAATAAAAATGGTGCCGTTTAGTGGGC
>DEKL01000034.1 GCA_002353835.1 Alphaproteobacteria bacterium UBA2723
CGCCTCTTTGTGCCGGTTTGCGCATTGATGACAAACGCTATGCTGGTTGCAAGCTTCGGTATGATGGCTTTAGGCTGTATTCTCAAGCTGGCATTATCCCTGCCCCGCACCCGCGCTCTCCCTTATTAAAGGGCTTTAAGCAGAGAGAAACATTATTGTTTCCCCTGCTTTTTTTGGGAAAAAATTAAAAAAAAATTGACTTCCGACCAAGTTTTTCCAATAGAATTAAAGTATAGATATTATAAGGAGAAAAATGATGAACAGACGTGAATTTTTAATGAGTACCTTAGCCGCCTTTGCCTTATCGGCATTACCGAAATTAACCATCGCGGAAACAATTGCCGTTTCAGATGCTCTCAAATCACAAATCAATGATAATAACAAACTCGGTTTCGGCTTTATGCGTCTGCCCTTAAAGAACCCGAACGACCAAACTTCCATTGACTATGAGCTCTTAAACAAAATGGTAGATAAATTTATGGAGCGTGGCTTTACTTACTTTGACACAGCATGGATGTATATGGGCTACGAGAGCGAAGTTGCCATCAGAAAAGCCGTTGTTGAGCGCTATCCGAGGGATAAATTCACGGTTGCCAGCAAATTGCCGATTGGCATGGTTAAAAGTGCGGAAAATATGGAAGAAATTTTCAACAAACAATTAGAAAAAACCGGTCTTAAATATTTTGATTATTATCTGGTGCACAATATCAATGCCAACACAATGCCAAATGTTGAAAAATATGACCCTTTCAAGTTTGTTGCTGAAAAGAAAAAGCAAGGCAAAATCAAACATATAGGCTTTTCCTTCCATGATAATGCCGAGCTTTTGGAAAAAGTCTTAAAGGCGCATCCGGAGGTTGAGTTTGTCCAGTTGCAAATCAACTACATTGATTGGGATAATCCGACCATACAATCCCGAAAATGCTATGAATTAGCCGTTAAATATAACTTACCGGTCGTTGTCATGGAGCCGGTTAAAGGCGGCAGTTTGGCACAAGTTCCCGCAAACGTTGAAAAAATATTCAAAGATGCCGAGCCGGATATGTCTGTTGCATCTTGGGCAATTCGCTATGCGGCAAGTTTGCCGGCGGTACGCACGGTTTTAAGCGGTATGACCACCATGGAACAACTGGACGATAACACCGGCTACATGCAAAACTTTAAGCCGTTAAGCGATAATGAAAATAAGGTCATAGAAGCAGCCATTAAAGAATTACACGCCTCTATTGCCATCCCCTGTACTGCCTGTCGTTATTGTGTGGAACATTGTCCGATGAAGATAGATATTCCGGGCGTATTTGCCCTATATAATGCCGAAAAGCAGGAAATGGGTGATAAACCGTTTACCGTTCAAAAAGTTTACTATAATAACCTGACCAAAACTTCCGGTAAGGCTTCGCAGTGTGTCCATTGTAAAAATTGTGAAAAGCATTGTCCGCAACATATTGTTATTAACGAGTGGATGACCAAAATTGCTCAAACCTTTGAAGGGTAAAAGTAGTATTTACGGAAAGCACCCCTGCTCCAAGGAAAGACCAAAACCGTTGCAGGTGCCGCCGGCACTGCCGCCGCGGCATGAGCGGCCCCGTGCGGGCAGCACACAGCCGTCAGGCTGTCAGCGCCTTGCCTTGTATTAAAAATCATTTTTGCAAGGCAAAAATGATTGCAAGGCGCCATTTTAATTAAAGAAACACGATACTAAAAAAGTTCTCCACAGCACGCGTTTGAGCTTAAGGGTTACTCACGCGGCTATGGATAACTTTTCCCCGTTCCCCCTCATTCGGCAAAGCATGACGGTTTAAAAGTTTCTCGGTCGGAGAGTACACCCCGCTCCACTGGAAAGCCTTTTAAATCGTTGGAGGTGGCACTGCCACCGCCTCGCACCGCTGGTAGTCGCCCCCCCTATTTTCGGGGTTCGCTTCCGGTCTTAATTTCCAACCAATAAAAAAAGACGGGATTTATACCCGTCTTTTTTTATTGGTGGAGCTGAGGGGAATCGAACCCCTGACCTCTTGAATGCCATTCAAGCGCTCTCCCAACTGAGCTACAACCCCAATTACATTCAAAACAAAAATGTTTATAACGGCAGAAATTTATAAATGCAAGAAAAATTTTTCATCTTACGCAAAAAATATTTTTATCCTTAACAAAAATGTAACAATTCCATTTTTCTGTTTTGCTTGCAAAACATCCAAAATCGTGTTAGGATAATTACAGATATAAATTATGGCAGGAGAAAGACAATGGCTAAGTATAGATCAAGATCCGGGGTTAGAAGAGAATTATCTGACGAGGCAAAACTTGCAAGACTTCGCCAGTGGGAAAAAGAATTTAAGCTCAATTCCGATGATATCAATAAATTGATAGAAAAATACGGACCGTACGCTTATGATGTCGTTCGCTTGGCCCGTGCCGAACCGGCAAATGTTGCCAAGAGAATAAATCAGCCGTTCAGAAACTCCAATAACACAATCCATTATTTTGCCGAAACAGAAATTGATACAGCTACCCTTGCCAAAGCTGTCAATAAAAACGAAATGAAGGTAGAGGCCGGGTTAGCTCAATACAATATCAGCGCCAAACAGACCCTTGAAAATGCGGAAATCAAATCCGTACAGATGACTGCCGATAAACAACAAAAGAAATTTGAAGAAAAAGTTGATGAACACACCGCCACCAGAAGTGAACCGGTTAGAGATAGTAAACCGGAAGAAACAAACACCGATGATTTAACACCGGAAGAAACCATGGGTGTTGATGATATGACCTTAGACGATTACCTAAAATACTATAAACCGGAAGATAAACCTTTAACCGGCAAAGCATTGGAAGATGCCGCGTATAAAGACTTCGGCAAAGGCGAAGGTATATCCACCAGAATATATGTGGAGAAAAAGAATTACGGTCATCCGACCATGGGTAACGGTTGTTTGATTATCCATAAGGATTTATGCAAAGAACCCCCGTCAAAAGAAGCCGTCAAAAAACATGGTACCGTTGCCGGTTGGAAGACTATGTTTAGAAACCAAAAATTAACAGATGCCAACGGTAATCCGTTGACAAGCGCCCAAAAAGATAAAATCTTTGAAGATTTGCGCGCCGCCGTCCGTAACGGTACTTTAAGAACTCAAAGTATCGGCGGGTATAATGTCGTTATCTCTCCGGCAAGTGCCGCAAACGTAAGAATATCGCAAACCGAAATCAGAAAAACATTTAATACGCGCTTTGCCGCTAACTTAAAGAAAGTTCAAACCGCATTAGGTAACGGTGACGTCAAAAAAGGAGCAGAAATTTTCAACAAGTATCCGAAAAATCTGCAGTTATCATTGGTACACACCTATTACGCCGGAAAACCCGGTACGCGCATTACAGATGCGATTCAAGATGGTCGGATAGACCCACAAAATCCGCAATCCGTTGTTGATGAGTTAAGAAGGATACGTTCTTCTAAATCCGAAGGTAACAGAAACCAGATGAACCGTGCCTCTGAGGCAGAAGCCAGAACCAGACGCGCCGCCAACGATACGATTCAGGATGCCCAAAGAAGATATGCCGAAATGCAAGCCAAATTGCAACAGCAGAAACGTCAACAAAACTTAGACAACAATATCCGTATCGTCATGTCCATGGGCGGCAATCAAAACGGTTAAAAAAACGGAAAAACAATATCATAAAACCGGCTGAAATCAACTTCGGCCGGTTACTTTTTGCTTGCAAAACACCCCAAAAAATGCTAAAATAAACATATAAAATGATTATTAGCGAGGTGTGTCATGCCTACTCCGACATCAAGATATGAGAAGAATTATACCACAGTCTATAAAGCAACCGTTTCTCAAGTTGCCAAAGATCGCCATATTATCGCAGATAACTCTTTTCCTAAATTAAAGAGAGAAGATTTCACCTCTGACGATGCTTATAGAGAGACACTCGTTGCACAATACCAAGCCATACGTGCGCAAGAATACAGCTATGTGGTACAAAATGAATCCATGAAAGCTTTTAACGTTGCCTATGGAAATAACCAAAGAAAAAAAAGCAGATGTGAAAACCAACAGTCTTGGAACGGTTACCCGCAAACACCTGTTGACAGTTGTTTTAATCGCACCAAAGAAATTGCTAAAACAAGTGATGGCTATGTCCCCGGAGAAAATTGCTGTGCAATTAGTGCCACATCATTAACGGCACAAATCAGTGGTAAAATGGGGTATGACGGTCAAAATAATTTAATCAAACCTAAATCACGTATTATAGGTGGTAGTGTCGGTCCCAGAAACAACCCGGGGGCTGCTAAATATCTAAATCAATTAGATTCTATTCCACCGGAGTGCCGTATCAGTTATAAGGATGAAGCTAAAGCACCGACACTTAACGAAGCTGTCAAAAAAGGCATTATAAAAGTCGGTGATGAATTCTCCATAAGAACCGGTGAAGCACGAGGTAACGTTACAACCGGTTGTCATGCTATGGTTTTAACAGATATCCAATATGCCGCAGACGGTAAAACCGTTATCAGCTATACTTTGCAAGGTAACAACCCTCCGACTTTAAAACAAGTAGATGTTCAAAAACCTGATTACTATGGTAGCAGAAAACTTGTCTGTGTGACCAAAACAAACGATTGGATAAGAACTCAGGATGCTAAAAAGATAAATGGTATGAGTGCTGAACAATTACAGGAAGAAATTGCAGCTACTCGTCAGAGATTATCTGCAACAATAGATGAAATGCAGACAACCGAAACAGAATACGTACAAAATAAAAGATATGCCCAACCTGCTCCCAATATTGGTAGAACAGACGGTTATGGAAAGCATTATAATGAAGTTGCCGAAGCTCTACACCAAAGAGCAGAAAATCTTCGCGATGAACAAATTGTATTGCGCGTTGAACAGGAAAATGTCGCCAAAGAGGCCGAATTGAAAAAGCGCGAAGAAGAAATCTTAAAGAAAGAAAACGAATATGAGCGGAAAAAACCCGAATTTTTAGCCGAACATCCGGATAAAGAAGAAGAAATAAACCAAAAAGATAAAGAACGCGTTGAAAATACCGGTACTCCGGAACATCCGGAAGCCGTAGAAATTCCGCCGGTAACGGAATCTCAAGATTTGGAAGAACGTAAAAGAAACGCCATGGCCAGAAAAGAAGCCTTAGCTAAAAAAGAAGAGGAGCTGGGTGACCGCGAATTTAACGTTAATGAACGCGACATAGAATTTGCCCTTGTGCGCAGAGAAACGCCTTTAACCAAAGCGGAAAAGAAAAAAGCCAAAGAAGATAAAAAAGCTATTGAACGCACGCAAACCAACGGAACTTTCAAAATCGCTCGCACGGATGCCGTTGTCACCGCTCATGATGAAACAACTGCCGCCAGAGCCGAAAATGAGCGTATTGCTAACCAACAACAAACGAATAAAGAACCCAAAGTAGCCGCCACTTGGGAGATGACGCAAGACGGTAAGCTGATTAAAGTAACCAAAAATAAAAATGAAAAGAAAACCGAAATCGGAGTTAATGAGCTGATAGAACGGATGCGCCAAAGACAGTAATTTCCTAGCGCTTTTTGCTTGCAAACCCCTAAAAAAGGTGTTAAAATAATTCTATAATAAGAATTATTAAGTGAGGTGTATCATGGCAAAGAAACCGGTAAGAAGACAAGCTTCTGTAACGCCTGCGATAACAGCCGAGATGACTGAGCAAATGGCAACCTATCGTCATGACGATTTAGCAACATATAACCGTGAGTTAAAAGCGGAAAATTTCAACAGTGAAGAAGAATATCGCGCGGCTTTACTTAACCAATATGAAGATTTGCGTTACCAAGAATATAACTACACTGTCAGAAACGAAACCTTAAAAGCCTATAACCTTTCTTGTGACGGCAGAAAAGCCGGTATCAACCCCAATAACGCATGGGGCGGTTATCATGAATATCCGCAATTTTTACGCCAACACACCGAACACGCCGATAGCGCCCAAGTTCAGCAATTTCCGGAATTATGCACTAATCCGAAATATATGAACACTCATAAAAATATCAAGAAAGACGGTACTGTCAAAAGTGTTGGTGCATACACTTGTGCTATAACATCAACCGCTTTGCAAATGCAAATCTGCGATAAAATGGGTTATGACAACAACAGCATCATTATCAATAAAAAAAGTTATGCCAGTGCTGTCGGTGCGGCAACCTGTGTACCTGAACAATATCAGATAAACGGTGATGGTAAAAAGACCTTAAATCAGATGATTTTATCCGGAGAAATCGGTGTCGGTGATGAAGTTTCCATCTACCCCAAACCGAATAATAAGAAAAAAGACAACACCGTTGTCACCGCTTCCGGTAAACATTGCATCACCATTGCCGCGGTCAACCGCAATAAAAGCGGCGAAATTATCGGTTTCACTTATCAGGCAAACAATGTTGAGGCTTTCCGTGATGTTGATATCCATGACAACAACGGGCAAGGCGGAAAACTGGTTTATAACGCCGTCAAAACCCACGTTTGGATGGAAGACAAAATAAAGGAAGAACGCACCAAATTAAGCCAAAAGACCACCGAAGAATTGGCCGCGGAAGTTTCTGCCACGCGCCAAAGAACAGGAGACCTGATTGATAATTTACAAAAAACCGAACAGTATGCCGCCAGCCACAGAAAAGGCAACATGCAAAACTATCTTGCAGATGCTGAGAGCTCTTTCAGACAGGAATTTAATGACAGAAAATCAAGTTATGAAATCCGCCGTATAGAGCCGACAGTCATCAGACAGGCTGACCCTGCCGTCAATATACCGACTTTGGAAGACATTAAAATACCCGAAATTAACGATAAAATAAACGGCATAGCTTCTTTTAAGGATCAGCGTTTTGATGCTAAAACGGAGGAAAGAGAAAAGGTAAACGAAGCCACCAGAGAAAACAAACAATTAACCTCTCAACAACAAAAAACGACGACACAGCAGAAGCAAGTCCAAACGCAAAACCAAGAAGAACCTATGGCTCCGACAGCGTTACGACGCCAGAAAAAAGTAGACCCTGTCGCCATGGCTGTATGGCAACAAAAACAAACCAGAAACGGGTAATTTTTTCTTTATAAAAAACTCTTTTTTATGATGCTTTTTTGTTGCGAAAAGTAAATTTTCATGCTATAATTTTCCTAATATAAGATACTATTAAAAAGCGGAGGCGACCATGACTGAATATACCAATGTAGAAGTTGTAAGCACCGGCGGTCGAACAATCATTATCGGAACTGATGCTAACGGAAAAACCTCTGTTCTTCCCCCTAAAGAGGCAGAACAATGGATGGCAGCTCACAGGGTTGAAACAAATACTCATGAAACCGGTTCCGTTCCGCCGCAAGTTAAAAATGATGAAACAATAGAAAAGGCACACGTTGTTCAAGATACCCATGAAACCGGTTCCGTTCCGCCGCAAGTAAAAAGAGAAGCTGAGCCTCTCAAACCGATGTCTATTACTGAAAGCATGTTACAGGCAAAACTCAAAGAAAAACCGAATATTCATGTTGAAGTACCGGCTCCGGAACCCAAAAAAGAAAAGAAAAATCTTTTAACCAAAGTAAAAAATATTTTCAGAAAGAAAACACCGGAAGAAAAAGCCGCCAAAGCTGAGGCAAAAGCTGAAAAAGAAGAAGCCAAAAGACAAAAGAAAATAGAGAAAGCGGAAAAGAAATATGAAAAAGACGTTGCTAAAGCTGAAAAGAAATTAGCCAAAGACCCGCATAATCCGGAAGCTCAAGCAAAATATAATGAAGCCTTGGAAAAAGCCGAAAATAAACGTGATAAAAAACTTGAAAAACTCGGTGCCCTAAAAGATGAATTTACAGAGGTTAAAGAGCCGGAATTAAAATCCACCGTTCAACCGATACCTGAACCGGAACAACCCTTAAAAGAAGGGCAATTCCGTGATGTTTACGGTAATATCAGAAATGGTAACATCCCGCAGGCAAGAGAAAATGATGCCTATCCGCGCGAAAATGAGCCTTATCAACAAAATGAACAATCACCGCAAGAAGAACTGATGATGCTTATCTTAGAAGCGATAATGCGCAGCTATTTAGGCCCGGAATATGGCTATTGGGGCGACAGAATGAGCATGCGTGATGATATGACGGATGCATACATTGACCGCCGTACCGCAGAAGCCGAGCTGCAAAATCAGCAGACTTTGGAAAATGTCAAAGCTCAAGATGATTTAACCAATACACAGACAGTAGAACAACCGGCGCCGGCTGTTGTTGAGGTTGACCGTACGCCGTTGACAGATAAAGAGCAGAAATCCTTTGATTCTTGGATGAAAACCTGCCGTATCTCTGAAGAAGATAAGAATAAGTTGGTTGAAAATTACGGTCCGAAAGATGCCTATGACATTGTTCAAAAATGTATGGCTGAGCCGACAAACGTTATGGTAACCGCCGGACAAGGACCGACAAAATCTAAGCAGGCTATTGAATACTTTGCAAAATTAGATGTCAGCAAGCCGGAAAACAGAGCCGTAGCTGATAATATTATCGCGATGGATCCGCCAAAGTTCAATCCAACTCTGATGATGCAAACGCAAAGAGCATAAATTTTAACAAGCAAAATCGCGGTTTAATACCGCGATTTTTTATGCCTTGTCTTGACAATGTATGACAATCGCTTTATATTGCCCGTATGACAAACAAAGATAAAATATTGTTGCTTTCCTGCTGTGCACCCTGCTCCTGCGCCGTTATCCGTAAGTTAAAAGATGACGGTATCAATTTTGCCGTGCTTTTTTATAACCCCAATATTCACCCCAAAGAAGAATATGAAAAGCGCCGTGATGAGCAAAAAAACTTGTGCGAAAAATGGGGGATTGAATTTATAGAACTGGAATATAATCCCGAAGAATGGCTGAAAATGGCAACCCCATACAAAGACGAGCCGGAAAGAGGAAAACGTTGTTCGCTTTGCTTTGAATTTCGCTTAAAAAGAGCGATGGAATATGCCCTATCTCAAGGTTTCAGCCGAGTCGCATCAGTTTTAGGGGTATCACGCTGGAAAGATCTCTCCCAAGTCAACGCGGCCGCCGCCCTTGCCAGCGCCTCAACAGGCGCAGAATATATAGAGATTGAAGGCCGAAAGCATGGTATGCAGGAAGCCCGTTCGCGGTTAATTAAAGAGTTAAACCTTTATAACCAAACTTACTGCGGTTGCATTTATTCTTTACAAAATCAACCAAAAAACGACACCGCATCTGATATCGGCCAACTTAAGAGAATCCCTTAGGTTGCGCGATATTTCCTTATAAAAAAATCCCAAAAACATATAGATAACTGCCGTTTTTCCTTGCAAATAAGAAAAATATAGCCTAAAGTTCTGCTATCGTTAAATG
>DEKL01000082.1:0-358 GCA_002353835.1 Alphaproteobacteria bacterium UBA2723
CCGAACATGGCCGGTAAATCCACTTTTTTACGGCAGAATGCCTTAATCGCCATTATGGCGCAAATGGGTTCTTTTGTACCGGCAAAAAGCGCCAAAATCGGCGTTATCAATAAAATCTTTTCACGTGTCGGCGCCAGTGATGATTTGGCAAGAGGTCGCTCCACTTTTATGGTGGAAATGGTGGAAACAGCCGCCATCTTAAACCGCGCTGATGAGCGCTCGTTTGTTATCTTAGACGAAATCGGACGAGGCACCGCAACGTTTGACGGCTTATCTATCGCCTGGGCCGTAGTGGAACAATTAGCGGAAGTCAACAAATGCCGCACCATTTTTGCCACCCACTACCACGAATTAACCA
>DEKL01000082.1:387-13469 GCA_002353835.1 Alphaproteobacteria bacterium UBA2723
CCAAGCTAAACAAGCGCCTACCCGCCTTGACATTACATTGTATGAAGATAAAAGAATACAACGGTGATGTCGTCTTTATGCACGAGGTAATAGAGGGCGCGGCAGACAGGTCTTACGGTATTCATGTGGCAAGGCTTGCCGGTCTGCCGGAGTTGACAATCAAACGCGCCGAACAGGTTTTGGCTCTATTGGAAGAAGAAAAACAACACAAGATATTAAACACGGTGGAAGATGATTTACCTTTATTTGCCAGCCTAAAAGAAGAAGTTAAGGAAACCCCGAAAAACCCGGCTTTGGAAGCCTTGGAAAATATGGATATAGACAACCTCTCCCCCCGCGAAGCCCTAGACAAGCTCTACGAATTAAAACAACTGATGGATAAATAAAAAAGCCTTTACCAACGAGGGTAAAGACTTCTTTTAAATTTTGAGCGATTTCAGATACCGTCTTCGCCGTAGTGCTCATAATCTGAGACTAAACGAGCACGTAAGCTGTCAAGGTTTTCGGCATCCGGATAGAATTCCCTTAAGAAGCTGTCCGGCAAGCTCTGTGCGTGTTTCCACACAATACGCTCCTGAGCCTGATAGTCACAGACTATTTTCCGGTAGTTCTCGGACCTCTCCGCAATTTCTTGTTTTTTGCGAAGTTCCTCTCTCCTTTCGTAGCTGTAGCTGATACAGCACAGACATAGGAGGATAATCATGAATAACAAAAAATTTTTCATATGATTTAAATTATAAGACATAACGCTAGAAGAATGACCATAGCATATCACATTTTTTACCCCCTGTCAATACATGCTTTTAATTTGACTTAAGGCTCTCAATATGCTATAATAACGTATATGAGGAAAAGAAAATGACTGATACATCTACAAACAGAGTGCTTTCCGATGAAGACAAACAAGCCATAACGGATGGTGCTAATTGGCTCTCGCAATGGATGACCGAACGCTATAATCAGGGGGTATTGAGCAAAGCCGAATACACCCAAGCTATAAATAGTCTGAAAGACATTAAAGTTTATACCACCGACAAAGGCTATGACAGGCTGCTTGAAGCCCTGGAAAACGGCGAACTTCACTTTAGCGAAACTGCCGCAAAGCTTATTGCCAAAGCCTATGATAAAAAACATCCTTTCAAAAATCTCCTTTCCGAGGAAGATAATAAAAAACTGGCAGATTTTGGTATTTCTTTCGGTGATTCCAACCTGACGGACGAACAAAAATCTATCGCCTTTTTCAAAGAATATCTGGAAAACAATCCGTCTTCCACCGGTTTATTGGGATTTCATTTGAGTGATATCAAAGAATCTGTTGTTTTCTTAAATGTGGATAAACTAAAACAATCTTCCGGCGAAGTCGGTTGCCCGACATTGACCAGCTTAGCCGTTCATGAGATGACACACAATCTTAAATTGGATATGCAGGAAGACATGATTACCAGCATATTAAGAGGCGTTAAATATACAAATAATCCGGCACCGCGAGAAACAAAAACCACTGCGCCGGTCATCACACCGGAATTTATTGCCGAATCTGATACGGATATCCCGCTTCATAAAGGAAAAAAAGAGCGGTCAACAGATAATGAGAATAACATCATCTTAAAAGAAGGTGTCACCTTTGACTCTTACTTAGATAGCTCGGAAGAGATTTATGCGCGTTTAATGCAGTTGCGGTATGACTTTGGCTTAAAACCAAATGAAACCTTTACCAGAGAGCAAATTGATGAAATTGAACGCCGAGCTATTGCCGCCAAAGAAGCCTTTAAGAACGAAGAAAGCACCAGCAAAGCGGACATAGACTTTAATATTGTTAACCGCTATCGCAACGGTATGATTAGGGATATGTTGAATTATACCGCCGAAGAAAAAACGGATGTTAAAAGCACAATGAAAGTTCAAGAGTGGCAAAGCAACCGCGACATGGCAAGACAAACCCCGCCTGCGCAAGAAAAAAACGCCCCTCAAAAAGAAGAAAACAAAGCAACAAACACCCCGCCATTAGTTAAAACAAACACCCACGATATGGCGTAAAAAGACTCTTTTTACTATTAAAATTTTACTCTATGAAAAACTTCAATCTGTTTTTCAATAATTTGCAAAGTTCTCTCATTGAGAGATTGCAACAAAACATCGATACGATTGATAATTTTTTCATTTGATTTTTTATGACGCGTGTTATTACTCATATCTACATCTAAAAGTTCAAATAAATCAACTTCTAGACCTTTGGCAATATCCCGTAAGGTTGTAATTTTCGGGTCCCCGATACCGCGCTCAATCTTGGAGATAGTATTAACCATTTTACCGGATTTTTCGGCAAATTCCTCTTGGCTTAAATGCCGAGCCTTGCGAAGCTTTGCTATTTTTCTGCCGATATTATAAACAAAATCATCATTTGTCATTTTCATCTCCTCCGATAATTTTATATGGATTATGATGTTTGTTTCCACATCCTACAGTATGTTTTTTGATTGACTTGACCTTAAAAATAGACTACAATGTTAGTTATATATTTTTCACACCCTGCAATGTTGGAGGTAGAGCTATGAAAAAGATGTTATTAGTTATAATATTGAGTTTTCTATTTAGCCAAACGGCTCATGCTCAAGATATTATTGAAACAAAAGCCGGAGAACCACTTTTTGATAAATGCATACACCCAATAATTCTCGGTTCACTCCTCAAACCCTATCGTTGTTTTGATAATGAATATAACCCATTAAATGCCACTGTTAAAGCCTACCGCTACAATTACCTGAGCTATGAAAAACAGCTTTATTTCATTGGAACATTTATTGATGGACACTTAAATGGCGAGGTTACAATATTTAAGCAAGATGGTTCCAAAAATGTTTTTAATTTTAAAGACCACAAACTAAATGGTACTGCAGAATTATACGATAATTTCGGCAGAATCCGTAAAATAATAAATTTTGTTGATGGATTTATGGATGGAAAAATAACAATTTTTGATGAAGATGGAAATAAAACCGCAGAACAATTTGTTGACAAAATTACAAATAAGGCAAAACTAGTAGCTAAAGGAAGAATACGCAACACAATCTATTATAATCAAGATGGAACACCCAGAACTGGTAAGTACAAACTACGTGAAAAAGGTAATCTGAAGTGGGAAGGACTTTTCTTTGCTGGAACATTATTTGAATTAATCACCTACAAAAATAACGGCGATATAGATATCAAAACAGAATATGCATTTGGCATCCCCTTTGAAGGGTTTTGTAATAAAGAAATTACAAATGCAAACGGACAACGTGAAATCAAAAAGATAGAATATAACTCCATGCACCTTTATAAGATCAAATCATGGGATATTAACCCTTGTGAAACATTAGGAGGTATAAACCATGGAATATGATGAAGATGTTATTAATTCTTTCTTTGAAAGAACAATAAAAAACCTAAATCAATACAAAAGAAGTCACAAAAAAGATGGCAAAAAATATCCCTATAATGTCACACAAACCATCAATTCTTTTTTAGGTATTATTGTTTTGATGCAACAACATAGCCGCATCAAGTATGAAAATATTACAATACCCAATATAATAAAGAAAGCACACTATGGTCATAAAACAAAAGACAAAACGGCTAATGAATTTTTTAGGCACCTACGCAACTCTTTAGCTCATGGTAATTTTTTAAACAAGCAATATACTAAAGGTGGAAAAATTTCAGCCTTAAAATTTCAAGATTTCGCTCTAAATGGTGATTTAACTTTTGAGGTTGTTCTTTACATAAGAGACATGAATAAAATTATCTCAGAAATTAAAAAATCTATTTCCAATACAGGAGAAAGACCATGAACATTAAACATTTTATATTAATCTCATTTTTCTTTAATTTATTTGTCCTCTCTGCTTTTGCCGACAGTGAGTTGGACATAATAAACAAGTTTCAAAGCATTGATAACGAGCATACAAAAATATATAAGATTTTCCGGAGCAATCCAATGTATCTACCTTGTTCTTCCGTTGCCAATCCTATTGATTTAAGCAGAATTCCAGGACTCACATTTCTTCAAAATACCCCGACCATATGTATTGATGAAAACAAACGCCCATTAACAGGAAAATTAATTGTCTATGAAAATAATGACATACAAAAAAAATATCCTGTATTCATCGCTGATTACACAGATGGTTACCCGACAGGCAACGTCATAGATAATATCCGTGAATTTGAAATGATTTTAATTTACTCATATCAAAACAAGAAAGCTAACGGAGAAAGTTATATGTACCAAAACAACCATTTAGAATATAAATGGACACGCAAGGATGGAGAATTTTCAGGAAAACAAATTTCCTACTATCCAAATGGAAATATTAGTCAGGAATGGACTAATAACAATGGTTACTATGGCCCAAGCATATTTTATGAAGAAGATGGTTCTCTTTTCCAAGGAAATAAATTTTTATCTGACTGTATTGAGGCCAACTTCAAAGATGGAAAATTAGAGGGGAAACTGACCGCTTACAAATCCGATGGAGATATCTTATTTGAAGCTAATTATGAACAAGGTGTTGCCATTTCTGGTTATTGCAATAGACCTATATCAAAATATGCAACCCAAACAGAAAAGGTAGAATTTACAAACGCTCATCTCTACAATTTAAACAATGCTCTCATAGGTTTTCAAGACACACGTCATTATAATTTAGAAACAATGACTGAACATTTTTATTTTTCAACAGCCGAAATACTAAATCCTTGTAAAGAATAATTAAACTGAAAATCCACCGAAAAGGTGGATTTGCCGAGGGTGGGATAAAGTATGGTGCTATCGTCGTGAGCCCACCAAGGCACACGAGCGTACATTAAACGTACGTGACGTGCCGCCATGAGGCTTACTTTGTAGCAGGAAATTTTGAGCGGATAGAAGTAAATGTCTCCCTAGGAGCACGAGTGTACTAAAGCGTACACGACGCGACGACGTGGGCATCCATTTACGATTAGACGCCAAAATTTACCCTACAAAGCGCCGTGGGTCTCCTTGGCACAACGTACATAATCCTTATAGTACTCGGCTAGACTCTGTTGAACTTGGTAGTTAACCGAACCTTTCGGATATTGTCCTTTTTTATTGGCTTTACCTGCCGGAACACCGGTTAAAAGTTCTATACCGTCATCAACCGTATCTATGGCATAAATAGAGAATTTACCGGCTTCAACTGCCTCTACCACATCTTCCCGCAGCATAAGGTTAACCACATTTGTCCGCGGAATAATAACACCCTGCTTGCCGGTTAATCCGTTATATTTGCAGACCTCAAAAAAGCCTTCAATTTTCTCGTTAACCCCGCCGATAGGTTGAATTTCTCCGAATTGGTTAATAGAACCGGTTACGGCTAAAGACTGTTTAATCGGTAATCCGGCAATTGCGGAAAGCATACAGTAATATTCGGTAGAAGATGCCGAGTCACCATCAACCCCGCCGTAAGATTGTTCAAAAACGATGGAAGCAGAAAGGGATAGCGGTGAACGTTTAGCAAAACGATTAGCAATTAAAGACTGCAAAATCAGCACACCTTTAGAGTGTATCGGTCCGCTCATCTCAACTTCGCGCTCAATATTGATAAACTCGCCGTGTCCCAAACGAACCTGTGTGGTGATACGTGCCGGTTTACCGAAAGAATTGCGGGTAAAGTTATAAACGACCAAACCGTTAATTTGCCCGACACGCTCTCCGGTGACATCCATCAAAATCGTGCCTTTATCTATCTGCTCAAGCATCGCTTGGTTGACACGGTCTGAGCGATAAATCTGCGATTTAATAGCCTGCTCAATATGGTTTTTACCGATTTGGCTGGCCTTAGATTTACGCGCCCAATAATCAGCCTCTTTTAAGAGGTCACCGATAGAGGCAATGTGAGCGGTCAGTTTTTCGGTATCATCCGCCAAACGGGAAGAATATTCAATCACCCGCGCTACCGCTTGTTTATTAAGTGAGCGCAAATTCTTCTTTTTGGAAAGTGAGCCGATAAGTTTGGCATATTCAATTTCATTTTCTTCGGTACGGTCTATTACACCGCCGAAATCCGCCTCAACCTTGAAATAATCCTTAAAATCCGAATCACGTTCGCTCAAAAGTTCATAGAGCTCGGAATCTCCGGTCATAATCACCTTTACATCCAACGGGATAGGTTGCGGATCTAATGAAATGGTTGAAAAGCTGGTATCTTCAGACGGGGCTTCAATTTTAATTTCTTTTGAGGCAAGCGCTCGTTTTAAGGAATCCCAAGAATACGGTTGCAACAAAAGTTTGCGCGCATCAATCAAAAGAAAACCACCGTTAGCACGGTGTAACGCGCCACCCTTTATTAAGGAAAAATCGGTAATTAACGCACCGAATTGTTGTATGCGTTCAACTTTTCCGACGAGATTTCCCTGTGTCGGGTGGTCAAGAAGAACAATCGGCGCACCGCTGTCAGGTACATTTTTAACCACAACGTTAACCTTAAACTTGCTGAATTTATCTTCTTCCTGCTGACCTTTAAGCTGGCTCAAAAGCCCGAGCATGGAATCATCTTCTTGTTGCGGTTTGGTGTCTTGATCGTAGTTCGGAACATAGGTGGACATATTATCCAAGATATAGTTGCGAACCATACGCATATAGTCGCTGACTTTTTTGTTTCCCTTATATTTTTTCTGAATTTCCTCCAGCGGTTTTTTGATGGCATCTTTAACCACTTTATTTTGTAATTTTTTAATTTCCTCGCTTTGCTTTTCTTCCCATTGCGGCGCATTATCCTGATGTGCGGCAATTTCTTCCTGCATAGCGTTTAAGTCTGCCATAATCTCATTTTTTTCTTCATCGGAAAGCGTATCAAAAACATCCGGACTGATAATTTCGCCGTTTTTCATCGGCGCAACAACAACCCCCATCGGCATATGCAGAAGTGAAACTTTTTTACCTTTGGCTTTTTTCTGCAAAACTTTGACATAGTCGTTACGTTTTTCCTGATATTTTTCACGAATAGATTTAAGCTGTTCTTCGTACATCTCATTTTTAACCGCTTCCGGCAGGTCATGCTCTAAGAAATCGGCAAAGTCATCCATAGCTTTGGCAAAACCGCTTGCTTCACCGGCATTAAAATTAAGCGCAATCGGTTTATGCGGTTCATCAAAATTATAAACATAAACCCAGTCATCCGGTGTGGTACGTTGTTTACCTTCTTTTTCAAGGATTCGCTTTACCAAACTGGTTTTACCGGTTCCCTCCGGTCCTAAGCAGAATAAATTATAGCCGCGAGATTTAATGTTGATACCCAATTCCACCGCACTGATGGCACGGTCTTGCCCCAAAGCGGAAAGCCGTTCTTCCAAATCTGCCGTGGTTGTAAAATCAAACTTTGTTGCATCACATTTGCGATAAAGTTGCTCAGAAGTTAATTTAGTAATAGCCATTTCAAAAAATATCCCCTATATAAAATTATAGGCGTAGTATAAGTTTAAAAAGCTAACATTGAGTAAAGATTTTGAAAGTTTTGACAATCATATTGCTGTTTTTTTTAGAAGTGTTGTTACCTTTGGCAATAGCCTTCGGTTTTGTAGCGCGCCTGCGTTTCTTAGAAAAATATACCTCAAAGAAAAACAACACATTAAAAGAAATCAGAAAAAAAGACTTACCGCTTTTCTATTCAACAGATGCCGTCAAAATAGAAACGTTAAGAAAATTTTTGCATATAAAACCGCTTAAAGAAACGGTTATCAGCCGTATTGCAGTCAAAGATTTAACGCTTTCCGCCAAATATTTGGAGCGTGCCGTCAAAAAAGCCCCGCAAAACACAAAGTTACTGCTTTTAGATGCGGAAATTGCTGATTTAAGACACGAACAACGACGCTTTCATCATATCATAGAACACGTTTATCTGCCACGTTTTATGTGCCCTCCGCTCAAAGCAAAATTTTGGCATCTGAAAGCCAAAAACGAACTTTTTCAAACCGATATGATGAGCGCTTCCGAACACGCCTCCAAAGCACTTAAAGCTTATCAAAAATTAAATTTTGAATACGAAGAAGCCGAAACCTATTTAACCATGGCACAAATTTATCGTATCAGCGGGGTGTTTGATGTTGCCTTTACCATGTTAAAAGAGGCTGAAAAAATTTATAAAAAGCTCAATTTGTATGCCAAAATTGCCGAAGTGAAAGCCTACTTCGGTTTGTCCGAAATCGGACGTGAGAATTATAAAGTCGCAACCGAATATCTGGAAAATGCCGAAAAAATATGCCAAAAACACAAGCTTTTCGGAACCCTGGCCGATATTGAAAACTGGCTCGGTTTAGTCGCTTTTTTAACCAATAAGTATAAACGCGCCGAACAATATTTCACCACCGCTTTAGAAAATGCCGCACATATTCCGACCAAAACATTTGCCACCGAAATGCTGGCAAGAATTTGCCTAAAAAACAAAGAGCCGGAAAAAGCCTTAAAATTAACCGACCAAGCTTTGCAATATGCCAAAGCCATGCAACATTACCCGAGCATTTTTGAGAGCCTCTATCTTAAAGCCGAAATTTTCTATTTTGATGAAAATTATCCTGCCTGTCGCGAAATTTTAACCGCACTGATAAAAGAAAAAACACCGCCGTCTGCCATATATTACCCGGCAAATGCCTATACTTTGCTGGGCTTAGTGGAATTTCAGGAAAACAACTTAGATATGGCTTGTACTTTATTTAAACAGGCTCTTGATTTGGAACACAGTAAAAATCGCTTAAAAGGCGCGGCCATAGACTATAATAATTTGGCGGAATTATCGCGTCGCCAAGGTCTGTTGCCGGAAGCCGAAATTTACTTAAAACAAGCCCTTCACTATGCTGAAGAAATTGAAGATAAAGAGCTCATTAAATACTTAAAATCCAAACTCTGATTAAACCAAAAGACACCTTTTAATAATTGGTATTAAGACTATATTTTCCCTTCGTTATGCCATATTAAAAAAGAGGATAAAATGTTTGATATACCGATAGCGGGGATAATATGTGCGCTTCCGGTGTTGTTTTTGACAATAATATTCCTGATGTTTTTTGATGTAACCCTTAAATATCGCCGCCAAGACAACACGGCAGACATTCCCTTAGAACCTGACCTTGAAGAACTGGAACAAGAACTGGATAAGCTGATTAAAAACAACCAGTTATCCTTTAACAACGAGTTGTTAAAAGAAGATTTGCAAAATACCGTTTCGCATACGATTGCATTCTATATGACCATCAATAAGAAGAGCTTAAAAGGATTTCACTTTTTTCAGCTCATATTTTCTTTGATAAAAAACGGCGCGGAAGATAGCAAAATCATCAAAATCATGCGACATTATCTTCCCGAAAGCCCGACCGCACATTTATATACGCTCTTAAAATCCTGCAAAGAATTTCTAAATATCACCCGAAAAGACGGTAAAGAAAAAGAACTGTTGCGTGACTTAAATCAAAATCGCCTGCGTTCAACCCTAATCTATTTGCAAAATAAATTAAACCAAACCCTAAACCGGGTATCCCATGTACCGCCTGCCTTACAACAACCGATTATTGATGAAGCGGCACGTTTAGGATTGATATTTGCATCTTTCGCACAGTTTTATGACCGCACCGCCACCGAAAAAATTTTAAGATTAGCCGCCAAGATATCGCCGGAATTATATAATTATTGGCACCAAACACCGCAAGAGGCACATCATTTGCCGCAAACATTACACCGCCTTCCCCGAAGATTGTAAAAATAATTTTCTGATTTTTAATTTTTTACTTGTTTTTGTCTATTTTATTCTGTATAGTAGGAGAACCAACTTAAAAATTATGTCAAATCTATCACAATTATATAGTTATGTACAACCACAAAAAGAACGAACCCCTGTTCGTGGAGATTTTCATCAAAGTTGATGAGATTCTCAAATTCGCATGTGAAGGCAAGAAGGGTACGTCTTCCTCACGTTGCGAGCTCTTCCGTATTGAAAACTTTTACTTTATCTTCTCGTTCGCACGGGAAGGTGAGCAGCGTTCCAGAACGTTGCGCCAGATAAGAAAAAAAGAATTCATGGAAGAAAAACAACGGCTCTTGGCTCTGCGCCCGCGTCTCGGTTGTGAAAACTGGAAAGATTCCGAGAATAATTACGAACTGAAATGTTACAGCAATTATTCCTGGAAAAAGGTTTTACCGGCCGATAAATGCACCTTCATTGAAGACAGCCGCGAAAATATCAACCCCGTGAGGCTGAGATATCTTCAGGCTTTAGAAGATGCGCAGTTCGCAGATAAACCTATCAATGCCGCTGTTTCAAAAACATCCAAAAAAACAATTCAACAAGCCGCCAAGCTTTCCGATGAGCTGGGAATTGACTTCAAGAATGTCTGTGCCCTGGGCATGGACAAAGACAAACTCCAAGCTTTCAAACAAAGCTATGAACAAGCGATTGCGAGCGCAAAAAAAATGTCAGTAGCCGAACAATATCGGCTCTATACAGGCTTAAAGCCGACGCATGATCGCTCAGCCAGAAAGGATACCATCATTTCCTTAGGCATAAAATTCTTTGAAGCCGACGTCAAAAGGTTGAATTTGTGTGAATTAGAGACGGTCCTCGGCAAGACCGTTGAAAACTACAAACAAGAAAGCGTTCAGACCGCTATTAAAAACGGCATTGCCCGTTCCCATGATGAGCGCGAGAGCTTATACAACCGTATGATTTCAACTTCTCGTGAAGAGAAACGAAAAATCCTAACCGAACTCGGTGTTGACATCAACGCCATAGAGTTAAACCGCTACTCGCTATCTCCCATAAAGCACGCCATCGCGGCAACCTTGGGAATTGACATGGAAAAAGTCTGAAACCAAAAAGAAACCCCCGACAACATCACGTTGTCAGGGGTTTTCGCTTTTAAAGACTTATTCGCCCTCCTTGAGCAAATTCTCAGTCTTGATGGCCTTCATAACCTCACGATAGGTGTAGGCCGGCTCTTCCTCGGCGCTCGCTGCCACGATATATGTGACACGTGAACCGCGGAACAAACGCTCTGCAATACTCTGCACGGCATCGGCATCTACCTCATGGATAGAATTGATACGATTGGTCGTATCATACATACTGCCGCGACCGATAATCTGCCAGGCTGTTTCCAGAGCGAGGTTGTCAGATTTCTCGTACTTGTCCAACTTCTCGGTCATCGCCCAGTTACGAGCAGATTCCATCACGTTCTCGTTGGCCGGCGAATCACAGATGTGGTTGACAACCGAAACGAACACCTTAGTCAGGTCCTTAGCCGTTGCCTTTGGCGAAGAGATGGTTGCGCGCATGGTACGGATACCGTAGTATCCTGCGATTTTGAAATCAACCTTAACCTTAGCCCACGGCAAGCGCTGCGTATAGGCGCTCTCCAGTCTGCTCAGGAACATAGACATCATGACATTCGTTGCCGGGCTGTCATCAATGGTAAGACCTGAAGCATCCCAACCGAACATCAGAGAGGTGTCATCTCCTTCCGACACAATCTTTCCGAAACCGCCGGTATAGATGTTGCCATGGTGCTCCTGTTGCTTTGTCCCTGAAGGGATTTCGCCGAAGTACTGCTCAGCCAGATTCTTAACCGACTTGGCAGAATTACGTGGACCGGCAATCACCAACACAACGTTTGATGCTGTGTAATAGGTGTTGGCAAACGAACGCACATCTTCCACACTGTAAGAATTCAGCTTGCGCAGATATTCCTCAGTCGGACGAACCAAATCAGCACCGAATGCGGTATGCTTGTAGAGAAGCTTCATCTGCCTGACCGGCTTCAAAGAGTTCCTACGCGTTTCCTCGGTAATCCAATTCTGCGCGCGTGTTACAAACGAAGGTGTCACAACTGTTGCGTTAAACACCTCCGACAACTTAATCATCAGTTCTTCAAGGTTAGGGCTGACAGCCGTATAGGCGGTCATCGTACCTCCGAAGTAAGGAATAATGCCGGAAGTCTGCAAGAGCAATGTCTTCTCAAACAAACTGGCAATACCGAGAGAGGGCTCAGAAACGTGCCCGACATTCACAGAAAGGCATCCGGAGAAGCCTGCTGAACGGCTGACGTACATGACAGTCAAACCGTTGCTTAACTGATAAGTGTTGTTCATAAATTTTAATAAATTAAATGAATTAAAAAAAATAGGAATATGTATAGGTAAAAACCATAAAAATCTTAAATAGCAGAACTTTTATAAACTTTTTTAAAATTTTGTCAACCCTGTTTTTTGCACAAAATCAGAAGATACGCCCTTTCCCATTGTTTTATTGTACAAAAAAAGTCCCACACGGGGACTTTCCTAAAACAAATTTCCGAAAAAATTACTCTAAAGCATAAACATTGGTAACCGCCCAATCATCATTACCCTTAAAGGAAAGGGTATAAACAACCGTACCTTTACACAAACCAAACCACATAGCATTACAATCAGATTCGGTATAAACCGAAACGTCTGTACTATCCGGAATCGGCTTAATCTTGGTAACCTTAAAAGAAACCTCTGTCGGTCTTTCGGCATCTTGAGTTTTACCTAAAACAAATGCCGGCACCAATTCACCCTGACAATCGGACAATTCCGGTTCCATCGTACATTTAATGGTTCTCTCTATGGCACAAAAGAGCTTATCCTCGGACGAGCAACCGCTGGCTATATCATCCGCCCGATAAACATGGACATCCTCAGCCTTTAAGTTTTCCGTTTTCTGCACGGCATCGGCCTGAGCTTTTTCTTTAATGGCCGTATGTTTGGCCTGCATATAAAAAATACCCGTTGCCGCCAAAGCGAAAATTAAAACAAAAGCAGCAACCAGAACCACTCTCTTAAACATTTTTCATCTCCTGAAAAAAAATATCAAAATTTAATAATATCTTTAACCTTAATAAATTAAAAAGTATAGAGAAATGTTAAATTTATCACTAAAACAATGGATTTAAAGCCATAAACGAAAAGAAAGGGTAAAAAGATGAAAGCCGCAGTCAATCAAAAAGGTTATACCATGATAGAAACCATCATGTACATCAGCTTGCTGATAATCTTAGGCGGTGTATTGGCAGGC
>DEKL01000095.1 GCA_002353835.1 Alphaproteobacteria bacterium UBA2723
ATCACGTTTCTGTTGTGCCGATTTCAAATCCTTGTCGGCAGAAGCAATTTGTGAATCTAAGGCTTGTAATTCACGCAAGGCTTCCTGTTCACGTCTGCGACAAGCTGAAATAAACTTCATACGCTCATCTTTATCTCTTCTGATTTTTGCACGTTTTCTTCTGTATTCTTCACGTTTCTGAGCATTTTTTTCCTTCTTTTCTTTATCGGCCAGAAGCTTATCTTCCTTATCCAACTTATTAACATCATTTTCTGCTTTTTGTCTGTCTTCGCCGGCTCTTTTCTTATTAGCCAAATGTTTATCTTTATCAGCCAACAATTTTTTCCTCTTAGCGCGCAATTCTTCAAAGAATTTTTGGGCTTCGTCCAAACGTTTTTGGCGTTCAACAGCCTCCTTCTGCGCCGCCGCAATTTGTGCCTGTTGTTTGGCAACGGCCTCTTTTTCAGCCTGTGCTGCTTTTAGCCTTTTTTCTTTAATGGCTTTTTCAATTCTTTTACCGAATCTCTCCATTTTGCTTGCCATATCCTGCATCATGGAAACAATTTTCTCCGGTGGCACATTAAAGGCGCTCAAACGATTATAGAGAGCCAAACCCATTTGCCCGAAATGGGTTTTGATAATATCGCGGATCAGTTCTTCATTTTTTTCACCGCCCTGTCGCTTTAGTTCGCTGACGCGTTTCAATGCAACAACGGCATCTGTCATCACGCCTTTTCCCATTGTCGTGCCCTCCTCTTATCTCTGAGCAACTTTTGCCTGTTTTCTCTGCTGTTCCATTTCCTGACGTTTTTGTGCCTGTTTAATTAAATCAAGCGCCAACTCTTTCGGAACATAATCGTCTCTAAACAAGGTAACATAAACTTCCGGTCCGTAAGCGTTAAAATCTTTCGGTCCGTTTTTCTGCACCCCGTCACTGCAAGAATTACCATCATGGTCCTTAACCCAGATATGTCCGTGCCGTGCGCTTTGATTTGCAGCATAGCCTTTAGCATTTCTCTTATGCGACGTACTGCCGATTGTACCACCCGGCAATCTATCATTAAATTCCTTCATCTTCTTATCTGCCAAAGACCCGGATCTTTCGCCATAGGCCAAATTCGGCACGGTAACAGTTAAACCATTGCTGCATTTGTCAAACAAAACGTGT
The DNA here is from genome assembly GCA_002353835.1 of Alphaproteobacteria bacterium UBA2723. Taxonomy (GTDB): domain Bacteria; phylum Pseudomonadota; class Alphaproteobacteria; order RF32; family CAG-239; genus CAG-267. Next base: position 1,148 of record DEKL01000095.1, read on the forward strand.
GCATTACAAGCCGAGTTTGCGGAATCACCTTTGGCTCTTTCAACGTCTGTTTTCCATTCCCTGCGCATACCGTTAATCGGCGATTTAGCATCAGAACCGTAAACACCGACAGCCATTCTTTGCACACCGGATAAGCAGTCACCATGACAAGCACCGCGAACTTTATCAGCCTGATGCGCAAAAGCCTGTCTGGTCTTTCCGGGGTTTATAGAGGCAATAAGATTACCTTTTGCTTCAATAGATTGTTGTTTGTTAATCAAAGCCTGTAAATCAGCCTTTGATACCCCTGCCTTCTTTGCCAATTCATCAAAAGTCAACTCACCGGCAATTTTCCCGGACATCAATTTTTCATACGTTTCATTAGCTTTTTTATCTGCCGATATTTTTTTATCTTTCCAAACCGGCGTCATAGCATCACTGCCCGTTATATTTACCTCGCTCTTGCTCCAGTCAATCGGTTTGGTATAGTCCACCGTGGCAGACGGTCTTGCTGTTTTCTTTCTGGAAATCACCGTCTTTGTAGCTAATTTTTGTTGTCTTGTGGCCAGATTTTGCGGCAATTCTTTCTTGTTTGTTTTAGCCACTTTAGCCTCTGCTTTTAATTCGCCTTTAAGCTTAGTGTTGGTTTTAACTTTATCCGCACCGAGCGCTTTTTTAAGCTGTTCGGTCGTTAAATCTTTTTCCAAGAAAAACTTTAACGTTCTGCGAGAAGTACGTCCGCTTTCACCCAACGCTCCCAATGCATCATACGGTCTTTCCATAGAAGCTTTGATAACCTCAAACGCATTATCGCCGTATTTAGCAATAAGCCCGTCCACAATTCTCTTACTTTCGGAAGCGCTGATGTGCAATTCTCTGACCAAACGCTTACAAACATTAGCCTTTTTGGCGTCCTGTTTCATCTCTTCTCTTGCTGTGCGTACCATTGTTTTTCTCCTCGCATAGTAATCTCTTATAAGTTGATTATATCACATTTTTTAAGTATATGCAATATTTTTTCGGACACACAAAAAAATGCCCTAAAATCAACCATCTTAGAGCATTTTAAGAGATTAAAATTTAATTATCGGTTAAAGACAAGTCCGTCCTTGCCGACATCAACCGTAACTTTGCTGTTATCGGCAATTGAACCTTCAAGCAACGCATAAGCAAGCTTATTTTCCAGCTCTTTTTTAAGCAATCGTTTAAGCGGTCTGGCACCGTAAACCTCGTCATAACCGTTTTCAACCACCCAATCTTTTGCTTTTTGCGTAAGCTCAAGCGAAATACCGCGGTCGGCAAGTCTCTTTTCAATATTATTGAGCGTTAACTCGGCAATCTGGCTGATATTATCTTTGCTCAAACGCTTAAAGACCACAATATCATCAATACGGTTAATAAACTCCGGTCTGAAATGTTGTTTTAAGGTCTGTAACACTTTCTCACTTTGCTCATTAAACGAGAGCGACTGGTCAACCAAATATTCCGCGCCCAAGTTAGATGTCATGATGATAATCGTGTTCTTAAAGTCAACCGTGCGCCCTTTGCTGTCGGTCAACCGCCCGTCATCTAACACCTGCAAGAGAATGTTAAACACGTCGGCATGCGCTTTTTCCACCTCATCAAAGAGGATAACCTGATACGGTCTGCGTCTGACACTCTCGGTTAAGATACCGCCCTCGTCATAGCCGACATATCCCGGAGGTGAACCGATAAGTCTGGCAACCGAATGCTTTTCCATATATTCGGACATATCTACCCTAAGCATGGCATTTTCATCATTAAACAGAAATTCTGCCAAGCTCTTGCTAAGCTCGGTTTTACCGACACCGGTCGGGCCTAAAAACATAAACGAACCGATCGGCTGGTTGGGGTTAGAAATTCCCGAACGTGACCGTCTGACCGCATCAGCAACCGCCGCCACGGCCTCGTCCTGCCCGATAACCCGTTTCTTTAAGCAATCTTCCAAATGAAGCAATTTTTCACGCTCGGAAGAAAGCATTTTATCGGTCGGAATTCCCGTCCATTTAGAAACGACTTTGGCAATATCTTCCGGTTGAACCGTCTGCTGGTCACCTTTTTTGGTATTTTTCTCCAATTCGCTCAATTCCTCGGAAAGCTTCGGGATAATACCGTATTGCAATTCTCCGGCGCGCTCGTACAAACCGTTACGCTCGGCAATCTGTACCTCGTTTTTGGCCTTATCCAGCTTATCTTTAATCTCGGTAATTTTCTGCAATGCATCTTTTTCACCGTTCCATTTCAAAGCCAAATCGGCAGCCGTTTTTTCAAGTTCCGTCAATTCTTTATCAACTTCACTTAATCTGTCCTTAGAGTTTTTATCAGTTTCTTTTTTGAGCGCCTCTTTCTCAATTTTAAGCTGTAAAATTTTTCTATCCAGCATATCCAATTCTTCCGGCTTAGAGTCAATACTCATCCTTAAAGATGAAGCTGCCTCGTCCATCAAGTCAATTGCCTTATCCGGCATATATCGGTCGGCAATATAGCGGTTGGCAAGCGTTGCCGCCGAGATTAAAGCCGCATCGGAAATTCTCACCCCGTGATGCAGTTCAAATTTCTCCTTAATACCACGCAAAATGGTAATAGTTTCTTCCACATCCGGCTCATCAACAAACACCGGTTGGAAACGTCGGGCAAGCGCCGCATCTTTTTCCACATACTTCTTATATTCATTAAGCGTGGTTGCCCCCACACAATGCAATTCGCCACGTGCCAATGCCGGTTTTAAGAGGTTTGAGGCATCCATAGAGCCTTCGTTTGCGCCGGCACCGACAATCGTGTGCATTTCATCAATAAAGAGGATAATCTGCCCGGCAGCTTCTTCCACTTCTTTTAACACCGCTTTTAAGCGTTCCTCAAATTCGCCACGGAATTTAGCACCGGCAATCAAAGCGCCCATATCCAACGCCAGCAAACGCTTATGTTTCAAACTCTCCGGCACGTCGTTATTGATAATACGCATAGCCAAACCTTCTACAATCGCCGTTTTACCGACACCCGGCTCGCCGATAAGCACCGGATTATTCTTCGTCCGTCTGGAAAGCACTTGGATTGTCCGCCTGATTTCCGTATCACGCCCGATAACAGGGTCTAATTTGCCCTCTTTGGCACGCGCCGTTAAATCGGTGGTAAATTTCTTTAAGCTCTCAAACGTATCTTCTGCGGTTTCGCTGTCTGCCAACCGCCCTTTACGATAATTTTGCACCGCTTGGTTAAGTTTCATCGGGCTGATACCGTTTTCCTTTAATAAATCGGAAGCCTTATTGCCGGCACTTTGCGCCAAAACCTGCAACAAACGCTCAACGGTCACAAACTTATCATTATTCTTTTCGGCAAAACTTTCCGCCTCCAGCAACAGCCGCGAAGTATCCTGCGCCATAGAGCTTTGGACATTTTCACCGCTGACGGACGGCAGTTTTTTAAGTTCTTCCTCGGTCCGGCTGATTAAGAGCGAAGTTTTACCGCCGGCCTCCTCTATCAATTTTTCAATTGTCGGCTCACGCAAATCCAACACCGCGCCCAACAAATGCAGTGGGGTTACAAACTGGTTACCGGCCTTAATCGCCATGTCCACAGCGTTTTTAACCACTTCCTGCGATTTAACTGTATATTTATCAATATTCATCACTTTTCTCCTTATACACATAGATGTAGTGTGGAGATAAGGTCAAAATCAAGTATCGGGATGATTTTTTTATTTCGGCAACTGTGCCTTAATCGCTTTAATACCGTCTTTGGTAAGCAACATAATCACATAATCATCATCAATAAAGAGTGATGAATAATGCGGATACGGTTTATCCGCTGTATTTAAGAAGTGATAAAGCTCATCAGACATAGAGCTGATAACTGATGTTTTATCAAACAGATTTTCTGCCGTATAAAAATTAAACATACCGGAGGGAATATGACGCACCATAAACGAATGGTCTAAGAGATACGGACTTTTTATCAAATAAAAATCATGATAATAACGAGGCCGAAGTGAAAGTTCACCGGCAACCACCGGCACCCGCGGTTTGAAATTTTCCTCATTTTCTACCCTGCCGGCAATCCGTAAGACCATATTTTCTTCGGCAGTTTTTCCCATTGCCCATACTTTTTCGGCATAAAAATCCGCGGTAATACTCTGCAAGATGAGAAGTCCGGCAAACAACAGCCCCAAATTACGACGAAATCCTTTTTCTAAGAGTAACACCGCCATTGCACCGGCAATAAAGAAATTAACGCCGTAAAAATTAACCCGTGGCATAAACGCGGTATCAACAGGGGTGGCTGTCAGCCAACTGCTCAAAGCCGTGAGTATAAAAGCCGCAACAAACAACAACCCCGAATAAATATGGCGCAGAGAGAAAAGCGCCCCCAAAACAATCAGTAAAGAAAGAATTTTAAAAGAAACGTTCATAAACGGCAACGGCAAAATAAGTTGTTCAAAGGCAAGTTTGATGATATCCGGCACCCGTTTAACCAATTCTGTCGCAGAAACCGTCTGCAAATTGTAATAATCGCCGGCAATAAGATGTTGTGCGCTTAAAAACAGCAACATCAATTTAAAGATAACAAGCGCCAAGAAAGGCAAGACAAACGGCTTTATAAATTCTTTAAATTGAAGCGGTTGGCAAAGAATATGACGAAAGCAGATGAGAATAATCATCATCTCCATCACTGAAGGATAAACGCCTAAAGCCAAAAGAAAGCAGATGAGAGATAAAACGTAAGAAAGAACGGATTTTTTTGTTTCAAAGAGCAGTAAACCGCCGGCAACAAGGGCAACCGCGGCAAAATTACCCAAAATGTTAATCGGGAAATAGAGCCAGCCCAAAATATAAGGCGAAAGAGTAATAAATAAACCGACAAGCAGTTTATCGCCGAAATTTTTTAATTGCCAATAATGTGTCGTTAAAACAGCCCCCAAAGCGAGCAACGCAAAAGCAACAACATTATTTAATATCGGGAGGACATGCCCGCCGAAGAGGAATACATTTAAAATAAACTTAGCATAGCGCGCTTCAAACATACCGGTATTTAAGGCTAAAAGCTGGTCGGTACCTTTAATCCAGTCCCAATCATGGTTACCCCAAAAGAACGTGGTTTGGTAGAAGCAAAACACGAGATTAAGCGCTATAAAGAGAGCGGTAAACAATTTAAAATCTTGAATATTAGATTTTTTCTGCCGCATAGAAAATCCCACAACAAATCTCAAACAAAGCTAGAATAAACCTAAGATAATGTTTTGTAAAGAGCTTTTTATTTTCTCCAACGGAGGTGCGCCTCGCACCGCTTCGCGCGTAGCGATCCCGTGCGGATAGCACCCCCGTGCGGGCAGCACCCCCGTGCGGGCAACACACAGCCGTCAGGCTGTTAGGCGCATTGTATTGTCAAAAAAATAATTTTTGGTACACTTTAAGCGTACCAAAAATTATTGACAATGCGCCTGTTTACTCAAAAAAAAAATTTACACTTTTCTTAAAACCGTCAAACTACATACTCAGACGTGCAAATTCCTCTTTTGCTTTTTGCATTTGGTTCTTAAAATCATCCTTAGTATGCATAGCATTAACCAATGCGGAAGTAATCACCCGAGCCGCATCAACATCACTTTGGTAATGAAAACCGACAATCACCCTGCTCTCGCCATATTCAAAGCCGCGTTTTAAAATCTCATCTTGGCGTGCCGGATTGATTTCAGACAACACCAACGCAATCGCCCACCCCATAGAGGTATGTCCGGAAGGATAAGATGAATTTGTGCTTAAGCGTTCTTCATCTTCCGGCACCGGTGTCGGCTCATGAAATTGCATAAACGGTCTGATACGCATCAAGCGTGCCTTAGATTTTTGGTTACACATCCGCGTTGTTGCCAACAATCTGTCCAACAGTTCATAAATTTCCGGCGTATTTTCTTTGGAAATTTTCAACCCGAACGGCTCGGAATATATCTCAGAAAAATATTCCAACGTATGCACGGCATCTTTTGCCGCCTGTTGCCCGCGTTCCGTATCACGCATGGTTTTGCCCCACTCATAGCGACGCCAATCATTATAAAAAGCATCTTCGCCCGGCTTTGGCGGTAATGGTAAAAACTTCGCGCCGGTCGGAATTTCATCTTCGCTTAAAAAGGAAGTCTTTTCATCACCGGCAAAAACATTATTATTACCGGTCAACGCCGCAACATCTTCGTCAGCCTGACAAAGCGGTGCAAAAAACATTGAAAAAACAAACAAAACAACAAATATTTTTTTCATAACCCTACCCCGAAATAAAATCAATTTAAGCTGATAGTAATAAAAAAAATCCCAAAGTCAAGCCGGATTTACACTCATCCCCCTCACCTTTTAGCAACGGATACATACCTTTTTTAAAATTTTTAAATTGACAATAAAAAAACCGTCGCCTAGGCTTTTGATGTTATAACCCTATTTTTTGAGAAGACATTTGATGAAAAAATCACTTTTAACATTACTTGCCATGTTTGCCGCTATCAGCACAGCCAACGCCCAAGTTACCGGCGGTTTTGAAGGCCCGAATGCTAACGCAACACCGGCTTCAACCGTTGCCGAAGCCTTAACCTTAAATGATGATGCTAATGTTGTTTTAACCGGAAAAATCGTCAACAGCTTAGGTGATGAAGAATACACATTCAGAGATGCCACCGGTGACATCATTATTGAGATAGATGATGAAGATTGGAACGGTGTTAAAATAACTCCGGAAGATACAATAGAGATTAACGGCGAAGTTGATAAAGACATAAATGAACCGGTAAAGATTGATGTTAAAACATTTACTGTAAAACAAGCTCAGTAATTTACAAAATCTAAACTAAAAACCCTCGGCTTTCCGAGGGTTTTCTTTTGCACACTTATTTTTCTACCTTTTCCCCTGACAATTCATTTCTTTAACTTTCCTACCCCTTTGAGGGGGGAGAATTAAGGATTGGGTGAAAACATTTAATCCACCACATAATTAAAGCGGTCAGCCAAAGGAACAAACCCCATTTTAAGATAAATCGCCCGCCCCATTTCTGATGAATTTAAAACAATCTTATTAAACCCTCGGTCAAATTCGTTATTGATGGCAAAATAAAGCATGGCTTTATAAAGTCCTTTCCCTCTATATACCTCTTTCACCGCTCCCCAACAGACGGAAACCGCTTCTTTCCCTTCCGAAAATTCCACAGCTCCCGCCGGTTTGCCGTCAATATAGCCGACATAGCGAAAACAATTATCAAGAGCAATCTCTTCCTTAAAAGATTTAAGCCACAAATCTTTATCTTTTTCTTTATGGTAAACCTCAGCAATCACATCCGCAAAATCCGCCGCTGTTTTCTCATTTGTTACCTTTAAAATTTCAAAATCTTTATCTTCCTTAAATTTATCTGCCACATTTAACACCAGCAAATAAGATGCATTCCCTTTTTCCAAATTATCTGCCTCATGAGCCGAAGCCACACCAAAAAACGTGTTAGGGAATTTCTCTTTGATAGTCTTTAGTTCCTCTTTGCCAAATTTATCAGCATGTATCATATTGCAATAGTAAAGTTTCTGCTCATTCCAAAGAATAGCAAACATATTATCAAAATCAAAAATTTTATAGCCAAAATGCTCTCTTGCCTGATAAACTTCATACGTCGTTTTTTGGTATAAATTCATCCGCATATCATCCTCCGTCTTGTTTAAGGCAATTTCTAAGCTTAAAAGCCCGATAATACTTTATTTCTCACGACGAAATTCAACAATCATCATCGTAATATCATCAAACTGCG